>SLNQ01000135.1 GCA_007132965.1 Gemmatimonadota bacterium | reverse complement strand
CGTCCACGCCTACTACGCGGCACCCGACGCCTCGCGGGGCGAGCGGGTGCGGAGCTGGGAAAGCGCCATGGCGGAGCTTCACCATGCCTTCCCCGAGGACCAGGAGGCGGCAGCCTTCTACGCTCTGGCCCACCTCTCCACCGCCCCCACGGATCCGGCGGTGCAGGAGCGCAGCAGCGCGCTGCTGGAGGCCGTCCTCGAGGAAGAGCCCGAGCACCCCGGCGCGATCCACTACTCGATCCATGCCCACGACGTGGACGCCAGGGCCGAGGATGGGGTGACCCACGCCCGGGCCTACGAGGAGGTAGCCCCGTCGAACCCCCACGCCCTCCACATGCCGAGCCACATCTACGTGCGGATCGCGGAGTGGGAGGAGGTCATCGAGTGGAATCGCCGCTCCGCTGACGCGGCCCTGGAGCTCCCGGACGACGACGGCCTCTCGCTCCACTACGCCCACGCCCTCGACTACCTGATGTACGGATACCTGCAGCGGGCCCAGGACGACGAGGCCGAGGCGGTGCTCCAGGAGTTGCGTGAGGGCGAGCTCTACCAGCCGGCCTTCGGAAGCGCCTACGCACTGGCCGCGGTTCCTGCGCGCTGGTACGTGGAGCGGCGCGACTGGGAGGGGGCCGCCGACCTGGAGCCCCGAATGCCGGCGGCGTTCCCCTGGGACGAGTTCCCCGAGTCTGAGGCCATGAGCCACTATGCCCGTGGCCTGGGCGCTGCTCGCACCGGAGACCTGGACGCAGCCCGAGCCTCCCTGGACCGGCTCCATGAGCTGGAAGAAGCGTCTCGGGAGGCCTGGGGCGACGACTACTGGGCCCGTCAGATCCAGGTCAAGCAGGACGCCATCACCGCCTGGATCGCCATGGCCGAAGGTCGCACCGAGGAAGCTGTCCAGGCCATGTCCCAGGCCGCCGACCTCCACGACCAGATGGAGAAGCACGGCGTGACGCCCGGGGACCTGCAGCCAGCGCAGGAGCTTCTCGGCGACCTGCTGATGGAGTTGGACCGGCCCGCGGAAGCGCTGGAGGCCTACGAGGGCTCCCTCGAGGATTGGCCCGGCCGCTATCATACGCTCCTGGGGGCGGCCCGGGCGGCCGAGGCGCTGGGCCAGGAGGAAGACGCCCTCGCCTACTACGCCGAGCTCGTGGAGCGGACGGCGGGTACCGACGCGGAGCGTGATGGGGTGGCCGAGGCGCTGGACCGGGTGGCGGCGCGTTGATGGGCTGAGGATCAGGTGCGCCGCCCCACCCGGCGGTCCTGTGCGAGGGCGTCCGTGCTTGGGGGCGTCCGTAGGCGGCTGGGGCCCGGCGTGCGCCTACCAGGCTCGGATGTGCACCTCCGTTCCTCCGTCCTGCAAGTGCAGAAGAGAACCCCGGGGGGAGCCGCGGAGCGCCCGAACCAGCGCGCCCGTGTGGAGGATCCCCGTCTCTCGGTCGTATGCGTCGTGAGCCAGGGCCAGAGAGCTCAGGGGGAGGGTCAGCTCGAGGCGGGTCCGGTCCCCGTCCGCGGCAGTGACCCGAAGGGCGCCGTCGTGCTTGGCCACGACCACCTGCTCGCGCGGCCTTTCGATCAGAAGGAAGGTCTCATCGGGTGTGTCCTGAAGAACATCCAGGACCTCCCGGAGATCGTCCGCGAAATCGGCGAGTTCCGGCACGTCGATTCGCCGCACGTCTCGCGGCGCGAGGGCGAGCCCCGCCCGGGCCACGGCGTACGGCACCGGCGCCACCACGCGGGGACCGTCCTCCAGGGCCACGTCCACCATCAGCACCGAGGTATGGGAGGCGGCAGCGACGACCAGGATGGCGGAGAGGGCCAGGGCCGCTACGCCGGCGGCGAACCCGTTCACCGGGCACCGACCCTTTCGCCGATCCAGACCCGGACGGTGGTCTCGCCGTCCCGCACCTCCAGGATGTCCTGACTGCCGGTGCGGGCCAGCTCCCGCACAGCGTCCCGGAGGTGCAGCCTCTCGCCGTCGGTGCCCAGGAGCGCCTCGACCACGACGGAAGGCATCTCCATGTGCACCCGGGTCCGGTCGCCCTCGTCGGTCCGGATGAGGACCCGGTCACCTCTCTGGGAGATGTGCACCCGCGTGTCGCCGTCCTCGATTTCTACGAAGTCCGCGTCCCCCACCGCCTGGAGTTCGGCCCACATCCGTCGGAGGTCGTCCACGGAGACCTTGCCGTCTCGCTGCCAGTGGACCCCCTGGTCCTGCATCATGTGCCGGTCGGCGATGTCGAGGCCGACCTCCAGCAGCGCCAGGGGAAGGTTCACGCTCACCCGGGTGTCGCCGGGCTCCTCTACGCGGACGTGGAACCAGCGCGTCTCCTGGGCCTCGACCGGAAGCGCCGGAACCAATACGGCGGCCATGGTCATGGCAAGGAGGCCGGTGGCTGCAATGCTCGTCCTGATCATGATGTCTCCTGTTGGGTTCGACTGGTTCACGGTCCGGGGCCTTTCTCCATGCCAGGCTGAAGGCCTTTCGGACACAGGGGACGGTCTGCCGGTCCCCACGAGTGTTCAGGCGACCCTACGAAGGGGAACAGGAGAGGGTTTCAGCGGAGGTCGGGCGTGGGGATCCAGCCCACCGTCTCGACCTCGAGCTCGTCGCGCACGACGCCGACGACGCGGTCCGCTCCGAAGCGCATGGGATGGAAGCCTTCGGGGAAGGTGACCGTGGCGGCGAGGCTGCCCTCCTCGTCCAGGACGACCCACTCCCGTGCGTATCCGCGCCGGTCGTGCTCCATGTCGAAGAGCTGGATCCACACCCAGCCCCTGTCGTCGCAGCGGAGCCGGGTGGGGGGAAGGGTCGACTCCAGGTGGGGTTCGGCCATCTGGGCGATCATCCCGGCCCGCTCCCGGAGGGCCTCCGGCGTATCTCCCGGCATGGGCTGGAGCCCCGAGATCACCTCCACCATCCAATCGGTCACGAGCTCGACGTCGGGGGACCCCATCGGCAGCTCCACATTGCTGCGGCTTCGCACGTTGCCGTCCATCCCCAGGCGGATGAGCTCGGAGGTGGCACCCGTGTGGAAGACGAACTCGTCGCCGGAGCAGAGGTCCCAGAGGGGGCCGGCGGAGAGGGGCCGCGGCGCGGGCTCTTCCTCCGGATCGAAGGTGGCGAAGTCGGCAAAGGTGACCAGGGTCCTCGGCTCGCCCCCATCGTCGGGCACGAAGACGAGCTCGGCGGCCCAGAAGTCGTAGGCCTGTTGCATCTGCATGGGCATGCCGGCGGGCGGCGGCGGGTAGCGGTCCTGCAGGAGCCCCCCGGCGACATCCCACGTCCAGCCCAGGTCGCCGTAGTAGACATCCCGGATCTCGGCGGGAAAGGTGAAGTCCCCCTCGATCTCCTGCTCCAACCGGAGGGTGCCGTCGGGCGCGAAGTAACGAAGCGTCCACCGGCGATTGTCCACCACCCCGATCCCGGCATCGCCGCCGGCCACCAGCGCCCACGCCGCATTGAACTCCCTGGGCCCGTCTCCCAGCTCCCCGAACACGGCCTCCCTGGCTCCGTCCTCACCGTAGACGCGCACCAGGGGCGGATATCGGGTCAGGACCCAGGTGCGGCCCTCCGGATCCGTCCGCAGATCGCTTACCTGCACGAGATCCGCATCCTCCACGGTGACGGGCACGGCGGTCACTTCCAGCTGGATCGGTCCCTCGCCGACACCCGCCTCCGCGCAGCCCAACAGGGCCAGGAAAATGACGAGTGAAACGGCGCTGAACATCAAGGGGGTTGGCGACCACATGGTGAGCCCTCCATCTACGGGTTCGGAGAGGTGGTGGATGTGGGGAGTCGGTGGGCATGGGGCGTCGGTGGGAGACCCGTCGAGCGGTAGAAACTCTTCAGACATACCAGTCAGCAAGCCCCTGTGTTGAGAAACTCCCGCTCAAACGGGACAAACTCTTCATCGGCTCGCCACTGGAGGGTCCTCTGCAGAGTTTCTCCCGGCCCACCCGGAAGCTGGATCGATCCGCACAGCCCCACATCGGTTTCCGATCGGCGACCGGGCTGTCGAAGAAGTAGAGGCAATCGGGCGAGCCCTCGTCGAACGTCAGCGGCACGAGGACCACGAGGGCCTTCCACGCACCACGCACCGCACCCTGATGCTGGCACTGATCGCACCGTCTCCACCTGATTCGGGGCGTCCTGCCCCTTCCCCCCGCGCTATGCCTTCGCCCCGCGCTATTCCAGGAGCGTGGGGGGGGGCCGCTGGTCGTCCGGTTCGATCTCCGAGTGGTCCATGATGATCCGGGCGCAGGTATTCCAGCGCAGTCTGGCCGAGTCGTTGCCCGGGGGCCGGAGCTCCTCGGCCCGCTCGTAGCACTCCATGGCCTCCCGGAGGCGTCCGTAGATGACCGGCCCGGATCCCGGGCCCTGGCGGTGCAGGATCGCCGTTGCCCTGCGCTCCCAGATGATCCCCTCGTAGTAGGCCTTCTCGTAGTCCCCGCGAAGCTCCCCCAGAACCTCCTTGGCGTCGTTGACCCGCTTGCCCCCCTCCGACTTGAACTGGTCGGTGATGGAAAGAAGGAGGGCGATGAGGGCCTCCTGGTTGTCCGGCTCCCGGGCCACGATGTCCCGGCAGATGCTCTCCGCCTGCCAGGGCTCGTTGAGAAGCCGGTAGCGCTCCGCCTTCTCCATGGCCGAAGGGATGGCCTCGGGGGAGATTGGTTTCAGCTCGAACATGGCGTGCCTCCAACGGTTCAGCCCAGGGTCCACACGATCCAGAGGGCCAGTGCCGAGAGCGCCGAGGCGATCCCGTAGGTGGCCACGGCGATGAGCAGGTTCAGGTGATAGAGCTGCAGGCCGTCGTACAGCGTGTACCGGAACCGGTGGGCCCAGTGAAAGAAGAAGAGAATCAGCAGAAGAGACACCGCCGCCCGGGTGAGTGGGTGCGCGGCCACCGCCAGCATGGCCCCGTGCTCCGGAGCGGCCACCCAGCCCGCCGGAACGGCGACCCAGAGCACACCGGCGAGCGCCGGAAGCACCAGGGCCGAGGCCATCCCTCCGGCGCTGAACAGCGACCACAGCAGGGGCTCCCGTGACCGGGTGACCCGTTCCGGCTCGGTCCCCTGCCGGCCGCCGGCCCCCTTCGCCACCGGGCTCATCCCGCCACCCACACCAGGGCGCCGGCCACGAGGGCCGACACGGCGATCCAGGCCAGGTAGTGCCCCACGAGGACGGCCCGGGGAGGGACCCGGATCTTCCCCACCCGCAGGACCAGCGCTTTGGGCGCCAGGTTCAACCACGTGACCGTGTGGAAGATCAGCCCGAGCAGGACGAAGGTGTGGAGCGCCAGGACCCAGGGTTCGGCAAGCCACCCCTGGAAGGCCTGGTAGCTTTCCGGTCCCCGTCCGATGGCCACCAGCTGGGCCAGGAGGAGAAGGCCCGAGTAGAGGACCAGCACGGCGGTGAGTTCCCGTAGGATGAACAGGGTGTAGCGACGGTGTCCAACCCACCAGAAGATGGGGATCCGCTCCCGGTGCCACCGTGGGTGGTAGCGGGTGTGCCGGGGGTTCGGTGCGGAGCTCGGGGCGTGCCGATCCCACTCCGACGCGCCCTTCACGGCTTCCTCCCGGGCATGAGCACGGAGCGGACCCAGTCCACGGTGGCCGATACCTTGTATCGCTGGATGGCCCCGGCCGGGTCCACGTTCTTGGGGCAGACCACCGAGCACTCGCCGATGAAGGTGCACGCCCACACCCCGTCGTGCTGGGAGAGGACGTCCATGCGTTCCTCCTCGCCCTGGTCGCGGGAATCCAGGTTGTAGCGCTGCGCCAGGGCGATGGCCGCGGGTCCGATGAAGTCGGGCTCGAGCTCGTAGATGGGACAGGCGGCGTAGCAGAGCATGCAGTTGATGCACATGCTGTACTGCTTGTAGTCGGCCACCTCCTCGGGGGTCTGGAGGTACTCCCCTTCGTCCGGAGACTTCTTCTCGTCGCGGATGAGCCAGGGTTTGACCCGGCCCAGCTTCTCCATGAAGTCGGTGATGTCTCCCACCAGGTCCCGGATGACGGGGAAGCCGCGGAGGGGTTCGACCACCACCGGCCCGGGGAGCACGTCCTCCACGTACGTGGCGCAGGTGAGGACCGGGGTTCCGTTCACCGTCATCCCGCAGCTCCCGCAGACTCCCATCCGGCAGGCCCATCGATACGAGAGGGTCCCGTCGAGGCGCTCCTTCACATGGTTGAGCGCGTCCAGGACCATCCAGTTGTCCTGGCACGGCACCTCGTATTCCTGGTAGGTCGGCTCCACCTCCTCCTCGGGCCGATACCGAAGCACCTTCAGCGTCACGGGCTCCACGGTCTCCTCCTTGTCCAGGCTGCGGGTCCCGGCGGCAGGGCCGGGCCGTTGGCCGGCGGCGGGGTTGTGGTGGTTCCGCCGCCGCCGGCCGACTACGATCCGTAAACGCGCTCCGCCGGGGGCCAGCGCGTGATGGTCACCGGTTCGAACTGGATCCTGGGTTCCCCGTTCTCGTTCCGGTGACAGAGCGTGTGGGCGAGGAACCGGTCGTCGTCCCGGTCGGGGTGATCGGTCCGCTGGTGGGCTCCTCGGGACTCCCTCCGCTCCCGGGCCGACTCGAGGACGGTCTCGGCCACGTCCAGCAGGTTCTCCAGCTCGAGGTACTGGATGAGCTCGGTGTTGAAGGTCTGGCTGCGGTCGTCGAGGGAGATGCGGGCAAACCGCTCGCGGAGCTCGGCGATCCGGTCCAGACCCCGGCGAAGCCCCTCCTCGTCCCGGTAGATGCCGGCTTCGGCCTCCATCGTCTCCTGGAGGGCCTCGCGCACGGGAGCCACGCGCTCCTTGCCCCGGCGCCTGGGACCCAGGATGTCGCGGATGATGCGGCCCTCCTCGTCCAGGGCCTGGGCCAGGATCGCCTGGGGCGGATCGCCGTCCGCCTCGGCGAACTCGGCGGCGGCTCGCCCGGCACGGGCTCCGAAGACCAGCAGCTCGGTGAGGGAGTTGGATCCCAGCCGGTTGGCCCCGTTGATGTTCACGCAGGCCGTCTCGCCTGCGGCGTACAGGCCCTCCACCGGTGTGGCTCCGTTCAGGTCCGTGTGGATCCCTCCCATCATGTAGTGCACGACCGGGCGCACGGGGATCAGCTCCTCTACCGGATCGATCTTTTCGTACTTGAGGCAGAGCTCTCGCACGAACGGGATCTTGGCGTCGATGACGTCGGCGCCCAGGTGCCGGATGTCCAGGTGGACCACCTCCCCGTGGGGTGACGCCACCGTCCGGCCCTTCTCCATCTCCTTGACGAAGGCCTGGGAGAGGCGATCCCGGGGTCCCAGCTCCATGGCGCGCTTCACCGGCTCGGGGGTGGGCTCGCCCAGGTCGTAGTCCTGCAGATAGCGGTAGCCGTGCTTGTTGAGGAGCCAGCCGCCCTCGGCCCGGGCCGCCTCGGTGATGAGGATCCCGGTGAAGGGGAGGCCCGTGGGATGGTACTGGACGAACTCCATGTCCTTGAGGGGTGCGCCGGCCCGGTAGGCCAGGGCCATCCCGTCGCCTGTCTTGATGTTGGCGTTGGTGGTGTAGGGAAAGACCTTCCCCCCACCGCCCGTGCAGAGGATCACCGATCGGGCCAGCACGGCGTACACCTTCCCGGTAGCCACGTCGATGGCGGTCACCCCGTAGCATCGCCCGTCCTCCACCAGGAGGCGGGTGGCAAACCACTCGTCGTGACGGCTGACGGGGGGGTAGGAGAGGGTGGTCTGGAAGAGCGCGTGGAGCATGTGGAAGCCGGTCTTGTCCGCGGCAAACCAGGTCCGCTCGGTCTTCATCCCGCCAAAGGGACGGGTGGCGATGGTGCCGTCGGGATTGCGACTCCAGGGGCAGCCCCAGTGCTCCAGGCGGAGCATCTCGCGTGGGGCCTCCTCCACGAAGAGCTCCACCGCGTCCTGGTCGCAGAGCCAGTCGCCTCCGCTGATGGTGTCGTAGGCGTGGGCGTCCAGGCTGTCTTCGGGGCGGATGACGGCGGCGGCCCCCCCCTCGGCGGACACGGTGTGGCTCCGCATGGGATAGACCTTGGAGAGGACCCCGACCCGCAGGGCGGGATTGTGCTCCGCTACCGCGATGGCCGCACGGAGCCCCGCGCCTCCTCCCCCCACGAGGAGCACATCGTGCGTGACCGTCTCCATGGACCACTCCCGTCTGCGAGGAGCG
>SLNQ01000369.1 GCA_007132965.1 Gemmatimonadota bacterium | reverse complement strand
CCCGTTCTTCAGCGGAGGAGAACATTGTGAACGAAGACCTCACCTTCCGAGGGGTGGATCCACTCCGAGTAGATGGGCTCTCCGGCCTCGCCCCGCACCACCAGACGCCAGTTGCGCTGGGCGTCCTCCCATCCGCGAGCGGGCTCGGCGCACAGGAAGAACTCCCCCTCTTCATCGGGGACGGTCGCCGTCCCCTCCCATTCCATCCCAAGGGCGGAGAGGTCCCAGAGCCCGTCCACCCGGGTATGCACCTGGTGGAGTTCCACCGACACCCCGACGTGCACCGCTTCCCCCGAACGCCCGAGGATCGTCCCCGCGATGAGACCCGGACCCCAGGGTCCACCCTCCGGCTCGCACACCCGGGCTACTAGCTCTTCCGACGACGGAAGGCTGACCCGAACCGCAGCAATCTCTCCCGCACGAACGTCCACCTCCAGCGGATCGGACCGGCCGAGGAGGGGAAGGGCTCCATGGCGCTCAAGCACGAGGTTGTAGGTGCCCTCCGGCACGCCCGCCAGGTGGAATCGCCCGTCCGGGGCCGTCCGGGTCCGGTGGGAGGTCCCTGTCAGGTGAATCGAGCCGTCGGCCACGGGGTGAGTTCCCCGAGAATCGAGGGCGACCCCTTCGACGGAACCAGTGCCGGCAAGGGCGAGTATCTCCCCACCCCGGAGCCGGACGGTCTCAACCTCACCGCCGACCTCGTTGATGCGGTCCAGGACCGCACGCTCCCGCACCACGGCGCCGACCTGCTGCCGCTCGACCCCAAGCATCGGGGTCCGGATGTGCCACCGACTCACCACCCACGATCCGTCGGGAAGCTCGGCAAACTCGACCTGGCCTCCGAGGGCGTGCGCGGGAAGGGGTCCGGAGATCTCGACGCCGGGCGGCGGCCGGGTGTATTGGAAGGTCAGCAGGCGCAGTCGGGCGGTGTCCACCTCGAGCCAGAGGGCCCCACGGATCCCCGGGGGGCCATTGGTGCGGGCCGGCTCAAAAGCAAGTCCCACCAGGCCCGGAGCGTCGTCCCGTTGGACGACCTGGAAGCAGTGCCCTTCCATGAAGGTATCGGAGAGGAGCGCCGCCGCGTCCGGGGCGTAATACGTCCAGCCGTCTTCAGGCCGCTCCCCCTGGATCCATCCGCGCTCCATGAGCTCCTCGATCGGGGCGCTCTGGTAGGGTTCGCTCATGTAGCCGGTTCGCAGCCGGCTCTCCTCGTCCAGAACCCTTCGACCGTCCCGCGCGAGTTCCCGGGTCCAGTTCCGCAGGCTGTACCGGTGGGTGCCCAGCTCCCGGCCCAGGGCTTCGGCCTGGAGGATCCTCCGGGCCGCTTCCCAGAGCTGGACCATCGCCGCCCCTTCGTCGGGATCCATCCGGCACACCGGATCTCCGGTCTCCACCACGATCCCCCTGAGGGAAACCGCCTCGACCCGGGCCACGAGGTCCCGCCGGATCGTGGCCCCCGTCTCCAGATCGATGGGGGCCACCCCGTCGGTGCGCCAGCCGAGGCGCTCGGCCCGGATCAGGTACCGGCCCGGGGTCGGAGCCTGGAGGCGGTAGTGGCCCTCGTTGTCGGTCAACGTCCGGGCCCGGACCTCTCCGCTCTCGTCGACGAGGCTGACCACGGCGGAGGCCAGGGGCCGGAGACTCTCTGCTTCGGTGACGGTGCCCGTCACGGTCTGCGCAGCGGCCGGAGAAGCAAGGAGGAGGAGGGCGATGACGGGGAGCCACGCCCAGGAGGTCGAGTATCGACGGGGTTCCCGCCCGGGGATGGTGCCGTCCAGCCTGAGTCCCACGGACGTCTGAACGGAGAGCGAGGGAAACATGGTTCAGGGGAACGGGGGGACCGCGACCGCGATTCCTGTACGCACAAAGTACCACCGCATACCACTGGGGAACAACAAGAAATCGATGGGGGCGCCCTGCCGGCGAACCGGGCAGACGTGGAGTCCGGAGAAGGGCGTGAATCGGCGGCATTTGCGACCGTCCGCCTCGTACATTTCCCACTTCGCGATGTTGTGTGCCACGTCGTAGACCTGGGTGATCCCCAGTTCTTGCCGGGCACTTCCCATCACCCTCTCGAACGCCTCCCGAACCCGGAAGGCCATCATGGGGTGGTGGGTGAAGGCGGAGTTGGCCTGCGCGTTCAGGGCACCCGGGTACCTGGCGGCTTCGGCGGACGTCAGGGGCGGGCAGGCCAGGTGCCGGCCGCGCTGGATCAGCCCCGCTGAATCCATCCGTCGGGCAGGTTCGTAGGGGTGGGAGACACCAAGTGGTTCCTGTTTTCTCAACGACCGAGCCGAACGTGCCATGGATAGATTCGCTCCCTCATCCGGAGGACCCGTACCTCCCGCTACGGACCGTACGACGCACCCCGCCAGCCGTACCGTCGGGCACCCCTCGGTGTTGCGGACCCTGACGCTTCTGGCGTTCGGGCTCCTCGGGGCTGCGCTCCTCGGGGCTGCGACGCCTGAGGGCGGATCGGCCACCGCCGACCACCCCTCCGACCACGCCTCCGTCCTGGAGCCGGGAACAGACCCCTGCGCGCCCGTTGACGGGATCCTGACCGGACGTCCCCTCGATGCGCCCGGGGTCCTGGTGGGCGTGGTCACCCCTGACATGGGGCTGGCCTGCCATCGGACGGTGGGGCTGGCCAATGTGGGCCATTGGGTCCCCATGGATCGGTACACCCGGATCAATGTGGGCTCCACCGCCAAGACGCTGACTGCGTGGGCCATGGCCCGCTTGGAGCTGGATGGAGTGCTTTCCCTCGATGACGAGGTCCGGCACTGGATTCCGGAGCTGCCGGAGCTGGAGTCTCCGGTGACCCTCCGCCACCTCCTGACCCATACCAGCGGATACCGGGAGTTCCTGAACGCCCTGGCCGTGGGAGGGTGGCGGATCGAGGACGGCGACTTCATTCACCCTGACGAGGTGGTCCGGGTCGTTTCGCACCAGCCGCGGCTTCAGAACGAACCCGGTGCCGAACGGATCTACAACAACACGGGGTACGTGTTGCTGGCCCGGGTGGTGGAGGCGGCTACGGGCACCCCGTTCCCCCGGTGGATCCAGGAGGAGGTGTTCGAGCCGCTGGGCATGGAGCGCTCCGTCTTCCGGACCGACGCCGGGCAGATCATCCCGGACGCGGCCTACGGGTATCGTCCCGCCCCGGTCGGGGCGTCCCCGGCTCCCGGTTCGTCCGACGCAGGCGCTGCCGGCTGGGTGAAGGCTCCGGACGTCGGTTCCCCCATCGGGGCCGGCGGACTGTACACCACCATGGATGACCTCGCGCGTTGGCTCACGGCGCTCACCGGCGACGACCCTCGATGGAGCGAACCTTTCGCCCTCATGCGAGAACCCTTCGTGCTGAACGACGGGAGCGCGACCAACTACGGCCTGGGACTCGAGGTGGACCTTATGGCGGGATTGGAGCGGCTCCACCATCCGGGAGGCGACCTGGGCCACCGGGCGGAATTCATGTGGTTTCCGGAACGAGAGGTGGGCCTCATGGTGCTGACCAACGACGCGGGGCTGCCGCCCACGCTGCCGGGCCGCATCGTACGGGCCGTGCTGGGCGTGGACGACCCCGACGCCTTCGCCGCAGAGCCGAGGGAGGAGGCCCCTCCCGAGACCGGCGATGAGCCCGGGGACGCCGATGGTCCCGACGGCACAGGGGCCGATGGTTCGGAGCCGGCGACGCCCGGTCTGACAGATCCCGAGTACCTGGCCCTGCTGGCGGGACGTTACGAACTCGAGGCCCAGCCCGGGTTCGTGCTGACGATCCGTATTTCAGGGGAAGGGCTCGAGGCGCAGGCCACCGGCCAGCCTCCCTTCTCCCTCACCCCGCAGGCGGACTCTTCCTGGACCCTCGATGCGGTGGGAGCCCGGTTGACCTTCCATCACGAGGATCCGGACGGCTCACCCATGGCCACCTCGCTGGTCCTGCACCAGGGGGGCGCCAGCCTTCCGGCGCCTCGCATCGGGTCGGACGAAGAGGACGTGGACTTCCGGGCCTTCGAGGGGCGGTACCGCTCCGCGGAGTTTGAGACGGAGTACGTGGTGCGCGCCGAGGACGGCGGCCTCCGACTGGAGCACCGGCGGCGAGATGCGGTGGTGGTCACCCCGGTGGCCGAAGACCGGTTCAGCGGACCCTTCCCCTTCTTCGGGGTGGAGTTCGTCCGCGACGAGGAGGGTCGGGTGACGGGGTTCGTGGCCGATGCCATCCGCGCTCGTGACCTGGCGTTCCACCGGGTCGAAGGGGGCGCCGGTCCCGACGGGTGAGACCGGAGAGCCCGGCTACCGATTCCGCTCCCGCTCCTCCTTCCGGGCCTTGAGCAGCAGCGCCATCATCTCGATGACGGCGTTCAGCACGTCCAGCACGCCGTCTACGGGCGTGGGCACCCGGGTGGGGTCTCTGAAGCGCCGGGCGAGCTCCGCACGGAGCTCGCTCAACTCCTCCTCCAGCGCATCCACCCTCTTCTGCGCCTCGGGCAGGCTCTGGCCGCGCACGTTGCCGAGGCGCCCGTGGGCCGAGGATCCGGCGCGGCCGCTCCGGTGCGTTCGCCGGGAGAGCGTGCGGGTCATCTGCTCGTACCGCTCGAGCTGGGGCCGCAGCATCTCCAGCCGCATCTTGAGGTGCGTGCTCCGGGTTCGGATCGCCCGGTCGTCGGCTGCGGTGCCCATGGTGAGGGCCAGTCGGTAGGTCCGCACTTCGTCCCGGCAGATCTCGGCCTGTCGGCTCATGGCCCCGAGCTGGCGGTCCAGCTGCATCAACTGCACGTCAAGACTCATGTGGGTGCTCCTCTATCAGGGAAGGGAAGGGTGGGTCCGCAGGGTCTTCCATGATCACAGGACCTCACATATAAGAATGCGTAGGGCCGAGACTCTCTGCGACACCGGGAGCCTGTCAGGCGACCGGGGGAGGCGGGGGCGCGGCCCGGGACCCAGGGGCCGCCATCGAGGGTAGCCTGGTTCTGATGCCGGACGCCAGTCCTGGTGCCGGGCTCCACGTTGGGTGCCGACCCCCACTCCAGGTGCCGGGCCCCACTCCATCTGGTCGCGGAAGCCTCATGCTCGACGCTTGCCATATCTTGCAGGTCGGTCCTTGTCACCGTGCAGCGCCTGTCGCAGGCGCCTCGCTCCTGCTGTTGTTGGCGCCGCTCCTGGTCTCGGGGTGGGTTGGGGTCGGGGCGCAGGAGCGGGGCATCACCGTCGAGGTGGAGGCGGGACCCGCGTGGCAGAGCCGCAACGACGTGGAGATCCCGAATGACGGGACGGCCACCCGTTTCGCGCTGGATGGGTTGGTCGGAGGCGGAGCTCTGCCGGCGGGTCGGGTCTACCTGGGCTGGAACTGGCGGGAGCGCCACGGAGTCCGCCTCCTGGTTGCCCCCCTGACTCTCCGAAGGGCCGGCCTCCCGGACCGGGAACTCCGCTTTGCCGGCACTGTGTTTCAGGAGGACACCGCAGTTTCGGCCCGCTATACCTTCAACTCGTACCGGTTGTCATACCGGTGGCTGGCCCGGGAGGGCGAGCGGACCACCGCCTGGCTCGGTGCAACGGCCAAGCTTCGGGACGCTGTGGTTGCGCTCGAGCAGGGAGAGGTCAGGGCGCGGAACGATGACCTGGGCTTCGTGCCACTTCTCCACTTGGCTGGAGAGTGGCGCTTCGCCCCCGGCTGGCACGGGAGCTTCGATCTCGACGCCCTCGCGGGCGGACCGGGCCGGGCGTTCGACGGCTCCGTGCGGATGGGCCGTGCGATGGGGGATGGGTGGCGCGTATCGGCGGGGTACCGTACGGTGGAAGGAGGCGCCGACGTAGACGACGTCTACGCCTTCGCCTGGTTCAACTTCATGACTCTGGCCGTAACGAAGCGGTGGTGAGGCTGACAGATGCGCGCTGAAAGCTTTCGAGAGGACGGTCGGGACACGCTGGTGCTACCACACCGGCGCCGGCGTCTCACAGTTGCGAGGATCGCAGCACTGAGCATCATCTCGCTGGGGATCATCGTCCTGGGGGCGTGTGGGGCGCCTGCCCCGGAAGACCTGGGGCCCGTAGACGACGGCTTGCGCCCGTGTCCCGATGCGCCCAACTGCGTTCATACAGGCGAAGAGCACCCCCCTGAGGTTCTGCCCTTCCACCTGACGTCCGAGTGGAGGGATCGGCCTGCCGAGGAGGTGTGGGAGGCCGTGGAACTGGCGGTGGCATCCCTGCCTGGAACGGAGGTGGTGGTCCGGAGGCAGGACTACCTCCACGCCGAATCCACGAGTCGGGTCTTCCGGTTCGTGGACGACCTGGAGGTCTACTGGCGGCCCGGATCTCCGGAGCTCGTGGTGAGATCGGAGTCCCGGGTGGGACGCTCGGACATGGGCGTGAACCTGACGCGGGTGGAACGACTCCGGGAGGCTCTCCGGGAGCGAGGGGTCGTGGACTGAGGTGTGCCCGGCCCGGCGCGGCCTTCGACCTGAGCTCCTGGGAGGATCGCTCCTGACGTTGTCCGTCTCGGGCCCCGCTTTCGTCGCGGCGGCCTCCCGATAGGGGTCAGGTCAGTGCGTGGGCTCGGTGTCCTCGTATCCCCAAGACGCTGGAGGGGTCTCCACCGGCTCGGTGAGGTCGAAGGCCCAGCGAAGGGCATCGTCGAAGGTGCTCCGGGTCAGTCGGTAGCTGAAGCTCTCGCCGGGCGTGATCTCCATTCGCCAGATGTTTCGGGCTGCGCCGGGGACCAACTCGCCGATGACCTCGCGAGTGAAGGCGTCGGCGGGGAAGGTCTGCATCTCCCCCGTTCCCACCTCATCGGTATCTCCCCCGTACTGGGTCACCTCCTCCTCGCTGCCGTCCGGGTAGCGGTGATCATGCTTGAGCCGAAGGCCTTCGCCGGTGCGGGTCAGGATCCAGGTGCGGGAGCGATTCCAGACTTCCTCCTCCTCGTCGTAGACGTGGACGGGAATCCGGATCTCGTCGGCGTAGCACTGGCGTACGTGCATGACAAAGGGAGCATCCACTCGCTCGAAGGCCTGACCGCAGAGTTCGAGAATTGAGCTCCAGAAGGCATCCTGCTCGGGGGGGAGCTCGTGCTGCGAGTCGGCCAGGAGCTCCTGTTGGGCCTGGACCGGCCCGGCAGCGAGGAGGAGGCCCAGAAAAGCGATGATGGGGATGACGAAGCGCATGGACGAAACGGGGAGAAGGGAGACGGTAACCGCGGCCGGAACGGGGAAGATCCCTCCCGAATGCGTGCGGGTCAACCGCCGTCCGGAATGGGGGCTTCCCGTTCTCTTCCGGGGGCCGGAGGAAAACACTGTCCACTCGGGGGGGGGCGAGGGCGGAGTCGTGGCCCCCGACCCCCGCGAGCGCGGGCCGCTACTCCGGCAGACCCGGCCACTCGCATAGAGCCGGGTGGAGTCCCCTCACTCCGACGGATCCAACCCCTCCCAGAACCGGTCCATCTTCTCGGGGCTGATCACCTTCCGGCACGAGCCGGTTGTATTGTCAGGCACGATTCCTCGGAATCGGTGCGCCTGGACCATGGCCCGCACAGGGTCTGGTGCCGCGCTGGCGGGAAGGGCCATGGGGGGCGCCTGGTCCGGGATCCGGCACCCGTTCAGGTCCAGGAAGTAGGGCTGACCGTAGCGACCCATCCTCACCACGAAGCCTCCCTCGTGCACCGCCTTGTGATGTGCATGACACAGCAGCACCAGGTTGTCCAGACTCGTCTTGCCCCCCAGCGCCCAGTGCACGATATGGTGACCTTCGGCGTGGCGGGAGCCGCAGCCCGGAAACCGACACCCTCCGTCCCGGGCCCAGCGCGCCCGCCGGATGGCCGGAGGGATGACCCGGGTCTTCCGGCCCACGTCCAGGATCTCGCTCTTCGCCCCGCGCACGATGCGGACCACCGCGGAGTCGCAGGTCAGGCGCCGGGCCGTCTCCAGCGACACCGTGGTCTCGCCGTCCAGCTCCGCCCGACCTCCCTTCTCCCCCTCCAGCGTCTTCTGGTCCACGTTGAAGAGCACCAGATAGCGCTCCGCCGACGCGCTGGGCGGCGTGCGGGAGCAGGTGCAGGGTCGCTCGGGGGCATCGGTGGCGGGCGTGTCGCTGTCCGGGGGTGCGGCCGCCGATTCCTCGGAATCGGGCGCGGGCGCAACCGTCGCGGGCGCGTCGATGTCCCGGGGCGCGGGCTCATCAGTATCCGTGGGTACCGCCAGCGATTCCGCTGAAT
>SLNQ01000394.1 GCA_007132965.1 Gemmatimonadota bacterium | reverse complement strand
GTGGACCGCCTCGACCAGGTCCTGGAGGTGCGGGAGCGGGCCCGCCGGGAGCTGGGGGTCACCTTCCACGTGCACTCCGACGCATGCTACGGCGGATACGCTGCCGCCGTGACCTGGAACGCCAAGGGCGAACGCCGCACCGCCGAGGAGATCCGCGCTTCCATGGCCCTTCCCGAGGAGGTGGAGGAGGGACAGCCATGGCCCACGCCGGAGTGGGTTCGCTCCATGGAGGCGCTGGCCCGCGCGGACTCGGTGACCATCGATCCCCACAAGCTGGGCTACATCCCCTACCCGGCCGGCGCCATCGTCTTCCGCGACCGGCGAGCCCGCGAGCTGGTGGCGGTGGATCCGCCCTACCTTCTCCCCACCCAGGGGCTGGGGTCCTCCGAAGACCTCTTTCTGGGGCGTTTCGTGTTCGAGGGCTCCAAACCCGGAGCGGCGGCGGCGGCGGTTTGGCTCTCCCACAAGGTGCTTCCCCTCGACGAACGGGGCTACGGACACCTGGTTGAGCAGACGGTGGCGGGGGCCCGCTGCCTCTACCGGGAGCTGGGACGGGCCGACCTGGCGCCCTTCCGGCTGGTGCGGCTGCCGGAGCCGGACATCAACATCGTCTGCTTCCTCCTCACCCACCCCGGATTTCGTTCGCTGGAGGAGGTGAACGCTCTGAACGAGGGGATCTACGCTCGCATGAGCCTGAGCGAGCCCGGGGCGCAGCCGGAATACATCATCACCCGGACGCGCTTCCAGACGCCCATGTACGACGGGGCCGTGGATCCGGTACTCGCGGAGTTGGAGGTGGGTTCTCCGGAGGAATGGAAGGCCGGGGGGAAGGAAGGCCTGGTGGTGCTCCGGTCCACCGTGATGGACCCCTTCCTGGCCGATGGCTACCGGGGTTCGCGCTCCGGGACGGACGGGGAGGAGTGGGACGGGCCCGACCACGTGACCGGCTTCGTGGAGGCGCTGCGGAAGGCTGCGGGGGCCACCCTGCGGGAGGTGCGGATCCCCGGTTGAGGCGCCGGGCTCCCGCCCGCTCCCGTGGGGTCTGCGGTGAGGTCAGCGGATGTCGATGCCCAGCCCCATGCGGAGCGTCAGGTCGTTGCCTCGCAGGGTGGAGGGAGGTCGGGTGTCGTGCCGCCACTCCAGCGACATGCTGGAGCTGACCCGCTCGGTGATGGGGACCGACAGCCCCAGGTCGTTCAGGATCCGCACGTCAGAGAACTCCCCCAGGTCGGGCTGCACGTAGACGATGTTGATGAGGCGCCCGCCGCCGGAGAAATCCCAGCGCAACACGCCCAGGTTGGCCATCCGGATGGCGTCCAGCGAGGTGAGATCGTCCGGTCCCACTCGTTCGCGGTCCAGGCGCTCCCACTCGCCCATGGCCCCGGTGCCGGCGGCCACCATGAGCTGGTCGGTGCGCACGAAGGTATGGCGCACTCCGGTACCCACCAGCCAGCGGCTCTTCAGGAGCAGGGTCTCGTTCTTCTGGGCCTGCACGAAGTGGAAGGTCCGCAGTCGAGGGCTGATGATGTAGGAGTAGCGGAGCTGAGCGAACTGCTGGTCCAGGAGCGACCGCTCTTCGTCCCGGAGGAACTGGCCCCCGAAGATGAGCCGCGGCCAGTGCCTGAGGTGGCGGTAGCCCACGATCCCCGAGCTGGAGACGTTCAGGAGCTCGGTGTTGCCCCGCTGCAGTGAAGCGGAGAAGTCAGCACCCAGGTGGGCCCCGTCCACGTCCTCGATCTGGAACCGTTCGGTGTTCAAGATGACCTGCCCCTGGGCCGGGTCCGGCGTGCCCATGAGGGCTGACGCCATGAGGACCAGGAGCGCGGTGCCGGTGGGCAGGCCTCGTCGCGGGACGGATGAAGTTTCAGTCTTGGAGCTCAAGGACACGAACTCGCGTTGTGGGTTTCGGGATGGACCATGGATCCACGGCGCCAGGATATGCCCGGAGGGCCCTCCGGGTTCCCCAGGGGCTTGCCCGTTCTCCGGGCTTTCCCTTCCATTGCTTTGTCGCCGACCCGGCGCCGGGCCAGGTCGTGAGCGCCGATGGCGAGCACCGATCGGCCGCCGCCCATGCGGCACGTCAAACCTCGGGGAGAGAGTCCATGCTGGACATCTGGACGGTCATGCTGGGCGTCCTGGCGGTGTTGGTTCCCGCCGGCACGACCGCGCATATCGTCCTCACCAAGCGGAACCCCTCGTCGGCGGTGGCGTGGGTGGGGCTGGTGTGGCTTGCCCCGGCGCTGGGCTTCCTGGCCTATCTCATGTTGGGGATCAACCGGATTCAACGCCGGGCCCGGGCCATCCGGGCCGAGGAGCTGGACGAGGACTTCATCAGCGAGGTGACCCCCCTGCCCGCCGCCGCCCTGCAGGGGATCCTGGACCCGGAGAACGCGCACCTGGCGTCCATCGCCCGGCTGGCCGGGCGGGTGTCGGGCCGACCCCTGCTGGCGGGAAACCGGGCGGAGCTGCTGGTGGATGGCGACGAGGCGTATCCGGCCATGCTGGATGCCATCGGGGCCGCCCGGGAGAGCGTGTCGCTGTGCACCTACATTTTCGATCACGACCCGGCAGGGCTCCGGTTCCGGGACGCGCTGACCGACGCGCTGGAGCGCGGCGTCGAAGTGCGGGTGCTCATCGATGCGGTGGGGGCCCGCTATTCCCGGCCCTCCATGGTGCGGGAGCTGCAGCGCTCCGGCGTTCCCGTGGCCCGCTTCCACCCTGAGTTCTTCCTGTGGCGAATGCCCTACTTCAATCTTCGGAACCACCGAAAGATCCTGGTGACCGATGGAAAGGTGGGCTTCACGGGAGGAATGAACATCCGCTACGGCCACATGCTGAAGGCGGGCGCCCCCCACCCCATTCGAGACCTTCACATGCGCATGCAGGGGCCGGCGGTGGCCGAGTTCCAGGAGGTGTTCGCCGAGGACTGGTACGCCAGCACCGGCGAGACGCTGTCGGGCCCCGCCTGGTTTCCCCCGCAGGAGGAGGTGGGTGAGGTGGTGGCCCGGGGGATCGCCGACGGGCCGGACGTGGACTACGAGAAGCTCCAGTCCATTCTCCTGGGTGCCCTGGCCACGGCGGAGCGGAGCGTACGGGTGGTGACGCCCTACTTCATCCCCGACGAACGCATCATGGACGCGTTGGGCGTGGCGGCCATGCGAGGGGTCGATGTGGAGGTGTACCTGCCGGAGCAGGGCAACCTGATCCTGGTCCAGTGGGCCTCGCAGGCGTACTGGCAACACGTCATGGAGAAGGACGTTCGCCTCTTCCTGACGCCCCCGCCCTTCGACCACTCCAAGGCCATGACCGTAGACGCCGGTTGGGGCCTGGTGGGCTCGGCCAACTGGGATCCCCGGAGCCTGCAGCTCAACTTCGAGTTCAACGTGGAATCGTACGATCCCGGCTTCGTCGCTGAGCTGGACGAGTTCCTGGACGAGCGTCGTGCGGTGGCTCGGGAGCTCACGGTGGCCGAGATGCGGGATCGGTCCCTCCCGATCCGCCTCCGTGACGGCACGGCGCGACTCTTTTCGCCCCTCCTGTAGTGATGCGTCGGGGGATCAGCCGATGGCTTCCTCGATCCGGTCAGCCAGCGCTTCCACCTCTTCCAGCAGTTGCTCGGCCTCGGGGTCGATCTGGATCATCTCGGCCATGAGGACATCCTGGTACTCCTCGATGGACTCCTGGATGTCGTCCCGCTCCAGGGCCTGGGCCTGGGCCTGCTGCAGCCGGCCGTCCAGCGCCTGGGCCTCGGTCATGAGGGCCTGGAGCCGCTCCATGTCTTCGGCCTGCTGGGCAGCCTGGGCTTCGGCCTCCATGGCCTGGAGCTGCTCGATGATGTCGTCCATCTCCGGTTCGATGGCCCGCATGGCCTCCTCGATCTGGTCCTGAATGGCCATCTGCATGGCCTGGAGGTCCTCGCTGGCCTGGACGGCCTGGTTCTGGATCTCCTGCAGCTCAGCCTGCTTCTGCTGGAACTCGGCCATCATCTCCTGCACCGAGTCAGGTAGCTCCTGCTGCTGCGGAGGCGGCATCTGCTGCTGCTGTTGCGCACTCAGCGGTGCCGCGACGAGCATGATTCCAAGCAAGGACAATCCGATTCCCCGGAAAATGGAGTTCGGGGTGAGGTCTGACATCATGAAGTTCTCCTGTGGCTCGAACCGGAAGGACCAGCCTGAACCGATACGAAAGTTGGTGCTCCGATTATGGTTGAAGATCCTGCCGCTCGCGGACAGGAGGCTTCCGGAAGCCGAAGCGGTCCCCATGGAGGGGTGTGGCGTCAGGTTTCCGGGGCTGAGGCTCCGTACAGGACTCAACCCCAGGTGTTCCATGCTCGCCCCAGTTTCCGATCAGACTTCGAGGGGGGGGGCTCAGGTCGTCTCCTTCGCCCCGGCCTCCTCGCCGAACCATCGCATGAAGTCGGCGGTGGCGGCCTCGGAGTAGGAGACGGCGATCCCGCCTCGTTCTTCGATCCACTCCACGTCGGAGTCGTCGAAGGCTCTCACCAGGACGGGCACCTCGCCGGCCATGGCCAGAAGCGGCGCGCTGTCTTCCCGTTGCCGGATCGTGGAGACAACGATGTGGGCCTGGTCGGCGCCGGCGCTCCTGAGAACCTCTACGTCGGTGGCGTCACCTCGGACCACGGTAAAGCCGGCCTCCCGCACCCGGCTGACCACCACCGGGTCGTCGTCCACCACCCAGATCTCCCGGGGCGTGCCGAAGAGGGTCTCCAGGAGAGCCACGCCGCTGGAGCCGCAACCCACCAGGAGGACGTGGTCCCGGGGCGGCTCCGGCTTGGCGTCGGCGGCCCTGAAGGGATGGAGTCGGAGGAGCGCTCCCGTGACCGCTCCGGTGGCCAGGAGGGGCGCGAGCATCATGGTCATGACGGTGACCAGGGCGATGATGGTGAAGGCCCCTTCGGTGATCTGCCCCAGGATCATCCCCTGGAGCCCCACCACCAACGAGAACTCGCTGGCCTGGGAGAGAAGCAGGCCCGACCCGATCCCCGCCCGGGCCGAGAATCCGGAGCGCTCGGCCACCAGAGCCACCAGGGGCGGCGTGAGGACGACGATGGTTCCCGCCAACACCAGCGCCTGCACGAGTTCCGCCGCCGTGGGCAGGGTCAGGAAGGCGCCCAGAGCCGCAAAGAAGAGGGCCGAGAAGAAGTTGCCCAGCGAGTTGAGCTGGCCCCTCACCAGCGCGTTTACGGGGAAGGGCGACAGGGCCACCCCCGCCAGAAAGGCGCCGCCCACCAGCGGAATTTCCAGAAAGTGAGAGAGGCCCAGGAAGAGGAAGAGGGTGGCCAGGACCGTGAGGAGGAGGAACTCCTCGTCGTCGGCGATCCGGGGAAGCACTCGGGGCGCGACCCAGCGCAGGAGGACCGCCGCCAGGGCCATGAGCCCCAGAGTTGCGGCCAGGCCCATCCCCACGGCCCTCGGGCCGTCGTCGAGGTGGGTCACCACCGGGATGAGCAGGACCACCAGCAGATCCTGGAGGAGGAGGATTCCCGTGACCATGCGGCCCATGGGGGTGTAGAGCTCCCGACGTTGCTGCAAGAGCCGGATCACAACCAGGGTGGAGGAGGCAGCCAGGGCCAGCCCCAGATAGGCAGCGGTCTGCGGTGCGAATCCCAGGAGGATGGCGGTGCCCAGACCGGCCCCGCCCAGGACGAAAAACTGGAGAAGGCCGACGCGGATCGCCGTGCCCCGGTATCGGCCGACCCGGTCCGGATTCAGCTCGATGCCGGCCACGAAGACCACCACCACGACTCCCAGCATGAGGGCGTCTTCCAGGAACTCCTCCGGAATGGGGAGGAGAGCCGAGCACGCCACCCCGAAGGCCATGACCACCGGGATGGCCGGGATCCGCAGGACGTGGGCGATCCCGAAGCCCAGGGCGGCGGCCAGGAGGAGAAAGGCGATGGCGCTCATGCCGAGAAGACCCCCCGGGCGCTCAGGGCCTCCACCATGCGGTCCACCCCCACCCGCTGCGAGTCGATGAGGTGCTCCACGCCGAGCTTGAGCAGGTCGTCGATGCTGGCGGGATCAAAGGCGTGGATAGCACAGGGAACCCCTGCCTGTTCCGTCCGGTAGGCCAGGAGCCGGTTCACCTCCTCGATCTGCAGGGCTGAAACCAGGAGCCGGGCCCCCTGGAGGTGGGCCTCCTCCAGCACCGCCCGGTATTCCACGTTGCCCAGGAGCGTCTCGCAGGGGAGCCCCTCGAGCTTGGCCGGGTCGGTGTCCACGGCCAGGGTCCGCTCGCCCGCCTCGTGGAGCCGGTCCACGATCTTTCGGCCCAGCGAGTTCATTCCCACCACCACCACGTGTCCCTCGCGGCGCACCTCCTCCTCCATGGTACCCCTTCCCTCCCGAGCCCTGAAGAGCCCCAGGATCCCGGTGGGCTGAAGCCACTCGTAGAGCCGGTGGTTGTTCAGGATCATGAAGGCCGACGCGGCGATGGTCACCAGCCCCACCACCCCGACCAGTGAGAGGATTTCCTCGCCGATGAGCCCGGCCGAGAGGCCCATGGCCGCAAAGATGAAGGAGAACTCGGAGATCTGGGCCACCGTCACGCTGGTGAGAAACGACGTGCGCTCGCCGTAGCCCATCCGGGCAATGAGGAGCATGAAGATGAAGGGGTTGCCCAGGAGGACGAAGAGCGAGAGGAGGACGGCGGGGAGCCAGATCTCCTGCACCGCCCCGAACTCCATCTGCACCCCCAGCGAGACGAAGAAGACGGCGATGAAGAAGTTCATGAGGGGGTGAACCCGTCGCCGGAGGTCGTGGTTGTAGGGGAGCTGCGCCAGGGCGAGTCCCGCCAGGAAGGCCCCGATCTCCAACGAGAGCTCCATGACCTCCGCTCCAAGGACGAAGGCGAAGCACCAGGCCAGGCTGGAGATGAGGAGGGCCTCCTGCGACGAGGCCACCCGGCCCAGCAGCCAGGGCAGGACGTACTTCGCCGCCACCGCCGCCACCACCAGGAGGAGAGCCATGCCGGCGAAGGCCACCCCGAGGTTGACCAGCATCTCGGTGGGAGCCACCTCCTCGCCCCGTCCCAGCCCGGCCAGAAAGGTGAGCGCCACCACCACCACCAGGTCCTGGACCAGGAAGATCCCCACGGCGATGCGGCCGTAGACCGAGTCCAGCTCGTCCTTCTGGTCCAGCAGCTTCACCACCACCACCGTGCTGGAGAAGGTGAGGGCGGTGGCGATGAAGATCCCCTCCATGAGGTCGAAGCCCAGGAGGAGACAGAAGGCCAGCCCACCGGCGGCGGTGAAGACCACCTGGCCGATCCCCGCCACCACCGCCACCTTCCCCACGTCCTTGATCTTCTCCAGCGACAGCTCGAGTCCCACCAGGAAGAGGAGGAGGGCGATTCCCACCTCCGAGATCACCTCCACCCCCTCGGTGATCCCCACCACCCCCAGGACCGGCCCCAACAGAAGACCGGCTACGATGTAGGCCACAATGGAGGGCACCTTGAGGAACTGGGCCACCAGGACCACGCCGGCGGCGCCCAGCACGATGATTCCCAGCTCCTGAAGGATGGCGATCTCGGAGATCATGAGGACAACGTTGCCCGTGTGGAGGTTTGGCCCGAGCCGCATTGTCGTGGCGGCGCGAGAGGGCCCTCAACACTTGCCTGCAACCGGCTAAAGTTCAATGGCTGCAGGTCCCGTTTTCGTCATCGTCGAATCGGGAGTCGTCTCCCGATCGTGCCACTGGCGGAAAGCGCGCGCTGTGGCTTCGCTATACAGTACGGGCCGCCCGCCCCGTTCTCTGATCCACCGGCCGTCCTCCCGGTTGAAGCCCCTCACCAGGACCGGCACGTCTTGCGCCAGGGCCAGCAGCGGGCCCGTGTCTTCTCGCCGTCGAACGGTGGAAATCACGATCCGAGCCTGTTGCGCACCCACCTCGCGCAGGAACTCAACGTCGGTGATATCGCCTCGGATCGCCGTCAGGCCGGCCTCCTGCAGGTGCTGGACCAGGACCGGATCGTCGTCCACCACCACGAGAGGGTGACGCGTAACGATGAGGTTCTCCAATAAGAGCTGGCCGTGGCGTCCGCATCCCAGGAGCAGGATATGGTCCGTCGGCCGGTCCGCCAGCTCCGGCACCTTCCGAAAGGGGTGCACCTTCATGAGGGCCCAGGTGACCCGGTCCGCGCTCAGAAAGGGGGTGAGGACCATGGTGGCCACGGTGACCATGGTGATCACCGAGAAGACCTCGGGGGCCAGT
>SLNQ01000078.1 GCA_007132965.1 Gemmatimonadota bacterium | reverse complement strand
ATCCCCTCCTCCGGTTACAGTCCAATCATCTGGTATCTGTAATATAATCAGGGGGTTGGGCGACCTCTCAGGTTGGCGTAGGAGCGAAAAAGTCGTCGTCGGAGGTCATCCGGAGACCGAAGGTGCGCCGAAAGTCGTCAGGGACGCCCTGGAGCGCCTCCAGCGCGGTGTTCAGACGGCATCCCGGCCCTCACCCACTGTGGGGCCCCAAAGTTGTCAAGGGGAAAACCCCGGCAATTCGGGACTTCAGGATGAGGATTTGGGATGCGCGGCGTGAGAGGGGTCGGAGGGAGCGACCGGGACCCGACGGAGCGAAACTGGTCCGACAGGGCGAGACGGGATCGACGGAGTGAGAGAGACCCACCGGTGCGAGCGGGGGCCGACAGGGCGAGACGGGACCGACGGAGTGAGAGGGACCCACCGGTGCGAGCGGGGGCCGACAGGGCGAGACGGGACCGACGGAGCGAGAGAGACCCACCGGTGCGAGCGGGGTCCACCGGTGCGAGCGGGACCCGACGAAGCGCGAGGAGATCGGCCAACGATGCAGGCGAAGACCGTCGTGCGCGTCTCGGAACTGGCGAGCCCGAGCGACGCTGCGCGGCCCGAGCAACAGCGCGCCTGCGCTCCGCGATACCGATGTAGGGGGATTCCCCCACAACGTGCGTGGTCTTCCGGATGTTGGCCTCCTCGGCCCGCGGCCATGTTTCAAGTGTGAATCATTCGGCCACGATATGGGATCCAGGAGGTGCACATGTCCGATCCAACCGCTTCGACGCCGGTCGCTCACCTTCTCGTGGTGGACGACAGCGCGTTCTTCCGCCAGTTCCTGGGGAGGGTCCTGAGCAAGGCCGGATACCGGGTCACCCTGACGGATCGCGGGGACACCGCTCTCGGCTATCTCCGCTCCGACCCGGAGGACTTTCAGATCCTCCTCACCGATGTGCAGATGCCCCACATGGACGGTCGCGAGCTGGCCCGCCGGGCCCGTGAGCTCCAGCCCGATCTCGGCGTCCTCCTCATGTCGGGGGCCTGGGTCCCGGCCCAGGAAGCGGCCGAAGACCCGACGACGCCCTTTCTTCCCAAACCGTTCACCTACTGGCAGCTCTTAGAAGCGCTCGAGGCGATTGCCGATGGTCCGTCCGCATCCGCCTCACACTGAGGCAGAACCCGCCTGAGGGAGAGCCCGCCGTGTCGAACCAAAGCTCGGAGGTACCCGTGGTAACGCTATCAAAATGGCCCTGGGGCAGAAGCCTGGCCATCGTCCCGCCCGGGGGCACCGTCGAAGTCGACAGCATCCGCTTTCGGATGGTCAAGGACTACTGCTACGAGTTGGGCATCCGGGAAGGTTCGGTGCTCACGTGCCTGACCCAGAACGGCTCGTGGGTCGAGCTCGAGTTGCCCCCTGGAAAGCTCATCCAGCTTCCTCGCGAGTACGCTTGGTTCGTCGCGGTGGAGGAGCTCTGATGGCGTATCGGCTCCCACGCCTGACGGTGGCGTCGAATCGACTGCCGGTTCGGGTGACCCGCGATTCCGAAGAAGAATGGAGTGTCCGACGCAGCTCGGGCGGCCTGGTGAGCGCTCTGCGCCCTGTCCTGGCGGAGCGAGGAGGTACGTGGCTGGGCTGGAGCGGGGTGTGCGACGTCGCTCCCGCCCGGCTCGACGGGCTGCTCGAAGAAGCCGGAGAGGGCTTCGACCTGAAGCCCGTCACCCTGACGTCCGACGACGTGGACGGCTACTACCTGGGCTACTCCAACCGGATGCTGTGGCCGTTCCTGCATGGGCTCCCGCATTTTTCGGAGCCGCGGCCGGGCGACTGGCCCGCCTATCGCAGGGTGAACGCCGTCTTTGCCCAGGCCCTGAGTTCGTGCGCCCAGGGCCCGGTATGGGTCCACGACTACCACCTCATGCTGGTTGCGCAGGAGCTTCGAAGCGAGGGTTTCCGCCACCCTGTAGGATATTTCCTCCACACCCCCTTTCCGGAGCCGGACGTGATCCGCACGCTGCCGCAGGTCAATACCATCCTGTGCGGTCTCATGAGCTTCGACAGCATCGGCTTCCAGACCCGTCGGGACCGGGGGAATTTTATCGAAGCCGTACAGGAACTGGCTCCCGAGGCGCCGGGCCAACAGGGCACGACAGGTCCGTGCGCTCCGCTGAAGGCACGTGCGCGAGCGTTTCCCATCTCCATTGACACCCCTTCGTGGTCCCGGCGGGCGTCCAGCCCCGCGGTTGAACGTCGAGCCGCTGAGATCCGGCGCACGTTGGGCTCGGACCTCGTCCTCGGGGTCGACCGCCTCGACTATTCGAAGGGGATTCCGCACAAGCTCCGGGGGTACGCTCGTGCGCTGGAGCGCTACCCGAGCCTCCGGGGAAGGGTTGTCCTCCGCCAACTCGCCATTCCCACCCGTCAGCAGATCCCCGCCTACGCCGAGCTGCGGCAGCGGGTGGAGGAGTTGGCCCGGGAGGTGAACCACCGCTTCGGAACCTCCGAGTGGACACCGGTGGAGTTGATCGTAGGCACCTGGGACACGGATGAGCTCACGGCCCAGTACCGGGCGGCCGACGTCCTACTCGTCACCTCGCTTCGGGACGGGATGAACCTGGTGGCCAAGGAATTCTGTGCTTCAAGCGTCGCGGATGGGGGCGTGCTGGTTCTGAGTTCTTTCGCGGGATCCGCATCCCAGCTGGGCTCCGGTGCACTCATGGTGGACCCCAGGGACGCCGACGGCCTGGCGAGGGCGATCCATCGCGGCGTGACCATGGACCGGGGAGAACGGCACTGGCGGATGGCCATCCTCCGCTCCGCCGTACGGGACGCAGACGTCCGGGCGTGGGCGGCCAACGCTCTCGACGCCCTCGACGCCCGCGGTGAGACCGGAACCACCCGACGTCCCATGCCGGGAACGCGGTCGTCCCCTCCGGTCCGGCGGAAGCGGCGGCGTCACTCGCCGGTCAGTCGCCGGAGAGCCACCCCCGGCTGACCGCATAGCGCACGACCTCGTCCCGGGACTGGATTCCCAGCTTCTCCGCAACTCGCGACCGGTAGGTTTCCACCGTCCGGGGACTGATCCCGAGCTTCTTCCCGATGGCCTTGTTGCTGTACCCCCACGCGACGAGGCGAAGCACCTCCTCCTCGCGGGGGCTGAGCGTCTCGGGGGAGGGAGCGGCCCCCCTCCCGTGGGCGTTCCGTTGCAGAACGACACCGGCCAGGCTCGGGTCCACGTAGGTCCGGCCGGCCGCCACGGTACGGATGGCACGGATCAGCTCGGCGGGAGCCGACCGCTTGAGGACGTATCCCGCCGCTCCGACCTCGAGCATGCGGTAGAGGTGGACCCGGTCGTCGTGCATGGTGAGGGCGACGACCGACACCTCGGGGCAGCGCTCCCGGATGAGCTTCGTAGCTTCGGCTCCATCGATCTCGGGCATGGAGACGTCGACCACGACCACGTCGGGGCGGTGCTCACACGCGAGGCTCACCGCTTCGCTTCCGTCGCCGGCCTCGGCCACGACCTTGATATCGCCCGCCTGTTCGAGGACGTCGCGAAGTCCTCGCCGAACGACCGCGTGGTCATCGACCACGATCACGGTGAGCGACTCGATGACGTCTCCTCCGGGTCGGTTGTGCCGTGGGGGCGGCCACGAGCCCCCCCGGGCGAAAAAAATTGAGGAAGCCGCACGGTCTCCCAGTGGCCGGCCAACGTAGACCGGGGGCTCGAGCGGGGCAAGCGTGCGGGACCGGCGAGTGCCTCCGCAGCCGGGAGCCATCAGCTCCCGTCGCCGTTCCCGCCGAGCTCCTCCTTCAGGGGACTGCTCACGTACCGCTGGCCGGCGGCGGCCGCGTGGATGCCGGCTGCCAGGTCACCCGGACGGCCCTTCAGGACGTAGCCCCGGGCTCCGGCCTCGAGTGCCTGCTGGGCGTAGCTCGCCTCCACGTGACCCGAGACGACCAGGCAGGGCAGTGCGGGAGTGCGCGCCGAGAGTCGACGCACGAGCTCGACGCCGCTCATCCGGGGCAGCGACAGGTCCACCAGAACCACGTCCACGCAGGCCGGGTCCATGGAGGCGAGCGCCTCCTCGGCCGAAGGCGCGGCACCGGCAAGCTCACACGCCGACTCGCGCTCCACCGCCTCGCAGAGCATGCTCCGCATCACTGCGTGATCCTCCACGACGAAAACCCGGATCGGTCCGATCTTCCCACGCATGACACTCAGCCACTGCCGTTTCCGGGAGCATCCAGCGGGACGGTGACGCGAACCCGAGTCCCTTGTCCGGGAGCCGCATCCACCGAGACCTCGCCGCCGATGAGCCGGATGCGTTCGCGAACCGAGAAGAGGCCCAGGCCGGTGGCGTGGCTTCGAGAAGAGCGCACCTGCCCGGGGTCGAATCCGGCGCCCTCGTCGGAGACCTGGAGCTCAAGCGAGTCCCCCTCCCGACGGAGGCTGACGGTTGCCTCGTCCACGTCGGCGTGCTTGACCACGTTGAAGAGCAACTCGCGGACGGTCTGGAAGAGGAGGGATCGGGCGTCCTCGTCATCAACAGCGACCTCGTCCTCGAACCGCAGATCGACCTCCAGTTGATGCTGCTTGCGCATCTGGCTTGCCAGCCAACGCAGAGCTTCGCACAAGCCCTCATCCTTCAAGACCGGTGGGTTCAGACCTACTGAAAGCTCACGGGTGCCTTCGATGGCCCTGTCGATCCAATCCCGCGCCTCTCCAAAAGCCTCCTGGAGCTCGGGCTCCTCGAGCTCGGCCATGTCGCCCGAGAGGTAGTCGAGCCTAAGGTGGAGGCCGAAGAGCAGTTGTTGGATGTCGTCGTGCAGCACGCGGGCGATCCGGCGACGCTCCTCCTGCTCGGCCATCGTGAGGGTGAGGCTCAGCTCTCTCACCTCCCGGGTGCGCTCGCTCACACGCTCCTCGAGCTCCTCCAGCATCATCCACTGCTCGTGGATATCCGTCGCGGAGCCGAAGAAGTGGCGAACCGCGCCGTAGTCGTCGAGGAGCGGCTCGGCCCGCACGAGGAACCAGCGGTACTCCCCGTCATGCCGGCGGATGCGATGCATCTGCTCCAGTCGCTCTCCCTCCTCGACGGCTCGGCGGTACCGCTCGGCGCTCTTCTCCCGATGGTCCGGATGAATGACGTCCAACCACCCCCACCCGACAGCCTCCTCCAGGGTCTGGCCGGTGTACTCCGTCCAGCGCTGGTTGTACCAGGAGGTGGAGCCGTTGGGATCACTGCGCCAGAGGAGGTCCGGGGTGAGATTCGAGACCGCACGAAAGCGCTCTTCGCTCTCCCGCAGCGCCTCCTCGGTGCGCTTGCGCTCGGTGATGTCACGAAAGAGAACGGCAACGCGATTCGCCTCCGGCTCGTCGATCCGGAAGGCATAGACCTCGTAGAAGAACCCCAACGCCTTGGCTTCGTGTTCGAAGCGTCTGGGTTCGCCGGTCCTGACGATCTCCGCATAGGCCTCGTACCAGAACTCCTCGTGGTTCGGCGCGAACTCGCGCATGGTCCGGCCCACGGGGTCCTCGAGCCCGGTCTGTCGGACGAAGGCCGGATTCGCTTCGAGAAACCGGTAATCGAAGGGCTCGCCCTGCTTGTCGAACAGGACCTCGATGATGCAGAAGCCCTCGTCGATGGAGTTGAAGAGCGTGCGATACCTCTCTTCCGACGCACGCAGCGCTTCTTCGGTCGCCTTGCGCTCCGTGATGTCGACGAAGGTGATGACCACGCCTTCGATGCGGTCTTCGGTGGAGCGATACGGGAGGATGCGCGTCAGGAGCCACCGTCCGTCATCGCTCTGGATCTCGTGCGTGAGCGGCGCGAGCGAGTCGAGAACCTGCTCCGCACCCTTCTCCAGGTCGACGTCGTCGAGACGGTGCGTGAGGTCGGAGAGGGGTCGGCCGCGGTCGGTGGGACGCACGTGGAAGAGCTCGGTCAGCGGCGGCGTGAAGCGCATGATGCGCAGATCCCGGTCCAGGAACAGCGTGGCGATCTCGGTGGCCGAGAGAAGGTTCTGAAGGTCGCTCGAGAGCTGGGCCAGCTCCTCGACCTTGTGCCGGTTCTCCTGGTTGGCCGTGGCCAACTCCTCGTTCATCGACTGGAGCTCTTCCTTGCTGGTCTCCAGCTCCTCCATCGCGGAGCGCAGCTCCTCGTTCATCGACTGGAGCTCCTCGTTGGTGGCCCGCATCTCCTGCTGGCTCGCCTCCTGATCCTCCCTCATGGCCTGCAGGCGGGCGCGAGTGGCCACCAGCTCCTCTTCCAGCTCCCGAGCGGTTCCCTCGGGCACGTCCGCCTCGCTCACCTCCCCCGGGGGAGGAGTGGGGCCCTCATCGAAGATGACCAGGCAGAAGTCCTCCAGCTCATCGTCGTCGCCGGGCGGCTGCACGCGCACCGTGACGTGGACCGGCTCGCCTTCTACCTCGAGCCTGATGGGCCTGGACCGGTATGCCTTCCCCCGGTCCCGCACGGCGAAGAGCCCCGCGCGCAGCCCCAGTCGCAGCGGCTCCCGGACCAGACGGAAGAGGTCGTTCGTGGGCTCACCGCCAGGAACCTTCAGGTACCGTCCGGCCCGGGCCGATGCGTGCACGAGGGCGTTGTCCTCGCCCACCAGGACGCTCGGTGGCGCGTACTGTTCGACCATCTTCTGGTGGAGTGCGCCGTAGCCGGGAGCCCCCTGCGGCCGGCGTGGCACGTCGGGATCGCGGCGGGCGAATCGGGCAGGCGGCATCGAGAAGACCGGCAGCCGGGGTTCGTGCGCTGGAAGCTCGCGCCGCAGGTAGATGCGGTGCGGCTCGTCGATTCTCTCGAAGAACTTCGACCTCCGGATGGTCTCGGAGCTTCCGAGCAACAGGTAGCCCCCGGGCCTCAGCGCATAGTGGAAGAGGGGAAGGATCTCCTCCTGCACCTCGCGCCGCAGGTAGATCAGCATGTTCCGGCAACTGACCAGGTCGAGGTGCGAGAACGGGGGGTCCTTGATCACGTTGTGCGGGGCGAAGACCACCGCTTCGCGCAACTGCGGACGAACGCGGTAGTAGTGGTCGTACTCCGGGGCAAAGAAGCGCTCGAGCCGCTCCGGAGAGATCTGAGTCTCCATGGTATCGGGATACAGGCCCTCCCGAGCGCTCTCCAGCGACGCCTCGTGGAGATCCGTGGCGAACACCTGGACCTGGGGCGACGGGTCGAGCCGCGATGCATGCTCCAGGAGCAGGATCGCCAGCGAGTAGGCCTCCTCGCCGGTGGCGCACCCCACCGACCAGGCACGGACCTGGTCCTGTTCGGCCTTATCCTCGAACAGCTTCGGGACCACGTCGCGCTCGAGGACCTCGAAGGTCTCAGGGTCCCGAAAGAAATTGGTGACCGTGATGAGGAGGTCGTCGAAGAGCTGCCGGGCCTCGTCCCGGTCGCGGCGGACGTGCTCGCCGTACTCCTCGAGATCCTCCATCTGGTGGATCTGCATGCGCCGACGGATGCGGCGCATGACGGTGGCCGGCTTGTAGCGGCTGAAGTCGTGGCTGGTCCGGGCACGAACCTGGGTGAGGATGTCGAGGATCGTCTGCCGCTCGTCGCGCTCGACGTCTTCGTCCTCCTCCGGTACCGGTACCGCCGGCTCGGTGGTGGCGAAGCGGACGATCTGGTCCGGCATCTCCGAGAGCGGCAGCACCCGGTCGGCGACGCCGTGGGAGATGGCGCTCATCGGCATCGTGTCGTGCTCGGCCTCGGCCGGGTCCTGCGCGATGGTGAGCCCGCTCTCTTCGCGGATCTTCCGGAGGCCGAAGGTGCCGTCGGAGCCGGTGCCGGTGAGGACCACCCCCACGGCGGTCTCGTGGTACGTCTTGGCCAGGGTCTGGAAGAAGTGGTCGATGGGCGCGCGTCGGCTGCGCTCTTTTTCCATCTCCGAGAGGCGCAGGTGGGTGTCGACCGCGGTGAGGTTGGACCCCGGTGGTATCACGTAGACGTGATTCGGCTCCATCTGGAGCGTCTCGGTGACCTGCCTCACCGGCATCTGCGTGTGGGCCTGGAGCAGGTCGGGGAGGTGGCTCTCGTGCTCCGGGGACAGGTGCATCACGACCACGAAGACGAGGCCCGTGTCGGGTGGCATGTGCCCGAACAGCTCCCGCAGCGCCGTCAGCCCTCCGGCCGACGCGCCGATACCAACGACTGCGAGCAGATCGGAGCGAGTCCCGGTGTCGCCATCTTGATCTTTGCCGGTCGCCATCGTCCCCTCCCACTGGTCATCGCCTTGATAGGTACCAACTTGCGGGTACTTAGTTACACCTGACGCAGACGATGCGGCGGAGACGAGCGCAACTGGCGCGCCTCCT
>SLNQ01000368.1 GCA_007132965.1 Gemmatimonadota bacterium | reverse complement strand
GCACCTTCATGTCGGAGACATTCAGAACGGAGAAGGATTCCCTGGGCGAGGTCCGCGTCCCCGCCGACGCCCTCTACGGCGCCCAGACGCAGCGGGCAGTGGAGAACTTCCCCATCAGCGGGCAGGGCTTCGGTCGTGCCATGATCCACGCCCTCGGGGTGGTGAAGGCCGCCGCCGCCCGATCCAACGCCGAACTGGGTAGGCTGGACCAGGAGATGGCCCGGGCCATAGCCGAGGCGGCCGACCAGGTGGCCGAGGGGCGCTGGGATGACGAGTTCCCCGTGGACATCTACCAGACGGGCTCCGGAACCTCGTCCAACATGAACACCAACGAGGTGGTGGCCACCCTGGCCAACCGGCTCCTGGGCGAAGGGGCCGGCGAGCCGGTGCACCCCAACGACCATGTCAACTTCGGACAGTCGTCCAACGACGTCATCCCCACCGCCATCCACGTGGCGTGTCGAGTGTCCATGGAGAGGGATCTGATCCCCGCGCTGCAGGTGCTGGCAGAGGCGCTGCGGAGTCGGGCCGAGGCCTTTGATGGCGTGGTGAAGTCGGGACGCACCCATCTGATGGATGCCACTCCGGTGCGTTTGGGGCAGGAGTTCGCCGGATACGCCACCCAGGTGGAGAAGGGGATCGAGCGGGTGCGGCGGGCCGCGGAGGAGCTGGCCGAACTCCCCCTGGGGGGAACGGCCACCGGGACCGGCATCAACACGCACCCCTCCTTCGCCGGTCTGGCCATCGCCCGCATCTCGGAGGTCACCGGGCTGGACTTCCACGAGGCGCCGGACCACTTCGAGGCCCAGGGAGCCCGCGACGGCATGGTGAGCGCTCACGGGGCCCTGAACACGGTGGCGGCCTCGCTCCTCAAGGTGGCCGACGATATCCGCTGGCTGGCCTCCGGCCCCACCTCGGGGCTGTCGGAGATCTCTCTTCCGGCGGTGCAGCCCGGGAGCTCCATCATGCCCGGGAAGGTGAATCCGGTGCTGGCCGAGGCCCTCATGATGGTCTCGGCCCGGGTGGCGGGGAACCACACCACCATGACGGTGGCGGGGGGGCGCGGCAACTTCGAGTTGAACGTCATGATGCCCGTGATGGCTCATACCTTCCTGGAGTCGGTGGTGCTCCTGGGCAATGCGGCCCGGGCCTTCACCGGCCGGTGCGTCACCGGCATCAAGGCGAACGAGGAGCGGGCCCGGGAGCTTCTCCTCCGGAACCCCTCCATCGCCACCGCGCTGAACCTGCACATCGGCTACGACCGGGCCTCGGAGGTGGCCAAGCGGGCGGCCTCCGAGGGACGATCCGTCCGGGACGTGGTGCTGGAGATGGGCCTCATGGACGAGTCCGAAGTGGACGAAGCCCTGAACGTTCGCGAGATGACTGAACCGGGCTTTCCCGGCGAGAAGGGGGCCTGATGGGGGACCCGGCACAGACCCACGAGGTGGCCCCGGCATTCGGCGAGACCCTGGACGACGGAACCGTGGTGGACGAGCTGGGAGCCCACGTGTCGGTGGCCGGCGGCGTGCAGCACGCACCGCAGCGGGCCCGGGACATCCATTCGTTGAACGTCCAGGTCTTCACCAAGCAGCCCAGCCGCTGGGCTGAGCCGGAGCTGGCTCCGGACCGGGTGGAGGCCTTCGGGCGTGAGCGGACGGCCCGGGAGCTCAGGGTGGCGGGGGCTCACGATTCGTACCTGATCAACCTGGCCAGTCCCCGCGGCGACCTGTGGGAGCGCTCGCTGGCTTCCTTCACCGCCGAGCTGGAGCGGTGCGCGGCGCTGGAGCTGGATTTCCTGGTGACCCATCCGGGCAACGCCACCGACGGCGATACGGCCAGCGGGATCGAGCGAAACGCCGAGGGGGTGACCCGGGCGCTGGAGGCCGTCCAGGGCCCCGCCCGGGTGCTCCTGGAGATCACCGCCGGATCCGGCACCTCCATCGGGGCCAGCCTGGAGAACCTGGCGGCCATTCTGGGGCGCATTCCGGAGCCTCAGCGAGGCCGGGTGGGGATCTGCTTCGACACCTGTCACGCCTACTCGGCGGGATACGACCTGGTGGGTGACTACGAGGGCGTGTGGGCCGAGTTCGAAGACCGGTTGGGACTGGACCGCCTGGGGCTCTTCCACCTGAACGACTCCCAACATCCCTTCGATTCCCGCAAGGACCGGCACGAGCACATCGGCCAGGGGTCACTGGGGGACGAGCCGTTCCGGCGGATCATGACCGATGCCCGCTTCACCCACGTCCCCAAGGTGCTGGAAACTCCCAAGGGCGACGACATGGTGACGCTGGACCGGGAGAACCTGGCCCGGCTGCGCGGATATCGGCGAGAGGGATGAGCACGGCTGCCGGGGCTCCACCACCTTTACGCTCTTCCGCCGACCCTGTATATTGACTGTCCGGGCGTATCGGAGGGCCTCATTATTGAGCCAACACCAGAGAAGCCGGGACTGACTCCGGCGGCCAACGTCCCGCCCTGAGAGGGGACTGCGAAGGTCGCTGGGAGGTCACCATCAATTACATCCGGGCTTCAATATACCCCCTTCGGTGCGTCTTCTGGGCCGGCATTCCTTTCGAGGGTGCCGGCTCTTTTTTTGGGGTTTTGCGCCCATGGGTCCCAGGGGTGCCGGGTCCACGCCGGCTTGATTCCGGTGCGCCCGGGCGATTCCCGTACGCCCGGGACCGATCCCCGAGGGCGGGGGTAGTCCAGCGCCTCACCCCGATCCGCAAAACAGACTCCCTGGAAGCCAGGAACCGTGGCCGATCCATCCGTGCCTCCCGCCAGCATACCTCGCGTGAGCGTAACCCGTCGAGTTCACTTCTCGGCGGCCCACCGACTCCACCGGCCGGACTGGAGCGACGAGGAGAACCGGGAGGTCTTCGGTGACTGCTCGAACCCCAACTGGCATGGCCACAACTACGAGATGGACGTGACGGTGGAGGGCCCCATCGACCCGGAGACGGGGTACGTCATGGACCTGAAGCGGCTCAAGGCGCTGGTGCAGGAACGTGTGGTGGCCGACGTGGATCACCGGAACCTGAACCGCGAGGTGGAGTGGCTCGACGGGGTGAACCCCACCACCGAGAACCTGGTAGTGGCCATATGGCAGCGCCTGGCCAGCGCCCTCCCGGAGCCCCTCGAGTTGAAGCGACTCGTGCTCTGGGAGACCCCCAGGAACTACGTGGAATACGAAGGCGACTGATTGACCCGAGCCGGAACCGAGTGGCACCGACCAGCCATGGCACTGAACCCATAGATCATCATGAGCGACCCTACAACGACCCCCCAGACGACGCCCCCCGAGGCTCCTTCGGCCCTGGCCGATGGGGAGGCTCCGGCCCCCGACCTCTCGGAGGTGGCCTTCACCGATATCATCACCGAGCTGCTGCGCCGGTTGGGCGAAGATCCGGACCGGGAGGGCCTCCGACGCACCCCGGCGCGGATGGAGGAGGCGCTGCGCTTCCTCACCCGGGGCTACCGAATGGATCCGGAAGCCACCATCGGTGACGCCCTCTTCCAGGAGCGTCACCACAACATGGTCATCGTGAAGGACATTGAGATGTACTCCCTGTGCGAGCACCACATGCTCCCGTTCATCGGGAAGGTGCACCTGGCGTACATCCCCAACGGTCACATCCTGGGACTCTCGAAGGTGGCCCGCCTGGTGGAGGTCTTCGCCCGACGCCTGCAGGTGCAGGAGCGGATGACCGAGGAGATCGCCCAGAGCTTCTGGGACGTGGTGCAGCCCCAGGGAGTGGGGGTCGTGGTGGAGGCCCATCACCTCTGCATGATGATGCGGGGCGTGGAGAAGCAGAACTCCTCCACCATCACCTCGGCGGTTCGCGGGTCGTTTCTGGAGGACGCCCGCACCCGGGAAGAATTCCTGCGCCTCTGTACCTCCGAGCACCGGCCCCTGCGATGACGGACGAGGCGTCGCTGGAGGGTACGGTGGCTGTGGTCACCGGCGCCAGCCGGGGCATCGGAAGGGCCGTGGCGCTTCGCCTGGCCGCCGCCGGCGTGCGGGTGGCGGTTCTGTCCCGGAGCGCCGGCGAGCTCTCACGCCTGGCCGACGAGATCGACGGTTGGGCGATCCCCTGTGACGTCACCGACGCCGAGGCCCTGGGGCGAGCGTCGCTGGAGGTGCGGGAGAAGGCAGGCCGGGCCCCGGAGATCGTGGTGGGCGCCGCCGGTGTCTTCCACCTGGCTCCGGCCGACGACACGCCGCTGGAGGTCCTGGACCTGAACCTGGACGTAAACCTCCGAGGCGGCATCCTGACGGTCCGGGCCTTCCTGCCACACATGAAGGACGAGGGAAGGGGGACCCTGGTACAGGTGGGCTCGGTGGCGGGTCGGAAGGCCTTTCCCGGAAACGCCGCCTATTCGGCCTCCAAGTTCGGACTCCGGGGTTTTCACCAGGTGCTCCTGGAGGAGCTTCGGGGGACCGGCGTCCGGGCCACCCTCCTGGAGCCCGCCGCCACCGACACCTCCATCTGGGACCCCATGGATCCGGACGGAACGCCGGAGCTTCCGGACCGGGCTGCCATGCTGGCTCCCCACGAGGTGGCCGAGGCGGTACACTTCGTGGTGAGCCGGCCGGCCGGCGTCCAGATCCCCTTCCTCCCGGTGGAACGGAGCTGATCCCAGACAACGGAGCTGACCCAGAAACGACATGGATGACCAGATGACGTACACGGTGAGCGTTCAGGCCCACTACGACGCCGCCCACTTCCTGAGGAACTACAAGGGCAAGTGCGAGCGGCTGCACGGGCACCGGTACATCGTGGAGGTAGCGCTCCAGACCTCGGAGCTGAACGAGGCGGGAATCGCCTTCGACTTCGTGGACCTGAAGGCACACCTGAGGGAGCTGGCTGACGGACTGGACCACCGGAACCTGAACGACCTGCCTCCCTTCCAGGAGGTGGAGACCAGTGCCGAGAACCAGGCCCGTTACTTTTACGAAGAGCTGAAGGAGCGGCTTCCGGGGGAGTTGGCCGACGGCCTCCTGTACGCCCGTGTCTGGGAGACCCCCACCCAATGGGCCCAGTACGGTCCGGCCTCCGTCTCGGTCCCGGCCCATCGCGCGCCGAGCATCTCCTGAGGTCTACCCGGCCCACATGCACCTCCTGGTCACCGATCGCCTCGCCTGTGTGCGCTGCGGGCCCGAATTCGGCCTCATATTGCTGGCCGACGAGATGGCGGAGCGGCGGGTCCTGGAGGGGGCGCTGGGGTGCGCCAACTGCCGGGAGCGCTATCCGGTCCGAGGCGGTTTCGGCGATCTGCGGCCGCCGCCCAGGGAGAAGGAGTCGGGTCCCCCGGCCCCCGAGCCGGCGAGCCCCGAGGACACCTTTCGCATGGCGGCGATGCTGGGCGTCAGCGAGGGGCCGGGCCTCCTGCTTCTGGCCGGGGATCCGGTGGCCCACGCCGCCGGACTCGCGGCCATGATCGACGACATTGAGGTGGTGGCCCTCCACCCAGGACTCCGACAGGCCCCGGAGGAGGAGGGGGTCTCCCGGATCAACGCCGGCGATCGCTGGCCCTTCTATACCGGCAGCCTCAGGGGCGTGGCGCTGGAAGGCAGGCAGGTGGACCGTTGGCTGGCCGAAGCGGTACGGGTTCTGGGGCCGACGGCGCGGGTCGTGGTCCGGGACCCCCTGGAAGGGCTGAACCAGCGCCTCGAGGCCGCCGGGTTGCAGGTGCTCCTGGAGACCCGGCGGGTGGTGGTTGCGGGCCGGGGAGGTTGAGCCTGCACGGCATTGCGCCCCCTGGAGCCCGGCAACTACCTTCGCAGCAACGCTCTGACCACCCCTGACCCCTGCGCGCATGGCCTTCTGGAAGAAACTCTTCGGCGACAGCACGGATGCGGACAAGGTGGACTACTATCAGGAGGGCCTGGCGCTCCTCCGGGAGGGGAAGTTCCACGAAGCCCTCACCTCGTTCCGGCTGGCCCTGAAGGAGTCGCCGGGAGACACGGTCGTGCTTCAGCAGATCGCCATCGCCTACACCCGCATCGGGATGACGGAGGAGGCCTCCAAGACGTATCGGCACGTCCTGCAGAAGGACCCGGAGGCGGCCGGGGCGCATTACGGGCTGGCCTACCTGCTCCTCCGGATGGGTGAGGAGCAGGAGGCCGCTCGGCACCTGGACGCCTTCCTGGCCAATCCACCACGGGGCGCCGACGCCCGGGAGCATGTGGCTCATGCCCGGTCCACCCTGGCCCGACTTCGGGGTGAAGAGGCCGAGTCGGACGTCCAGACCCGGCTCGACGACCCCTCCGAGAACCGTGACACATAACGTACCTCAACCGAACCGACGACGAGATGACCCCACCCACCCGTAGCGCACAACTCCGCTGGACCGGAGCCGGACTCAGCTTCGAGGGCCGGGCCGGCAAGGCCCCGCCCGTGACCCTGGACGGGAGTTCGGAAGGCGGCCCTTCACCCATGGAGGCCCTCCTCCTGAGCCTGGGCGGATGTATGGGTATCGACATCCAGGCCATTCTGGAGAAGGGGAGAGTCCCCCTGGAGGGTCTGGAGGTGGACCTGGAGGGTGTGCGGGCGGAGGAGGCGCCGAAGCGCTTCACCCGGATCCGGATGGACGTGCGGGTGACCGGTGCCGGCGAAGAGAACCGGACCAAGGTGGAGCGGGCTGTGCAGCTCTCCAGGGACAAGTACTGCAGCGTCTTCCACTCCCTTCGCTCCGACATGCCGGTGGAGATCGAGATCCAGTTGGACTGAGGGCGAAGCGGGCCTCCACGGAAACCTACCAGCTCCAGGAGTCAGGTGATGAGCCAGACCGATTACGCGTCCAATCCGGCGGACCTCCCGGAGGGCACCCTCGTGGATCTCTTCTTTGAGGTGGTGGACCGAATGCCGGACCATCCGGCTTTCCGCTACTATGACGATGGGGACTGGCCCTCTATCACCTACGGCGAGGCCCTGGATCAGGTCCGAGCCGTGGCCGGCGGTCTCGGGGAGCTGGGCCTCGAGCGGGGGGACCGGGCGGCCATCCTGGCGGAAAACCGGCCGGAGTGGGCGTTGGCCGATTACGGCTGCCTCACCTCCGGCGTCATCGACGTGCCCGTCTACGCCACCCTTACCCCGGGTCAGGTGGCCTACATCCTGAAGAACTCCGGGGCGCGCCTGGTCTTCTGCTCCACCCCTGAGCAGCTGGACAAGGTGCAGGAGATCCGGGGCGACTGTCCGGAGCTGGAGTGGGTGGTGGTCTTCGATCCTCCGGGAGAAGAGCTTCCCGAGGCCACCCTCTCCTGGGCCGAATTCCTGGAGCAGGGAGGCGAGGGCGGTTCCCTGGAGGCGTTCCGGGCCGAGGCCGAGTCGGCCGACCCCGATGACACCGCCACCATCCTCTACACCTCTGGGACCACCGGCGACCCGAAGGGGGTCATGCTCTCACACAACAACCTCCACTCCAACGTCCGGGCGGCCTCCACCTGCCTTCCCATCGACGAGACTGACGCCACCCTCTCCTTCTTGCCGCTGTCCCACGTCTTTCAGCGGATGGTGGACTACCTCCTCTTCAACCGGGGGTGCTGCATCAGCTACGCCCGTGCCATCGACACGGTCCCCGAGGACCTGCGGATGGTCCGACCCACGGTGGTGGTCTCGGTCCCTCGGCTCTACGAGAAGGTCTACGCCAAGGTCATGGACGCCTCCGGGATCAAGGGCATTCTGGTGGGCTGGGCGGCGAAGGTGGGGCGTCGCTACGCCGAAGCCCGCCTGGCGGGCCGAACGCCCGGAGCCGCAACCCGCCTCCAGTATCGTCTGGCCAGCGCCCTGGTCTTCAAGAAGATCTACGAAGGGGTGGGAGGCCGACTGCGGTATTTCGTCAGCGGCGGGGCTCCCCTCTCGCCGGAGATCAACAAGTTCTTCTTCTCGGCGGGGATCATGATCCTGGAAGGCTACGGTCTCACCGAGACCAGCCCGGTCACCAACGTGAACACCCCGGAGGATTTTCCCGCCAACTTCCGCATCGGGACGGTGGGCAAACCCGTGCCGGACACCGAGGTTCGGATCGCCGAGGACGGCGAGATCCTGGTGAGGGGTCCGCAGGTCATGAAGGGGTACTACAAGCGTCCCGAAGATACCCGTGAGGCCATCGACGAGGACGGCTGGTTCCATACCGGTGACGTGGGTGAGATGGACGCCGACGGCTTTCTCAGGATCACCGACCGCAAGAAGGACATCATCGTCACCGCCGGGGGCAAGAACGTGGCGCCGCAGCCCATCGAGAACCGGCTGAAGAAGAACCGCTACTTCGACCAGCCCGTGCTGGTGGGAGACCGGGAGCGCTTCCTCACCCTCATGATGGTTCCGGACTTCGATGCCCTCGAGGGATGGG
>SLNQ01000382.1 GCA_007132965.1 Gemmatimonadota bacterium | reverse complement strand
TCGCCGACTGGAGCCTCCGAGCGGCCATCGCGCTGCAGCTGGCCCTCCAGACCGCCGGACTCCTCTGGCTGTACATCCCCCCGGCGCGTCGCCGGTGGCGGGCCGAGCGGGAGCGCGCGCAGGGCGGGGGTTGACGCCCCCCACCCGTCCGTTAGCTTAAAAAGCTCCGGATTCTCAGGATCCGGAGTGCCGCGCCGCTAGCTCAATTGGCAGAGCAACTGACTCTTAATCAGTAGGTTCGGGGTTCGATTCCCTGGCGGCGCACTTCTCAAAAGCTGTGTAGGAGAAGGGTTTTCAGGCCCTCCGGGGGGAATGATCCCCAGGGGGCCTTTTCCTGTCGTTGAAAAGGTTGCCGGAGAAAAAAACCCGCCCCGTCACATTTGAACCGGGTCAATCGTTTCCGGGTAGGAGCAGAGTGTGCCCACCTGACCGGAGAAAGCCGTGCGTCTGTTGTTTTCCGTGGCCCTGGCAGGAGCGGCGAGCCTCGTCCTGTTCGGCTGTGGGGGGGAGGGCCCGGTCGCGCCACTTGCCCACGGAGATGGGCCGGTGGTGATGGGCAGCGAGCTCTTCGTGTTGGAGGCCGGGACCGCGGGCTGGAGCGGAACCCTGACCTTCGAGTACCGGAACCAAACGGACCGGACCATCTCCCTTCTGAACTGCCGCGGAAACTTCGGCCTCCGCCTGGAGAAGTGGATGGGCCAGGAGTGGGTGCTGGGCTGGGCGCCGGTGCTCCAACTCTGCCTCAGCCCTCCCATCGAGATCTCCCCCGGGGAGAGCCACGAGCACGAGCTCCACGTCTTCGGCGGCTTCCCCGACGGGAACGTCTACCCCAAATTCTTCGTGGACGAGATCAGCGGACACTACCGGCTGGTGATCACGTCAGGGTATTGGGACTATGACCCTGACGGGCCGGAGTGGGGCGAGTTGGTCCCGCTGGAGGAGCGGGTCTCGAGGCCGTTCCGACTCTGGGCTCGCTGAGGCGGGGCCGTTCCCGGAGGGTCCCGGCCCCTGCGTCGGCTGGCGCGGCCGGTGCGTTGGGGCCACCGCCCTGTACTGCCGTGAGTTTCTGATCCCACGGACCGTTCTGGCATCACCTCCCTTCCTTTGATATGCTTGCCCCATGCCCGCCGTGGCGGGCAGCCGACCGCCTTCCATGCATAACCAGGACCTCTCCAGGTGACCGCTTTGCTCCGCACCCTGTTCCGCTCCCTTCTTCCGGCCGCCATCGGGCTCGCCGCCGTGGCCTGTGCCCGCGAGGCCCCGCCTCCTACGGCGCCGGCCCCGGCCGATTACGAGGTCAGCCTCACCCGCCCGATTACCGAGATCCCCCGGCGGACCATCGGGTTCCTGGACGAGGGCGTGTGGGTGTCGAACGAGCTCGAGGGGGGACGGATGAGCGACGCCTGGCGAGAGGGCGACTCCCTGGTGGTGGTGCACATCGCTCCCGAGAACGCCCCCATCAACAACAGCGCCTGGTATGCGTTCAAGGTGTGGTCAGAGCAGTCCCGCACAGTGCGGCTTCGCCTTAGCTACGAGGACGGAAGCCATCGCTACTGGCCGAAGGTGCGCAGGTTCGGCTCGGATGTCTGGGTGCCCCTGGACTCGGCCGCGGTGGAGGTGGCCGAGGGCAACGAAGGGGCCGTGCTGAGCCTGGAGGTGGGCCCGGATACCGTGTGGGTGGCGGGGCAGGAGATGAAGACCTCCCGGTTCTTCCATGCCTGGACAGACGAGCTCGCTGCCCTCCCACACGTAGAGAAGCGCCCCATCGGGGAGTCGGCGCGGGGGCGCCCTATCCACATGGTGGAATTTGGGGCTCCGGATGCTCTTCGCCACGTGGTGCTGGTGAGCCGGCAACACCCTCCCGAGGTGACGGGCACCATGGCCCTGCTGCCCTTCGTGGAAGAGCTCGCGGGTAGCTCCCCGCTGGCCCTGGAGTTCCGCGAGCGGTTCCGCGTACACGTGGTGCCTCTCATGAACCCCGACGGCGTGGACCTGGGCCACTGGCGTCACAATACGGGTGGGGTGGACCTGAACCGGGACTGGGTGGCTTTCCACCAGCCCGAGACCCGGGTCGTGCGCGACGAGGTGCTGCGGATCATGGAGGCGCCGGGGACCGAGCTCTGGTTCATGGCGGACTTCCACTCCACGCGGCGGGACGTGTTCTACACCCTCGACCGGAGGCTCGAGACCGACCCGTCCGGGATCCTCGATCGCTGGCTGGGCTATCTGGAAGAAGCGCTCCCCGACTACGAGGTGGCCGATTCCCCCTCTCTGCTCGCCACGCCCATGTCCCGGAACTGGTTCTACCGCGAGTTCCGGACCCCGGGCCTGATCTATGAAGTCGGCGACGACACGGACCGGGAGCTGATCCGGGAGGTGGCCGTGACCGCCGCCCGCGGGACCATGCAGGTGCTCCTGGACGCCCTGGAGGAAAGGGAGCGGTAGGCCCGGCCTCCCTTCACTGGATCTCTGAGAGGTCCGCCCGGGGCGAACTCGCCGGTGACGAGCTTGGCCACGAGCACGGCGCCGGCCTCTCGGAGTCGGACCACCACTTCCGCATCTTCGTCGTTCTGGAAGCCGCTGGAGCCCCAGGTCGTGGGTGTGCCGTGAAGGGGACCCTTCCACCCGCCGCTGCTGAGGTCGGCGCCCGGGGGCAGCAGCTCGTCCACCTGCTCCCTGAGCTCCCGTAGGATTGCCGCGGGAAGCTCCTCTGCCGCCCTGTCCAGCACCGCCTGGAGCACCGAGCGGACCACCACCCCCACCACCTCCTGGAGCATGAGTCCCCCCTCGCCGCCGCCCACCTCCACGAGGCGGAGTTCGTGGATGGGCACCCTCAGCCGACCGGTCTCGCCCAGCTCCGGGAGCAGGTCCAGGTAGACGACGGCGTCGCTCACCGCCAGGGTCTCAATGAGGTAGCGTCGGTCAGGGTCGCCTGCGTGACGGCCCTCCCGGAGGTAGTGGTCCAGGATCAGGGAGTAGTTGCCCACGCCGCTGCGCCGCTCCAGGTGCAGCTCCAGGCCCGTGAGTGTGAGGCGTGACACCTCGACCACGGGTCGGAGGAGGGTGGTGGAGCGTACCCGTCCCTCGATCCGGGGGACCAGGACCAGCCGGGGTGCGTCGAAGCCCGTGGGGTTTTCCGCCTCCAGGCCCGAGAGGCTGACGCTCCCCGTGGCAAGCCCAACCGAGGCGCGCTCCAGCGTCGTCGTTACCCCCAGCGCCTGCGCCGTGTGCTCCACTACGGCAGCCGCCGTGCGCTGGTTCGCCGTCCAGGTCGCCGCGGCGTACCCGACTCCCAGCAGCACGACGAGGCCGAGTGTGAGCTTCAAGCGGATTCCCATCGTGCGCCTCCCAGGTACTGCCTCCTCCCCTCGCAGGTCCGGGGAGCTCGGCTTCGGTGTGCGGATGATCCCATCTTCTCACACGGAGGGCGCCCAGGCAATCATGCAGGGGGTGGCTTGCCGGTAGGTCGGCCCCGATCTACTCTCCTGCGGTGCGGTAGAGCCGGTTCCCGGTCAACCTGAACCCGGTTGCAGACCCTTGAAGACCAACGACGAGAGCGGCAACTGGGCAGTCCTGGGGAGAATGATCGGGGTTCGGGAGGACCGGGAGACCCTCATCGCCGTGTTCTCCATGATGGGCCTCTTTTTTCTGGTGGTCCTTTCGGTGGGAATCCTCCGTCCGGTCCGAGCCTCCCTGGCTCTGGATGGACTGGCCGAGGGGGACTTCTACCAGGTCTACCTGGTGAGCGGGCTGGTTGTCCTCTTCGTCCCCCTGGTGAACCGGCTCTCGAACCGGTTCGCCTGGCGCCGCCTGATCCCGGCGGTGGCTCTCTTCTTTGCCCTGAACCTGGTAGTGTTCCGGGCGGTCTACGTGGAGGGCAGCACCCTCTTCGGCCTGGTGTTCTACGGGTGGTACGACCTCTTTGCCGCCTCCCTGGTCACCCAGTTCTTCATGGTGACCCAGCTCTTCTTTCACGCCCGCCTGGCCAAGCACGCCTACCCGGTGGTCATCGCCGGCGGCGCCCTGGGCGCCACGTTGGGCGGGGGCATTACGGCCTTCTTCGCCACCAGGTTGGGGACGCCGAACCTGCTGCTGGTGGCGGCGTTGCCCATCGTCGTCTTTTCCGTGGTCGTCCCCTTCGTCTGGGCCCGGGTCCAACCAGATGTCCGAATCCCTCCCCCACGAACGCGGACCTTCGACGAGGCGAAGGAGACGGGGCAGCTCGGCGCCATCGTGGCCAATCGGCAGGTCCAGCTCATTGCCGGGCTGGTCCTGGTGACCATCCTGGTCAAGCAGATCGTGGACTACCAGTTCAACACGATCACCAAGGTGGTGTTCGTGGATCGGGACGCGGTGACCGAAATCCAGGGATGGTTCAACCTGGCGACGCAGTGGCTTCCCCTGTTGGCGCTGGCGGGAATGAAGCCGCTTCTGCGCCGCTGGGGTGTGGGGCTTGTGGTCCTGATTCTTCCGGTGGCCATGCTCACCGCGAACGTGGCCCTCATTGCCTTCTGGGGCATCTGGGCCGCCTTTGCCGCCAAGGGGGCGGAGACGACTCTCCGCTACTCTGTGGACCGTGCCGGACGGGAGATTCTCTACGTGCCGGTGCCGGATGAGTTCAAGCTGAAGGCCAAGAACTACATTGATGCTGCGCTGGAGAAGGGGGTGGGGAAGATCGCCTCGGCTCTCGTCCTCTTCGTGGTCATCGCCGGGGTGGGACTGGACTACCGGCAGGTGGCGTGGGTCGGATTGGGGTTGGCCGGCGTGTGGGTCCTCATGGCCCTGCGGGTCCGGAGGGAATACGCCAGGTCGCTGGCCCTCTCCGTCCAGAAACGCTTCGCAAGTTTCCGGGGAGCCTCCTTCACCTCCCTGTCCGACCCCATCACCCTGGCGGTGGTCCGGAACGCCCTCCGGGGAGACCGCCGCGAGGTGGCCTTCGCTCTGGATCTCCTGGACGAAGCGGCATCTGATGACGTGGAGCCTCTGGCGGAGGAGCTCGTGGCCCTCCTGGAGCACCCCGTTCCCGAAATTCGCCGCCGAGCCCTGGAGCACCTGGGCCGGAGCCACGGCGGCGGTGATCGGGAGGCCGTTCGTCGGCGACTCCTGGACCCGGAGCCGTCCGTACGCGAAGAGGCGGTCCGGACCCTCCACGCCAGCCCCGGAGATGGTAGCCCGGAGCTGATCCGAGGGCTGCTGGGCTCGGATCGCCCGGAGGTCCGGGCGGCGGCCCTGGTCTGCATGGCCAGGGGAGACCTGGAGCTGGACACGGAGGATGGCCTGTCCCGAGCGGAGCTTCTCCGGAGCGCTGGGTTGGACCGGCGCCTCCGGTGGGACGTGGAAGGGGAGGGCGGGCCTCCGCCGGACGCCGGCCCCGACGAACGGATCGAGCGGGTGTGGGTGGCGGCGGCCCTTCGCCCTCCCGGTGCCACTGGGCTCCTGGCCCGTCTGGTGAGGGATCCGGAGCCCCGGGTGGCAGGCGAGGCGCTACGGGGAGCCGGGATGCTCGGGGATCCCGAGCTTCACCCTCCCCTGGTCTCGGCGCTGGGTCGACGCGAGACCCGTGAAGCTGCCCGGGACGCCCTGACGTACCTCGGAACCGAGGGAATCCCGGTGCTGGTCCGGAGCCTCCTGGACGAGGAGGAGGACCTGGCCGTGCGGCGGCACATCCCCTCGGTCCTGTCCCGGATCCCGTCGCCCGAGTCCGTTCGGGCCCTGGTCCGATGCATCGTGGCGCCGGAGACGGATCAGCTCCTGGACCATCGGGCCGTGAAGGCTCTGAGCAAGCTGCGGTCACGGAACCCGGAGCTGGAGTTCGATCCCGGTGAGGTGGATGACCTCCTCAGCCACTCCCTGGAGGCCTGCACCCGATATGCCGCCGCGCGTGAAGCGCTGGCCGTCGGTTTTGCCGGTGACCAGCAGCCGCCCGTACCCCTTCGACTTCTCCGGCAGGCCGTGGAGGAGGGATGGGCGGAACGGCGGGAGGAGGTCTTCCGCGCCCTGGGCCTCCGCTTCCCACCCGACCACATCCACCGCTGCTATCTGGCCCTCACCCGCGGCGAAGAGGCCCCTCGGTCCAACGCGCTCGAGTGGCTGGAGTCCACGCTGGGGTTCCACCTCTTCCAACGCCTCGCTCCGGTCATGGGCGAGGTGGAGGAGAATGGTTCCGGCCCACCGCTCCCGGACGTGCTGGATGAGCTGGCGTCGGGCCAGGATCAGTGGATCGCCCACCTGGCCGCCCACACCCGGATCTCACTGGAATCCCCGACTCCCGACCCCCATGGCTCCGACCCCGGACAGAGTGATACCATGAACCTGATCGAGACCGTGTTCCTGCTGCAGCAGATCGACATCCTTCGGGATGCCCGGACCGACCACCTTTCGCTCCTGGCCACCATCGCCCAGGAGGTGGACGTAGCCGCCGGGACCACCCTTCTGGAGGCCGGTGAGCCGGGGGATGGAATGTATGTGGTGGTCCGGGGCCTGGTGGCCCTCACAGGCGCGGGAGGCGATCTTACGTTATCGGAAGGGAAGGCTTTCGGGACGTGGGCTCTCATCGACGAGGTTCCCAGCATGGTGGGTGCCGTCACCATCGAGCCGGGTCGCCTGTTGCGGATCCGCCGGGAGGAGTACCACGATCTCCTCACGGATCATCCCGAACTGGCCATCGGAATGCTCCAGGGCCTGGCCCGACGAATCCGGGCTCTGGTGGCCTGACTCACGCACCGGGAGAGCGACATGCCATCCAAGCAGAGCACACCCTCCGTAGTGGTAGTGGACGACGAGGAGATGGTGGCCGGGGCGCTCCGGACGTTCCTGGAGTTGGAGACCCCCTATGACATCCGGGACTTCACCTCACCCCGCGAGGCCCTGGATGCCCTGGGCCGACGTCCGGCCGACGTGATCATCGCCGACTTCATGATGCCGGAGCTGGACGGCGTCGAACTCCTCCGGGAAGTGCGATCCAGCTGGCCCCGGACCTCCCGCATCCTCCTGACCGGCTATGCCGACATCCAGAACGCGATCCGGGCCATCAACGAGGCGGGTCTCTACTACTACCTGCAGAAACCCTGGGACAACGAGCACCTGAAGCTGGTGGTGAGGAACGGGGTAGAGAGATCCACCCTGGTGAACGAACTGGACGCCAGGATCACCGCCCTGGAGAACGTGAACCAGGAGCTCCTGGAGGCCCGGGAGCGCCTCATTCGGATGTTCCTCTGAACGGGGGAGGGCTTGAGATGTCGGACGCAGAGGTCGAGGAGGGTGGGACGCTGGCCAGTGCCGTGAACGCCGACCGCCTGGCCACCCTGGGGATGCTCATGGCCGGGATCGCCCACGAGATCAACACGCCCCTGGGGGCCCTGGCCAGCAACCACGACGTGGTGAAGCGCTCCCTGACCCGCCTCCACGACATCCTGGCCGACGACGTGGTGGACGAGCAGGAGCTCCAGGAGGTTCGGAAGATCGTCCGGGCGTTGAAGGGAACCCTGCGGGTGAACGACCTGGCTGTGGAACGGGTGCTGGCCCTGGTGGGGAGCCTGAGGCGGTTTGGCAGCCCCGACCGGGCTGAGGTGGACCGGGTCGGGGTGGAGGAAGGGTTCGACACCGCCCTCACCCTCCTCCGCCACCGGATGGGCACCGGGGTCGAGGTCCGGCTGGACCTGGAGGAGCTTCCACCCATCGAGTGCTTTCCGGTTGAGATCAACCAGCTCTTCATGAACCTCCTCCTGAATGCCGTTCAGGCCATTCAGGGCCATGGCGACGGAACGGGCGTCATCACCGTCCGGGGTCGGCGCTGCGGCGACGGGGTCCTGGTGGAGATCCAGGACACGGGTCCGGGCATCGCGCCCAAGCTGCAGGAACGGATCTTCGAACCCGGGTTCACCACCCGGGACGGACGGGTGGGCATGGGGCTCGGTTTGCTCATCTCCCGGCAGATCGTGGACCGGCACGGCGGGTCCATTCAGGTGAGGAGCGTTCCGGGGGAGGGGGCGACCTTCTCCGTCTTCCTCCCCTCGTCCCTTCCCACCGACGCCGGAACGCCATGACCTCGGGGGCGGTTTTCACGACGTCGGCGTGCTGGCTGGCGGGCTTCGTCCTTGGGACCGTGGCATTGAGCGCGTGTGCTCCGGGCCCCGAGGGCGGGCCCAGCGGGTCGCCCGAGCCCGCGGCCTCCCAGCCGGCGGAAGACGTCCCCGACACCGTCCTCCTGGGGCTGGGACCGAAGCACGGAGAGTACGGGCTCTGGATCCGCTTCGATGGAGACAGCCTTCGGGTGAACTGGGTCACCCAGGCGCCCGGTCCAGGTCTGCTCCAGGTGGCGGCTGAGGGAGACGCCGGATTCGACGTGCCCGTCCACTCCAGGGGGGTGGTGCACACCGGAGCGCTGGAGGTGCCTCGGGAAGAGTCGGCTCGTCTTGGCTACGGATCGGCCGGCGACGCCGGGGACCGGCACGAGACCACCATCCGGCTACGCGGCGCCGAACGGCGCCCTCCAGTGACGGTCCAGGGACTGGATTCCCTCTATGTCATCGGCGACATCCACGGAGAGTACGACAACATGGTCCGGGTCCTGCAGAACGCGGGGCTGGTGGACGACGAACTCCGGTGGAGCGGGGGAGCGCACCATCTCGTGGTCCTGGGCGACATGATGTCCCGCGGAGACCACTCGACTGCCGTCCTCTGGTTCCTCTATCGCCTGGAGGAGGAGGCCGCGGCTGCGGGGGGACGCGTCCACATCGTGTTGGGGAACCACGAATTTCTGGTCATCCTGGACGATCTCCGCTACGTCCAGAGCAAGGAGTCGCGGATCGCGGAGCTCCACGGAACCCCGTATCATCGCATGTACGACCCGCGGCACTCGGTGCTGGGTCGCTGGCTCATGACCAAGCCGGTGGCCATCCAGGTGGATGACGTTCTCCTGGCCCACGGAGGATTGGGCTCTGAGTACCTGGAGTACACGCTGGAGAGCCTGGACGACTCGGTGGCCACGTGGGTGGCCGAGGAGACCTTCTACCACTGGCCCGACGACGACTACTGGGAGGATCCGGAGCTGGAGCTGCCGGTGGACTCGCTGGGGTGGCAGCGCCGGCTGGACTTCCTCTTCGAGCCCACCAGCCCCATCTGGCATCGGGCATATGCCCAGACCGACACGGCCCACGCAGAGCTGGACGCCGTCCTGGAGCGGTTCGAGGCCCGGCTCCACGTCGTTGCCCACACGCCGGTGGAGGCGATCTACCAGCAGTACGGAGGCCGGCTGATCCTCACCAACACCTTCCCCTTCGCCGCCGAGGTGCTGCTCCTGGCGCGGGATCCGGAGGGGCAGGACGGCTGGGCCCGCTACCGCATCGGGTTCGAGGGCTCTCCGGTGCCCCTGGAGACCTTCTTCTGAGGGTCGCGGATCAGAAGGTCTGAATTCGTCCGCGATCCACGTCCCTGAGGAGCCGTTCGATCCGGTCGGCCACGTCCCGGATCTCCCTCTCGGTGAGCCCGAACTGGACCCGGTCGTCCTCGATGCGGACCCCTCGATTTTCCCGGAGGTTGGGGCCCAGCTCGGTGGCCACCAGGTGGCCGTCCACGACCCGGAACTCGGCCACCACACCCAGTTCTCGCTCCAGGTCCGCGCGGGTGAGGTCCCGGAGCCGCTCGACGCTGCGAGCCGGGATCCGGTCCACCAGCAGACGGCGCCACCGGTCCCCCTGGTCGCTGACCCGGCTCCTGAATGCCACGTCGTTGTCCACCGCAAAGACCCGACGGTTCGAGGAGTCCATGGAGACCAGGACGTTTCCGTGGTTGCCGTCCTTGTGGTCGATGAGGTGGGTGAGGACGTTCGTGTTTGCGAAGTGGAAGGCGTACGTCTCGTCGAAGTCGAAGAGGACCTCGTCGAAGGGGTCCACCGTGTCCACCGCCAGGTTCTGGATCCAGTAGCTCAGGAGGAAGAGGACCGACCGCGTTCCCGGGATCGTAGGTCCCCCGGCCGGAGCGTACTCCCGGTACTCCTCCAGGGGCAGAGCCCTCAGGACCTGGGGAGGCACCACGTAGTCCTCTTCGGCCAGAAAGAGCGCCTGGAGACGGTAGGCGGCCAGCTCGTACCGGGGCTCGTTGTTGAAGCCCTCGCCAGGCGCCCGGACCGGCTTCCAGTGGACCTCCATCTCTGGCTCCCCCTCCGCGCCCCCCAGGAGGACCCGCCGACTCCGGTCCTCCTCCAGGGGGCGGCTCCGATCTATGTCCAGGATCGTGAGGTCCGGCGCCTGGAGCCGTTCGGTGATGTAGTCCACCGAATAGAGGATGTTGGTGTCCTGCCCGGCGACAGGGGTGAGGCCCAGGTGGAGCCCGGCTGCAAGCGCCAGGAGGCACACCGGACCGGGCCCGGCAAGCCTGCGGGGAAGAGGACTTGGGACCGGCACGGACGCCTCCTGGCGCGGGACATGGGACTCGGGCTCACGCCTCCCCGGCGGGAGGGGCCCGGAAGGCAAAGTAGCTCGCTCACCCGCTCCGGCGCCACGCCTCCAGCACCTGGGCCTCCTCCTCGGCGGAGATGCCGGCGCCCAGCTCCTCCCCTGCGGCGCCCCGGGCCTCCTTCCACCACTCCAGGGTGTCTCTGGCGGTGACGGCCAGGGGCCGGAAGGTGATTCCCGCCTCCAGCGCCCTTCGGTTGTCGATCCGGCCGTAGTTCAGCCAGTCTCCCTCGGGGGGCCGCCAGCCGGGGATCTCCGATCCGCCCCGGAGCCCGTGCTCTTCCAGGAAGGACCAGTCCACCCAGGTGAACTGCACCGGGCTCGAGGTCACGGCCCGGACCCCGTAGAGGAACTCGGCCGAGCTGAGGGGAGCCGCCGGCGCCTCGGGGTTGAAGATGCCCGTCGTGCCCTCCTCGAGGAGGTGCACGTAGAATTCAGCCAGGTCCCTTACGTCGGTGTACTGGACGGGGTCGGACGGGTCGCCCGGCGCGATAACCTCTCCCCCTCGGTCAATCCGGACGTACCAGTAGGTGAACCGGTCGGTACGGTCGCCGGGGCCGGTGATGATGGGGGGACGCACGATGGTGGTTCCGTCGGGAAAGGCCTCCTCCACAACCCCCTCGGCCAGGGCCTTCAGGGGACCGTAGCCGGACCACTCCTCCTCCGGCACGCCGGGCACCCCGATGGGTGCGTCCTCGTCCATGGTGGGGTGGGTGTAGTCGGAGTAGACGGCCCGGGTCGAGGTGAAGAGGTACTGATCGGCCGAGTCCCGAAGGAGTTGGGCAGTGGCCCGGACCTGATCCGCGGTGTATCCGCTGTTGTCGATGACGGCGTCCCAGCGCCCGTCCTCCAGCGACGAGATGTCGTCGTTGCGGTCGCCGATCCGAACCTCCAGGTCGCCGAAGAGCTCTGGAAAGAGCCGCGGCTCGGTGCGACCCCGGTTGAAGAGGGTCACGTCGTGGCCCCGCTCCAGGCAGCGCCGGACCAGGTGAGGGCCGATGAAGCCGGTGCCGCCGAGGATCAGGATGCGGAGCGGAGAGCCGGGCGGGTTGGACCGGCTCGGCCCGGTCGGCTGGGGGCTCAAGGCCAGGATCCCCTCGCCCAGCCCTACGGCCCCGCCGCCAAGGATTCCACTGCTCAGGGCTCCGCCGGCCAGCGCCGACTTCTTCAGAAATTCTCGTCGTGTCGTCACGTTCCCTGGTTCTCCATGGGTTGGTGATGGGTGCAGGTTGGTTCACTGGCGGAGGCCGGAACCATCAGAGGTCACCAAGAATAGGGCTCCGGCCCGCTTCCCGGCAAACCCGACCCGCCCTGAACGACCCGGAACGGAACGTATCGGGGTACTTCGAGGTTTCTAGGATCGAGACGGGGGGCGAAGTCCGGCCCCTTCACCCGAATCCATCGAGGTCTGGTTATGTACCGCTTCCTGGGGCTCTTCACCCTCCTGGCCGCCCTGGCCGTCGTCTTTCCGCCCATGACCGAGGCGCAGTACTTCGGACGCAACAAGGTCCAGTACGACCAGTTCGACTTCAAGGTCATGGAGACCCGGAACTTCCGGATCCACTTCTATCCCGAGGCCGCCCAGCCCATTGAGGACGTGGCGCGGATGGCGGAGCGGTGGTACGAGCGCCTGGCCCGGATCTTCGAGCACGATCTGGGCGAGCGGCGACCCCTGATCTTCTACGCCACCCACCCCCACTTCCAGCAGACGAACGTGCTCCAGGGCACGGTGGGTGAGGGGACGGGAGGGGTCACGGAGGGCCTTCGCGACCGGGTCATCATGCCGCTGGGGGCCTCCCATGCCGACACCGACCACGTCCTGGGACACGAGCTGGTCCACTCCTTCCAGTTCGACATCGCGGGGCGCCGGGGTGGCATCCAGGGCCTCATGCAGTTGCCGCTCTGGTTCGTGGAGGGCATGGCGGAATACCTGTCCCTGGGCGGCGAGTCCACCCACACGGGCATGTGGATGCGCGACGCGGTGCTCCGGGACGAGTTTCCCACCACCCGAATGATGACCCGGGAGATGCGGCGTTACTTTCCCTACCGCTTCGGCCACGCCTTCTGGGCCTACATCGGAGGCACCTACGGCGACCAGGCGGTGAGCGAACTCCTGAGGCGGGCCACCCGCACCAACTGGAATGCCGCGTCCATGGAGGTGCTGGGGGTGTCGGCCGACACCGTTTCGGCCCAGTGGAAGCGGGCCGCCGAGGAGCACTACGGGCCCCTCATGGAGGGTCGCACACCGCCAGGCGAGGCCGGGGCTCTGCTCCTGTCGCCGGAAACGGGAGCCGGCCACCAGAACGTGGCGCCCTCGCTGAGCCCCGACGGTCGATACGTGGCGTTCCTGTCGGAGAAGGACCTCTTCACCATCGAGCTCTTCCTGGCCGACGCCCAGACCGGCGAGATCATCCGGCGGATCACCAGCGCCGTGCGCGACGCCCACTTTGACGCCATTCGCTTCCTGGATTCATCGGGAGGCTGGTCTCCCGACGGCGAGCACCTGGCGGTGGTGGTTTTCGCCGAAGGGCGCAACAAGATCCAGCTCTACCGGGCCAGCGACGGCCGACGAGACGGCCTCCTGACGGTGCCCTCGGAGATTGGAGAGATCCGGGGGCCCGTGTATTCGCCCGACGGCAGTCGGATCGCCTTTTCCGGGAAGGTGGAGGGGCGGACCGACCTCTTCATCAAGGAGCTGGAGAGTGGGGAGGTCACCCGCCTCACCTCGGACCGCTACACGGCGCTGCAACCCACCTTCTCACCGGACGGCAGCCGGATCGCCTTCGTCACGGACCGGGGACCCGAGACGGACTGGGATCGTCTGGTGACCGGCCCCCGGTCCATCGGGATCCTGCACCTGGAGACCGGAGAGGTGGAGCGGCTGGCGCCCCTGGATCGGGCTGACCACTGGAATCCGCAGTTCACGCCGGATGGCCAGGGGCTCTTCTTCCTGGCCGACCCCGACGGCTTCCGGGACATCTACCGGGTGGACCTGGCCTCGGGTGAGATCTGGCAGGCCACCCGTCTGGCCACCGGGGTGAGCGGGATCACGGCGGCGACGCCGGCGCTCACCGTGGCCCCGGAGACCGGGAGCGTGGCCTTCTCCGTCTTTGACGGGGGCGAATACCACATCTACGGGCTGGACGCCGCCGAGGTGGAGGGCGAGGAGATCCGGGCCGCCGAGGTGATGGCGCTGGAGGGCCGACGGCTGCCAGGCGCGCCGGGGCCCGGTGAAGGGCGGGTTGCTCCCCTCCTGGCCAACCCGGACATCGGGATGCCGGAGCCGGACAGACACCGGGCTGCCGAGGCCCCGGACTTCGAGTCCCGGCTGGGGCTCGAGTGGATCGGCCAGACCAGCGTCGGGGTGGGGCAGGACCAGTTCGGCACCTTCATCGCCGGGGCCATCGCGGCCCAGTTCTCGGACATGCTGGGGAACCGGAACCTCTTTGCCGCCATCCAGGCACAGGGTGAGATCCAGGACATCGGAGGCCAGCTCTTCTACCAGAACGTGGAGAGGCGGTGGGACTGGGGGATGGGGGCCGCCCACATCCCCACCCGTTTCGTGCGGAGTGGGTTCGGCCAGGATCCGGACACGGGCGACCAGCTCTTCATCCGGGACATCCTGCGACAGCGGGTGACCCAGGCCCAGGGAATGGTCCAGTACCCCTTCTCGTCCATTCGCCGCGTGGAGTTCACCGGGGGCTACACCCGCTACGATTTCTCCGGTGAGCGAGACATCTTCACCCTGGGTCCCGGCGGCCAGATCATCGACATTGAAGAGACGAGCCTCCCCTCGCCCGACGCCCTGAACCTGGGCCGGGTCGCGGCGGCCTTCGTCCAGGACAACTCCTTCATGGGGTTCACCTCACCCATCCGGGGGTGGCGCTCCAGGGTGGAGCTGTCCCAGACGGTAGGCAGCCTCTCGTTCGCCCAGGTGGTGGCGGACCACCGACGCTACTACTCGCCTCTCACCCATCTCACCCTGGCGGTTCGGGGGATGCACGTGGGCCGCTACGGGCTGGACCAGGAGGACCAACAGTTTATCCGCCCCTTCTTCCTGGGATGGGAAACTTTCATGCGCGGGTACTCCACCCGGTCGTTCCAGATGGGAGAATGCACCCCCGATCCCCAGGGCGGGTGCCCGGAGTTCGACCGCCTGGTGGGGCAGCGGCTCGGGGTGGTGAACGTGGAGGCCCGTGTTCCCCTGTTGGGAACCGACCGCTTCGGGCTCTTCAGCTTTCCCAGCCTGCCCACCGAGCTGGTGGCTTTTGCCGACGCCGGTGTGGCGTGGAGCGCCGGAGAGGGAGCCGAGCTCCGCTGGGAACGGCAGAGCGCCGAGCGGATCCCCGTGCTGAGCACCGGGGTGAGCGCCCGGGTCAACGTCATGGGCGCAATGATTCTGGAGTTCTACTACGCCCGTCCGTGGCAGCGGCCGGCCCGGGGCTCCCACTTCGGCTTCAGCTTTACGCCCGGTTGGTAGGGGCTCCGTCTCGCCTGACTCAGGGCCACGGGAGGGGCACCACCGGGTAGCGGGACCGGTTTTCGGGATCGTCGTCACCGGCGAAGTAGCGCTCCAGGTCCCGGAGGGCCGTGGCCCGGTGGGCCTCCTCCTCGGCCGTCCCGCCCGAGGCGGTGGCCAGGGCGTCCTGCAGCTCGGTGAGCTCGGCCTCGGCCGCCGCGCGGACCTCCGGGGTGGCCTGGCTCTCTCCGGCCCGGTCCAGGAGGGTGTTCAGGACGACTCGCTGGACCACTCGCTGCAGCGAGCGGTGGTGCGGGTCATCGGCCCTGGGGGCACCCCAGCTCCGTTCCACCACACGACCCGTCACCTCCCGGACCGAGGGATTCCCCCGGTCCCGGGCGTGGAAGCTGGCCACCCGGGCCAGACGCTGCCGGTGCAGGAGCCCTTCCACCACCTCCGTGGCGAGCCCGCCGGCCAGGGTGAGGGGATCAAAAGCGGTGCCGGCCTGAGTGGGGATCCAGGTGTCGGATGCGGTGCTGCCGTACCCCGAAGGCGGGATCAGGTCGGGGATGTGGTCGGGGATGGCCAGCGCCCGGGGCTCCAGGGCGTCCAGCGCCATCTCCAGCGCCTGGCGCTGCTGGGAGGCGGGGACCGCCCGGGTGGGGTCCTGGCCGTCGCCCCGGAGGGCGTAGCTGAAGTCCATTCCGCCCACGTACTTGATGACCCCCTCCAGGGCGTACCGGTGGTGCAGGTAGACGTGGGCGAAGCGCTGGTTCAGGAGGCTCATGGGCTCGCCCGGGTCGATGGCCGTCTCGTCGAAGCGGTCCACCAGGAGGTCTCGGACCCGGGTGGTTCGCTCCAGCGCCTCCGTCATGGTGCTGCCCTCCACCCACTGGGTAGCTCCCGGAATGGACCCGGAGGATGCGGCGTGCCCGCCCGTGATGAAGCGGAGCCCCTGGTCCAGGGCGTCCTGCATGATCTCTTCCAGCCCCTGCCGTTCGGCCTCCTCGTCCGGGTACCAGGTATAGGCGTGCCGCACCGCCAGGCTGTCCCACGCCCCTCCGCTGTCCCGGTAGGCCTGGGAGAGATCCAGCTCGCCGTCGGCGTCCAGATCGATGAGGGGAGCCGGGTAGTCCATGACCGAGGAGCGGTCCTGGGTGGCGGCGATGAAGTTGTGGGCCAGTCCCACCGTGTGGCCGATCTCGTGGGCGGTGTGCTGCTTGCGCCGGGCCATGGCGAAGTCCTCGGCGCTCACGTTCAGGCCGCCGGGACCCGCCGCCGGCCGCAGTCCCGCGTAGATGTTGTAGTTCACCAGCGAGCGGTGCGAGTCCATCCGCACCACCGTCTTCAGGATCTCACCGGTGCGGGGGTCCCTGAACGACGGTCCCACCGAGGGGCCGGCGGCGCGGCGGTGGACCCAGTAGATGATGTTGTAGCGGGCGTCCAGCGGATCGACCCCCTCGGGGAGCTCCCGGACCTGGAAGGCGTTGCGAAAACCCGCCGCCTCGAAGATTTCGTTCCACCACATGCCTCCTTCGATGAAGGCGCTCCGGTAGGGCTCCGGGATCCCGGGATCCATGTAGTAGACGATGGGCTCCACCGGTTCAACCAGCTCGCCGGCCAGGTAGGCCTCCGGGTCGGAAGGGACGAGGCGCCAGCGGGCGGTGTAGCGCTCCCGGTAGTCGCCGTCGATGCCCTGGGCGAAGTCAAGGAAGGTGGTGGCGAAGAGGCCGGCCCGGCCGTCGGCCCTGCGAGGGCGGAAGTCGGTGTCGTCGGGGAGCTCCACCAGGGAGTGGTGCTGCTGCATGGTCACCGCCGAGCCGTCGGGGGCCGACTGGCTCACCTGCCCGCCCGGCGAATCCGAGGTGAAGGTGAGGACCGCGCGGACCTCGGTGTTCAGCGGGAAGGCCCCCGTGTTCTCCGGGCTGATCCAGCTCCGGTCCCGTTCCAGGCGGAAGGTGCCCTGGCCGGCCCCCTGGAACCTCCGGGCGATTCCGAACACGTCGCTCATGAAGAAGGACGTGGCGTCCACCACCAGGTTCGAGTCCGCTTCGTCGCTCTCGTCGTCCTCGTCATCTTCGATGGGGAAGGCGGCCACCACCGAGGTGGGAAACGACTCCCGGACCGTGCGCTCCAGCTCGGCGTCGTCGCCCAGGGCGCGTACGCTCCAGTTGTCCCGGACCAGGAGTACCCGGTCACCTCGACGCTCCAGGCGCATGACGGCCTCCATTCCCACCTGCCCCCGGTCCATGAGGGGCTGGGGCGCGCCCAGGCCGGTGGCCAGGGTGTTCATGTACAGGAAGTCGGTGCCCAGGCGCCCCTCGGGGATCTCGAGGTAGATCCGGTTTTCCGCCTCGTCGATCCTCACACCCAGGAAGGGGTCGTCAGCTGGGCTGTCCGGGGTCACGGCGCCGAGCCCCGAAGTCGGGAGCAGACCCGGCGCCAGGAAAAGGAGGAGGGCGAGGCTGAGGGCAGCGGCGCGCACCGCTGAAGGGAGGATCGAACGTCGCACGTGGGAACACTCCGGTCTGGGGATAAACGGCGACGCTAAGAGTACACGGCCGGCCGCGGCGTCGCCAGCTCAGCCGCCGGTCCAGCCCAGGCCCTGTACCCGCTCGAACTCTGCGATGGCGTTGACGTGGTTGATGATGGCCTGGAGTTCGGAAAGCCGCATCTGGGTCAGGTTGTCCTGGGCCGCGGCCACCTGGAAGTTGGTGGAGGCCCCCACCTGGAAGCGGGTGAGCTCGGCTTCCACGCTTCGCTCCGCCGCCTCGCGGCTGCGCCGGGCGGCCTCGAGCTGCAGGAAGGTGTTGGAGACCGCCATCCCGGCATTGGTCACCTCGGTCCGGATGGCCAGCTCCTGCGCCGCCATGGCCATGTCGGTCTGCCGGAGCTGCAGGCGGGCCTGCTCGAGGTTCAGCTCCGAGGCCCGCGTCCCCAGCGGGTAGCTGAAGTTGAGCGACACGTTGAAGGTGGGGGTGTCCAGACTTCCGATGGAGGAGAGGGCGTCCCGATACCCTCCCGGCTGGACCAGCTCGGGAGTTCCCCCCAGCCCGTCGCGATCGAAGAGGTCACCGCCCACGCCCTGCAGCGAGTAGGAGGCCGAGAGGTTCAGGTTGGGTCGCACGTTGTCCTGGCTCAGCTCCAGGTTCATCTCCGATATCTCCCGTTGCATGCTCTGCTGGAGCACTTCCGGACGATTCTGCAGGGCTCGGGCCACCGCCGCCTCGATGTCCACCTCCCGTTCCACCGCCTCCGGGAGGTCCACCGGGTTGATGGTGACCTGGAAGATGGCGTCATCCGATCCGCCGGCGATGAGCTGCTTGAAGTTGCGTTCCTGGTTGCGCCACTGGATCTCGGCGTTCAGCAGAGCCTGCTGGGCGCTGGCCACCTGCGCCTCGGCCTGCGCCAGCTCCATGGGTACCATGGTGCCCTGTTCCACCCGGATCCGGTTGTTGGCAAGGAGCTGTTCGGCCTGGGCCAGATTGCGTCGCTGGATCTCGATCTGCTCGATCTGCGACCGGAGGTTCCAGTATGCCACCCTCACCTGGGCGGTGATGTTGTCGATCTGGCTCTGGAGCTGCACGTCAGCCATTTCTCGCTGCACCTGCTGGGTGCGGACCTGATTTCGCTGGGCGTCGATGCGCCGGCCCGCCAGGAGGGGCTGGGTATAGCCGAAGCTGAGGTTGGAGTTGTAGTTGGGGTTCCGGGTGGCGAAGACGTTGTCCGTGCTGGTCCGGGCGTTGTTGAAGTTGGCGCTGAGCTGGCCGCCGTACCACGGCAGCGGCTGGTTCAACCCGAAATTGAAGGTGTTCCGGTCCGTGGTGATCTCCTGGCCGCCGTCGAGCTGGCTCGTGGACTGGTTCGTTGAGCTGTTGTGCCCGAGGGTGGCGTTGACGGAGGGGTTGAAGGCGGCCTCGGCAGCTCCCAGGGAATACGCCTGGATCTGCGGGCCCAGTCGTGCGCTCTGCACGTCCAGATTGCTCTCCAGCGCCCGGGCAATGGCCTCCTCCAGGGTCATGGGGCGGAGGGTCGTGCCGGGCTCCACCGGGGGCGCCGCCACCCCCACCTCGTAGGGGATGTGCTGAAGGGTGGTGTCGGCGTCTGCGTCCTGGGCGGTCAGGTCCTGGGGTACGCCCAGTGCCACGGCTACCAGTACCAGAGCGAGGAGGGTGAATGGACGAATGGAATACGTGTCGGTCATGGGGACGTGTCTCGCCATCGTGGGTGCAAATCAGCCGAAGGTGCGGAGTGGACGCAGGGTGCCCACCGAGAGGTCGCCTGGTGCCCAGTGCAGGGACGCCGGTCGAGTCTGGGAGAGGCCTGGAGGGCGGCCGCTGTTAAATCCCGGGTGCGGGGATCGGACCTCCGCCGCCCAGGAGGCGGAGCCCGTTCAGGACCACCAGAAGGGTGCTTCCCTCGTGGGCCACCACCGCCAGGGTGAGGGGGATGCCCACGGTGGATGCCGCCACCACCAGCAGGGCCATCCATCCTACGCTGAACCAGACGTTCTGCCGGACCGTCCGTCGGGAGCGGCGCCCCAGGCGAAACAGATAGTCCACCTTGTCCAACTCGTCGCTCATGAGAACCACGTCGGCGGTCTCGATGGCCACATCCGTGCCCGCCGCACCCATGGCGACCCCCACCGAGGCCGCGGCCATGGCCGGAGCGTCGTTGACCCCGTCGCCCACCATGGCCACGCCCCGGGAGTCCCGGGCCATCTCCCGGAGAATCGCCACCTTCTCGTCGGGGAGAAGGCCGGCCCTGGCCTCGTCAGCGCCCACCGCCCGGGCCACTGCCTCCACGGCGCCCGGGTGATCACCGGAGAGGATGACCACCCGACGCACACCTTCCTCCTTCAGCCGACGCACCATCTCTGCGGCCCCGGGACGGAGTTCGTCGCCGAAGGCCATGGCGCCCTGCAGCTGGGCTCCGACGCCGGCCAGTACGATGGAGCGGCCCTGGGAGGCCTGATGGGCGAGCCACGGCTCCAACGCCTCGGGCACCTCGGCTGAGTGACGGCGGGTCAGGTTCCGATTGCCCACCCAGCAGATCTCGCCGTCGATCCGTCCCACCACCCCTTCGCCTGCCAGAGCCCGGAAGTCGTCCACCCCGGGGAGGGCCAGGTCCGCCTCCCGGGCGGCGCCCACGACGGCTCGGGCCAGATGGTGCTCCGAGGCAGACTCCACCGCGGCCACGGTACGGAGAAAGGCATCCTTGTCCACCCCGTCGGCGGTCCACGTGTCCAGGAGCCGAGGTTCTCCCACCGTGAGGGTTCCGGTCTTGTCCAGGGCCACCACGTCCACCGAGCCGGCCAGGTCGAGGATCCCTCCACCCTTCAGGAGCACCCCCCGGCGCGCCCCGTTGGCGATGGCCGAGAGCACCGCCGCCGGCGTGGAGATGACCAGGGCGCAGGGGCTGGCCACCACCAGGAGGGTTATGGCGCGGTAGACGGCATCGCTCCAGTCCATCCCGAAGCCCAGGGCGGCCACCACCCCCGTAAGCGCGCTTCCTCCCACGACGGCCAGCGTGTACGGATGCGAGAACCGGTCGATGAACTCCTGGGCCGGCGCCCGCTTCCCCCGGGCCTCTTCCACCATCCGAACGATCCGGGCCAGCATGGTCTGGTCGGCGGGGCGGGTGACCTCGACTGTGAGCACGCCGCCTCCGTTGATGGTGCCGGCGTAGACCTCGTCTCCTTCCTCCTTGGTCACTGGAGTGGCCTCGCCGGTGATGGCGGACTGGTCCACCTCGCTACGGCCGCCGTCCACCCGGCCATCGGCGGCGATCCGCTCGCCGGGTCGCACGCGGATTCGCTGACCCGGCTCCAGCTCGGCGGCGGGCACCCGGCCCTGCTCCTCCCCCTGGGCGTCCACCAGCATCGCCTCTTCCGGGTGGAGGTCCATGAGGGCGCCGATGGCCCGGCGGGTCCGACCCAGCGCGTAGGCCTCCATGGTGTTGGAGAGGGAGAAGAGGAAGATGAGGATGACTCCCTCAAGGGGCTGCCCCACCGCCGCTGCCCCCAGCGCCGCCGCACCCATGAGGAAGTCGATGGAGAGGTGTCCGAGACGAAGGCTCGCCAGGGTGGCCCGTACAATGGGCCCGCCTCCCACCACGTAGGCGATCCCCAGGGGGAGCCACGCCCAGGGAGACGGGTCGTCAGGTAGCCAGGTCAGGAGGGCGCCGGCCACCAGTCCCGCGGACACCACCAGGGTGACCTTCAGGTAACGCCGCGCCTGCTGGGAGGAAGGATCGCGCATTGCCGGAAGATAGCGTCAGGGAGCCAGCACGTGGGTCCGGATCCACTCTCCGAAGTATGGATCCGAGGGCGCGGCGGGATGGGCCAGCGAGAGGTGTCCCTTCTCGCGCAGTATCTGCACGGCCTTGGTGATGGCCGAGCTCACGGGCAGGTCATACTCTAGCGAGGCGTGGCGGCTATGCAGTTGCTCCACACCGGCGGCGATCGCCCGGAAGACCGCCCGTTGGTAGGGAGGGAGCCCTTCCCAGAGAAGCTCGTGGGCCGGAGCTGACTCCCGGACGAGGTCGGCGAAGGCGTCCCGGACCAGGTCCTCGTCCACGCGTGCCCGGGGCAGTCCTCTGAGGTAAGCGGCCCGTGCCAGCCGGATCCGGTGGCCGGTCCGTGGCCCGGCTCGGTCCACCAGACTCCTCACCGAGGACACGTCGGCCTCGACCCCGTGGTCGTGGAGCCGGGTTCGGATCCAGGCCACCATCTCTTCCCGGGGAAGGGGGTCCAGCTGCAGCTGTTCTACGAGTTTTGCGGGCAGGACCGGGGCGCTGCCGGTTGCGGGGGATCCGGTGAGGATCCAGGAGAGGTGACGGGTCTCGCCCATGAGCTGGCTCAGAAGCTCAGAGTCCCCGGTGAAGCCGGGCACCGGACGGTGGACCCGATAGAGGGCCAGGACCGTGGGAGACGGGTGCGTAGCCGCCATCTCGTCCAGGAAGTGCACCACCTCCCGGAGGTGCCGGGACGCTTCGCCGGGGCGCAGCGCCACCCCCCGGACCGTCAAGGTCAGGCGGGAGTCCTCTTCCGAGTCCACGACCTGGGGCCGCAGGCCGGACGCGGTGAGCATCGTCTGCAGGCGGGTGCTGCGGGGCCATCGGGTCGATACCTGGGCCACCAGCCGTCGGAGGATGTCCAGCGGGCCCTCCGCAGTCCAGAGATCGACTCCCAGGAAGAGGGCGCCTCGGCCCTGGAGAGGGAGGAAGGCCTCCTGAACGGCGGACCGCTTTCCCTCCTGCCGCTCGCCCGTGACCAGGAGCCGCCCTCGGCTCCACATGGCCTGGCGAATTCGGGTCAGCTCGGCTCGCCGGCCGGTGAAGTGGGGGGCGCAGACGATCTCCCCGGTTCGGAACGGAATCTCCACAACCTTCTCTCCCGTCGAGGGCTCAGCAATCTCTCCAAATAGAGAGATTCTGATCGGAGAGGCAAGGGGCGCGCCCGAGAATCCCCTCCCGCAAGCGGCTACCGCTTCACCACCACCGTGCGGGCCACCAGGTCGAAGGCCCGCTGGCGCCGCTTGGTGAAGAGGGCGAAGATGGCGTCGATCCAGAAGATCTCCAGGAGGAAGGGGAGCCGCCGGAGGATGGCCGGGATCCACCCCACGGCCTCACCCCCCTCCCGGGTCACGTAGATGCCCACGAGCCGCTTGCCCAGGGTGTGGCCGTAGATGGCCTCCATGATGGGAAAGTAGATGATGGAGAGGATGGCGACGGCCAGCACGATTACGGAGAGGGCCAATGCTATGGGGAAGAGGGTAAGGGTGAAGAGATTCTCCACAGGAAAATGACGTGTGTAGAGAATCCAGAGAGCGATGAAAAGGGGACTCAGAACGATGACCCCCAGGGCCACGTCCAGGATGAAGGCCGCGGTGCGTTCCAGGACGGTGGCGTCGGTGAAGTCCACCTGGGCCAGGTACTCTCTGGCCACCTCCTCCGCGTCTCCCATGCGGGCCACCGCGTCGTCGTCGGTGCTGCCGGCGGCGATACGCTCCTCCAGGTGCGAACGCAGTTCCATGGCGATCCGATCGCGTTCGGGCAGGGGAGGCGGCACGTGTTTCAGAACCGACTGGATATAGTTCTCCGCCGCCGGGGGAAGGTGTGACTCTGTGGTCATGACTCCTGCTCCTCGTCCGCTGGGGGTCTCAGAATGCGCTCCACGCCCTCCACGAAGCCCCGCCACTCGGCCATGAGCGTCTCCAGGGCTTCCGCTCCGTCGGGGGTGAGGCGGTAGTACTTGCGGGGCACGCCCCGGTCCTGCGGGCGCCAGGTGGGCTCCACGTAGCCCTCCTTCTCGAGCCGGTAGAACACCGGGTAGAGGGTGCCGTCGCCCACCTCGAAACGACCGCGACTGCGACGGGCCAGCTCGGAGGCCACCTCGTAGCCGTACATCTCCCCCTCGCTCAGAAGCCGGAGGAGAACCATCTCCAGGGTACCCCGTCTCAGTTGACTTTCCATTGATGCCGCGTGCAAAACGGTATATGATACCAGGTGTCTTGTACCACAAGATATACGGTGCCACACAGGTCGGCAAGGGGGAGAGGTGCGGCGTGGATCCCAAAGGCTCAGAACAACTCGAGTTGTCCGCTATCCGCGGGATCCTCCGCCACCGGCTCAGGCGGGTCGGGGCGGACGAAGTGTTCGGTGGAGAGGGTCAGAAGCCGCCTCTGCATGCCGGCCCGGGCCCGAGCCACCTGGAATAGCTCGCGGATCTGGTGGGCAAAGGGCCCTTCGCCCCGCATACGGGTGCCAAAGGTAGGATCGTAGAGCTCTCCGCCCCTGAGGCTCCGGAGGCGGGAGCGGATCTTGCCGGCCCGGCCCGGGCAGTGGGTCTCCACCCACTCCAGGAAGAGGGGTTTCACCGCTCCGGGGAGGCGCAGGACGACGTAGCCCGCCGCAGTGGCGCCGGCGTCGGCGGCGGCGGCCAGGATCTCCGCCATCTCGTGTTCGGTGAGGCCCGGAATCACCGGGGCCACATTCACCGCCACCGGGACGCCTGCGTCTGCCAGTGTCCGGATGGCGGCCAGGCGGTGTTCGGGCGGCGCCGCCCGGGGCTCCAGGGTCCGCTGGAGCCGCCGGTCCAGCGTGGTGACCGAGACGGTCACGTGGGCGGCCCCGTGGTGGGCCAGCTTCCCCAGGAGATCCGTGTCCCGCTCTACCAGCCGGGACTTGGTGATCATGGCCACGGGGTGGCGAGCTTCGGTTAGGATCTCGAGGCACCGTCGAGTGATCTCCAGCTTCCGCTCCACCGGTTGGTACGGGTCCGTCACCCCGCTCATGACCAGCGGAACCGGGACCCAGCTCGGCCGGCTGATCGCCCGCCTCAGGAGTCGGGGGGCCTCCTCCTTCACCAGGATCCGACTCTCGAAGTCCAGCCCTGCGGAGAAGCCCAGGTACTCGTGGGTGGGGCGCGCGTAGCAGTAGACGCACCCGTGCTCGCACCCCCGATAGGGATTGAGGCTCCAGTCGAAGCCCACGTCGGGGCTGTTGTTCCTGGTGAGGATGCTCCGGGCCGGATCGCGCAGGTAGCGGGTGCGACGGGCGTGGGGCGCTTCGTGCGCCTCCTCCGGGTCCAGCTCCACGTGCAGCCGCTGGAATCGGTTGGGAAGATCGCCTCCGGCACCCCGTCCTCGTACGATGGGCAGGGATCGCTTCATGCTCGGCGCTACCCCGGGTCGGCCGAATGGTTTCGGTATGTGTTCGGTACACGTGATGGCCTTCTGCACCTGCCTCCTGCATTGCGGGCAGGGCGCGCCTCGGAGTATCAATGAAAAACGCACGTCATCTCCCCGACCCGGAGGCTTCCATGGATCCCGAACCGCCCGCGAACGAACCCGCGCTCCTGGTGGCCACCGACAGCCGCGTGCTCCGTCTAGAGCCCGGCGGCTCCGGGGCCGTAGAGGGGGAAGGGCTGGAAGGCCAGCGCCCCACCTGCCTGGCCGCTGCCTCCGGCGACCCGCTGCGGGCGTGGTGCGGCACCGTTCGGGGTGGGGTGTTCCGAACGGACGACGGTGGGGCCTCGTGGGCGCCCATTGGCCTGGACGCAAAGCACATCATGTCATTGGCAGCCAGCCCGGTCAGGGACCAGCTCTTGTGGGCCGGGAGCGAACCCAGCGCCCTCTGGCGGTCCGATGACGACGGAACGAGCTGGCGCCAATGCCGGGACCTGACTGAGCTGGCATCCTCGTCGGAGTGGGCCTTTCCGCCCCGGCCCGAGACCCACCACGTTCGGTGGATCGCGTGTCACCCCTTCGATGCGGACCGCCTGTGGCTGGCCATCGAGGCCGGTGCGCTGGTTACCACCGGGGACGGCGGCGCCAGCTGGAGGGACCGGGTGCCCGGCGGGCCCCGGGACACCCACGAGCTGGCCATCCATCCCCAGCGGCCCATGGGACTCAGGGTCTCGGCCGGCGACGGGTACTTCGAGAGCGACGATGGCGGGTCCAGTTGGCGCACCCCGACGGAGGGACTGGAGGTGGGATACCTGCGAAGCGTGGCACTCGACCCCGGCGATCCCGACACGGTCCTGGTCTCGGCGTCCTCGGGCCCCCGATCGGCGTACGTGGCTGGATACGCCGATGGGCGCCTGTATCGGAGAGAGAAGGGGGGCGCGTGGGAGCGGGTGCGGGCGGGGTGGCCCGATGCACCCTCTACCATCGCGGCCCTCCTCCGGCCGGGACGCCGCGCCGGCGAGTTCTGGGCCGCCGACGAGCGAGGCGTGCACCGGTCCGACGACGGCGGACGCCGCTGGGAGCGAGTGGCCCTGTACGAGGAGATGCCGTCGCACCTCAGGGGCTTCGAGCTCCTGGCAGTCTGATCGCAACGCGGCTCGCCCTACTTCCGATCAGACTTCAAGGCGATGCCGGGTGACGGCGCCGTCGCGAGTCCACCGGCTGGATCGAGGACTTCACCGTGATCGACGCCCAGGGACAGGTTCGGCACGCCTGGGTGATCCCCCGGGCCCGATAGCGTCGGTGGCGTCCCGGGACCCCGATCTACGCATGGAGAGATAGACGCAGTTGACGCCCACACGATCGAGGCCGACGGCG
>SLNQ01000211.1 GCA_007132965.1 Gemmatimonadota bacterium | reverse complement strand
GCCCGATATGGATCGTAGTCGTTCCCCTGAGTGTAGATGATTACGCCGAGGCAGATTGCATCGCCGAGGGGAGGGACTTAGGATCCGACCCTCCGGAAGCCGAAGTGGGCTGTGGGAACCTCTGTTCTCGCGAGTCCGCCTGCCCAAGACACAATGCTGGGAGAAGCAACATGTTCGATCGACTGAGTGTGAGCCTGGTGGTCGCCGCGGTGGCCGCCTTCCTTCTGGTTCCCCTCATGCCGCAGGCCGTCGAGGCCCAGGAGCGAGCCCGGGTCATGGTCCCCGACCTCCAGCCCACCGACGACTCCCGTGATCGCTTCGGTGAGAATGTGGCGGAGTACGTCCGGGACCTCATCGACCTCGAGCGCCACGTGGCCATGTCCGAACGGGACATCGACCAGGCGGCCCGGGAGTTCGACCTGCGCTACCGGGACCTGGACTGCACCACGGCCAGACAGCTCGCGTCCCAGATCGACGTGCCCCTGGTCCTGTGCGGCGAGTACTACACGTCCGATGACGGCGAGTACACGATGGAGGCCAGGTTCTACACGATCCCGGCCCTGGAGGAGTTCGAGGTGGCGCCGCTGTCGCTCTACTACAGGGACGAGGAGCAGGCGGCCCGCCACATCCTGGCGGCTTTCGAGCGGACCTCCGAGCAGGTCCTGGCCATCGGGCTCTGCCAGTCGGAGCGCGCCTCGGCCAACTGGGAGCAGGCCGTCCAGTACTGCACCCGGGCCCTGGAGCTGGCTCCGGAGTCGGAGCAGGCTCGCCACTCGCTGGCCGTGTCCTACTTCGAGTCGGAGCAGTGGGAGGACGCCCTGCACGAGTTGGAGGTCCTCCTGGAAGATGATCCGCGCAACGACGACCTCCTGAACCGGGCGGGATACGCTTCGGCCCAGATGGGCGACGCCGACGCGGCACGGGAGTACTACGCGGCCTACCTGGAGATCAACCCCGACAACGTAGCCGTCCGTCTTACCATTGCATTTGATCTGGCCCAGGAGGCCGGCGACTACTACGGTGCCATGACCCTCCTGGAGCAGGGGATGGAGCAGGAGCCGGACAACGTGGAACTGAACGAGGCCTTCGGCATGTACGCCTTCCGGGCGGCCCTCAACCTTCAGGACCTCGATCCGAGTCCGGTGGCCCAGGACAGTGATCAGCCCCGGGTGAGCGCCGAAGTGGCCGAACTCTACCGGACCGCCATCGAGGCGCTGGACTTCGTGATTGAGGAGCGGGGCGCCGAGGCCCGGGTCACGCACGCGGTGAACATCATGCGGGCCTATCGTCAGCTGGACGAACTGGAGAACGCCCTGGAGATAGGCAACCGAGCCAGGGACATCTTCCCGGGCGAGGCCCGGCTGCACGGACAGCTGGCGGGTGTGCACAATGAGATGGGCAACACCGACGAGGCCATTGCCGCCCTGGAGCGGGCCATGGAGCTGGATCCCGACGGGACCGAGGTGTCCAGCCCCTGGACCCGGATGGGGAACTTCCTCCTGGACGCGGCTCGGCCCGAAGAGGCCATCGAGGCGTTCCACCACGCCCAGGAGCACCAGGAGCAGCAGCCGGATCAGCTGGCCAGCATGATCTTCAGCCACGCCTACGGCAGCTACATCCAGGAGCGCACCAACATCCAGCGCGGCGTGGATCTCATCGAGGAGGCCAAGGAGTTCAACGTCTCCACCGAGTTCCGCGAGCAGCTCAACTTCTTCCACGGCTACGCCCTGATGCGGCTGGGTGAGCAGATCCAGCAGCCCCAGACGCTGGAAACGGCCCGGCAGTCGCTGCCCATCTTCCAGCGGGCTCGGGAGATGGTCCAGGCCGGTGAGGGTCACGCACAGCGCACCGGGCAGAGCGTGGCCGGCCTCCTGGATCCCATCGATCAGTACATCGAGATTCAGGAGGCCATCATCGCCCGAGAAGGACGGCGCTGATGACGGGTTGATGACCTTGCGGTCCAGGCCCTGACGGGCCCCAGGACCTGCAAGCAGGAACCGAGAGGGGCGTCGCGGAGTTGTCCGCGGCGCCCCTTTCGTGCGTCTGGTCGTGCGTGTGTGCCCACCCCCGTGGGAAGAAACCTCTTGACCCGCATCCCACCCCCCCCGTATGTTCTCCCAGCCGTCACCACTATTACCCACTCTTCCCCACAACCACCCACGGAGGGGACAGCGTGGCGGGGTTTCTCGGGCAGTACGAATACCAGCTTGATCAGAAGGGGCGGGTCAGCCTCCCGGCGGAGTACCGGCGCCGGGCAGATGATACCCGCTTCGTACTGCTGCAGTGGGAGCCCACCCACCTCACCCTCTTTCCCCAGTCCACCTGGGAGGGCGTGCAGAAGCGGTTGTTGGAGCTGAGACGGAGTCGGTCGACCATGGCCGGACACCTGCGACGGATCACTGCCCGGGCGGTGGAGGTGGAGCCCGACAAGCAGGGACGCATCCTGATTCCGGCCTGGCTCAAGGAGGCGGCGGCGCTGGACGGCTCGGCGCTCCTCATCGGGGCGTTGGACCGGGTGGAGATCTGGAATCCGGAACGGTTCCGCGAAGCCGGGCCGGCCGAGGGCGAGGAGTCGGAAGAGCTGGCCCAGGCCGTCCACGAGATCTTCGGCTGATGGCCCAGGACGATGACTTCCACGTTCCGGTCCTGGTGGACGAGGTGGTGGAGTTCCTGGCTGATTCGCCGGGCCAGGGAGAGATCATGGACGCAACGGTGGGAGGGGGCGGCCACGCCAGGGCGATCCTCCAGCGGATCGCCGGCAGCCGGATTCTGGCGGTGGACCGGGATCCGGAGGCCCTGGCTCGGGCCGGGAAGGCGCTGGAGCCCTGGAGTGGGCGTGTACGCTTCCTGCAGGCACGCTTCGACGAGGCGGCCCGGGGAGCTGGGATCTTCGGTCCGTCACTCAGGGGCGCGCTCCTGGACCTGGGCGTCAGCTCCAGACAGATCGACGAGGATCGTCGTGGGTTCGCCTTTCGCTCCGGCGAGGCGCCCCTGGACATGCGCATGGGGGATGAGACGGAAGGTGGGCCCACGGCAGCCGACATCCTGAACGAGTGGGACGAGGAGGAGCTGGCCCGGATCTTCAGGGAATACGGCGAGGAGCCCCGGGCACGGCGGTTGGCCGCGGAGGTGGTGAAGCGGCGGGCCAGCCAGCGGCTGGAGAAGGCGCAGGACCTGTTGGACGCAATGAGCGTGGTTCATCAACGACCGCTTTCGGCAAAGGAGAAGGCCAGGGTGTTCCAGGCGCTGCGAATCCAGGTCAACGACGAGCTGGCGGCGCTGGAGACGGCGTTGCCTCGGCTTCGCAAGGCGCTTCTTCCGGATGGGGTCCTGGTGGTCATCGCCTATCACTCCCTGGAGGACCGCATCGTCAAGCACACCCTACGGGAGTGGAGTCAGGACTGCGTGTGTCCCCCGGACCTTCCGGTCTGCGCCTGCCGGGGTGAGGCGCTGGGCCGGCTCCTGACCCGGAAGGTGATCCGACCCACGGACGAGGAGCTGCAAAGGAACCCCCGGGCTCGCAGCGCACGGCTCAGGGCGTGGAGGAAGGCCGCATGAGGCTCAATACGACGTCTCTGGTCGCTCTGGCCGTAGCGGCCCTGCTCACGGCCCTGAGCCTGGTGACGTGGCGCCAGTCCCGGACCCGGGAGGCGCTGGCGGACCTTGACGAGATCCAGCGGCAGGTGTCGCTGGTGGAGGCCGAACGTTCCGAGCTCCAGCGAAGGATCCAGGTGCTGGAGAGCCGGAGTCGGGTGGTGACCGAGGCCCGGGAGCGGCTCCAGATGCGCACGCCCGGTTCGGAGGAGATCGTCTTCATGCCCGGAGGGCTGGAATGAGCCGAGGTACGAATGTGGCTGCACGGCGCAGGGTGCTTCTCTGCTGCTGGCTCGTAGTGGGGGGCGTGCTGCTCTGGAGAGCGGTGGATCTGCAGCTCATGCAGGCCGGCGAGTGGCGGGCGGAGGCCGAGCGCCAGCACCGCACTACCGGCGCCATCCCCGCCGCCCGGGGCATGATCATGGACCGGGCAGGGATCCCGGTGGCCCTCTCCCACGAGACCTTCCAGGTCAGCGTGGCTCCCCACGAGGTCCGAGACACCACCCGCACAGTGGAGCTTCTGGTGGACGCGCTGGGCATCCTTCCGGCCCGGGCCTGGGCACCCTTCGAGACGTCCAGGCGCTGGGTGCCCCTGCAGGGCCGATATCCTCCGGGCGTCCGCGATGCGCTGGCCGGTGTCCGCGGGGTGTACGTAGAGCGAGAGCTGAGGCGCTTCTACCCTCACGGTGAGCTCCTGCGGGGTGTCCTGGGCGCCGTGGTGGACGGCCACGGCGCCGGAGGGGTGGAGCAGGCCTTCGAGGAGACGCTCGAGGGAGTCCCGGGCACCGAGATCCTGGCCCGGGACTCGCAGGGTCGCCCCATTCCGGGTGAAACCTGGGTGGTGGAGCCTCCCCGGAGCGGAGGGCAGGTAGTTCTGACCCTGGACGCGGACCTCCAGGAGATCGCCCATTACGCGCTGCAGCAGGCCCTGGACCAGACCGGCGCACGCGGTGGGGACGTTCTGGTCACCGACCCCCGGTCCGGAGAGATCCTGGCCATGGCATCGCTCAAGGACGGAGCCCAGACTCACCTGGGTGCCCTCAACTCACCCTACGAACCCGGCTCCATCCTGAAGCCCTTTACGGTGGCCACACTCCTGAGCACCGGGCGGGCCACCCTGGCCGACTCGGTGGACACCGGCAACGGCCAGTGGCACAGGGCGGGTCGGACCATCACCGACGTCCACAGCCCCGGCCATACCGATTTGGCTCATGCGCTCCAGGTCTCGTCCAATGTGGGGATCGCCAAGCTGGCCGACCGGCTGACGCCGGCGGAACAGTATGAAGGTCTCCGGGACTTCGGATTGGGCGCGCCGACGGGGATCGATCTTCCGGGGGAAGTGGCTGGCTCGCTTCGGCGCCCGCAGCGCTGGTCGGCCCAGTCGCCGGCCTCGCTTGCCATCGGGTACGAGGTGGGGGTGACACCACTTCAGATGGCCATGGCCTACGGCGCCCTGGCCAACGGCGGGACCCTGATGGAGCCCCGGATCATCCGTGAGGTCCGGGATGCGGCGGGCCGGACGGTCCGGGCCTTCGAGCCTCGGGCCGTCCGCCGGGTTGTCTCCGCCGACGTGGCCCGGGAGGTCACCGAGGCGCTGGTCGGCGCAGTGGAGGACGGCACCGGAGGTCGGGCACGCCTGAGCACCTTCCAGGTGGCGGGAAAGAGCGGCACCAGCCGGGCCCACGTCGGAGGTGTCTACGAGCGGGGTGCCTACTACGCCTCCTTCGCTGGCTTCTTCCCCGCCGAGGACCCGCAACTCGTGGTCTTCGTGAAGCTGGATCGCCCCCAGGGGGAGTATTACGGGGGCGCCACCGCCGCTCCGGTGACCCGGGCCACCATGGAAGCCATCCTGGCCACCCACGCACCCCCGTTGGATCGCCGGGCGCTGGCGGCGCTGGCCCGGCGACAGGCCATTCCAGCCGCCATGGCCGCCGACCTGGAGGGAGCGTCCCGGCAGGTGACGGGGCCCGTGGAGCGGGTCGCCCTGCAGGAAAACGGGGGCGTCGCGGCCTCCAACTCCCACTTCGCCACCCGTTCCGATGCCGGTGTCGTGTCGGTCTCCCAGGTCGGGGGGTGGGGTGAGAGGGAGTTCGCTCTTCCCGACCTCCGCGGATCGACCCCCCGGCGGGCGGCCCGGCAGCTTCATGGTCTGGGCCTGGTCGTGGAGTGGACGGGCCCGGAGGACGTCCGGGCCACCGAGCCTCCGGCCGGCGCTCCGGTGACGCCGGGAGACACCATTCGGTTGCTGGGGCCCCCTGGCCGGCCGGGCTCCCCGGGAGCGCCCTCCCATGAATGAGGGGGGGACGCGCCTCGGGGTTCTGGCCCGCATCCTCCGCTCCGAGGGGCTTCTGGTGCAGCTCCATGGGTCGGAGGATCTCCTCGTTTCGGGGGTAACCCAGGACTCCCGGGCGGTGGCCGCGGGGGACCTCTTTCTGGCCTGGAAGGGGACCCGGTTGGACGCCCACTCGTTCTTGCCGGAAGTGCAGCGAGCCGGCGCCACCGCCGCCGTGGTGGAACGATTCGTGGGCGAGGTGGACCTTCCGCAGCTCGAGGTCACCGACGGCCGCCGCGCCGCGGCCATCCTGGCCCACGAACTCCTGGGTCGTCCTACGGACACCCTGGGCGTCACCGCTGTGACGGGCACCAACGGGAAGACCACCGTCACCGTTCTGGCCCGGCACCTCCTGGCGGGTCTGGGACCTTCGGCGGCCCTGGGCACCCTGGGAGTCATCGGCCCGGACGGACGTCCGTTGCCCGACAGCCAGGGGCTTACCACGCCAGGTCCGGTGGAGCTCTCCCGGCGGCTGGCCGACCTGGTCCGCTCCGGCGTGACCCAGGTCAGTCTCGAGGCGTCGTCCCATGCCCTGGAGCAGCGGAGGTTGGACGGGCTCTCGGTGGACGTGGCCTGCTTCACCAACCTGACCCGGGACCACCTGGACTACCACGGAGATCTGGACGCCTACCGGGAGGCGAAGGCTCGCCTCCTGGGTCTCTTGCGCGACACCGAGAGCGGGGTGGTGGTCAACGGTGACGACCCGGCGTGGCGGGCCCTCCCCGAGATCCGCGGTCGCCTTCTGGTGACCGGGGTCAGGGATGTGAAGACAAGTAACGAGACCGGAGGCGCCGCCGGCCCAACGGGGCCGGCAGCACGGACCCGGCTTCCTCCCCTCCTGGCCTCGGAGGTGGAGCTGTCGGGCACCGGAGCCCGGTTCCGCCTCGAATGGGGAGAGGAAGCCGCCTCGGTGGGAACTCCCCTCCTGGGCGCATTCAACGTGGAGAACGCCCTGGTGGCTGCCGGCGCCGGCCTGCTGGCGGGGCTCTCACTGGAATCCCTGGCCCTTCGCCTTGCCGACGTGGCCCCTCCGCCGGGACGCATGGAGGTCACCGTGCGGGAGCCGGTGCCGGTGATCCTGGACTACGCCCACACCCCCGATGCCCTCCGGCGGGTGCTGGAGACCCTACGGCCCCTCTATCCGGGACGCCTCATCGTGGTCTTCGGCGCCGGCGGAGACCGGGATCCTTCGAAGCGACCGGAGATGGGCCGCATCGTGGCCCGGGGGGGCGACATTCCGGTGGTCACCTCCGACAACCCCCGTACCGAGGACCCCGAGGCCATCGTCGACGACATCGTGGCCGGGATGGAAGGGACGGCCTACCACCGGATCACCGAGCGCCGGGAGGCCATCCGGGTGGCCCTGGAACTGGCTCGGCCCGGCGACGCCGTCCTCCTGGCTGGAAAGGGCCACGAGACATATCAGGTGGTGGGAACCGAGCGACGGGAGTTCGACGAGCGGGTGGTGGTGCGGGAGCTCCTGCGGGACCGGGAGGCGTCATGAGCCGAGAGGCCTTCCGCTGGGATGATGCCGGGGTGCGCCGGGCGCTGGGCCTCGAGGGGGTCCTGGAGCCGCGTGCTCTGGAGTTCTCGGAGGTGGGCACCGACACCCGGGTCCTCTCGCCGGGGTCGCTCTTCGTCGCCCTCCAGGGGGAGCGCTTCGACGGGCACGACTACCTGGAGGAGGCCGCCGCCCGAGGCGCCCGGGGCGCGGTGGTCTCCCATCCCGACGCCACCGAGGGCCCCCTCCCCGCCTACCCGGTCCGGGACACCCTGGTGGCCCTGGGGCAGTTGGCCCGCTTCCGCCGCCGGGCCCTCTCCGGTTCGGTGGTGGCCCTCACCGGCTCCACGGGCAAGACCACGGTGAAGGAGCTCCTTCGGGCAGGTCTGGGAGCGGGGCATCGGGTCCACGCCACCCCGGGGAATCTGAACAACCGGGTGGGACTCCCGCTGACCCTCCTGGACGCCCCCGACGACGCGGATTGGGTGGTGGTGGAGCTGGGCACCAACGAGCCCGGCGAGATCGGCATCCTGACCCGCATCGCCGAGCCCGATGCGGCCCTCATAACCACGGTGAGCGAGTCGCACCTGGAGGGGCTCGGTGGGCTCGAGGGGGTCCTGGTCGAAAAGCTGGACCTCCTGGCGAACCTTCGCCCCGGTGCTCCCTCCATGGTGGGAGAGCTTCCGCCCGCTCTCCCGGCCCGGGCCCGGGCTCTCCGGGAAGATGTGGGAGTGGCCGGATTCGGTGACGGAGCCGATCCGGAGTTCCGGGGCCACCCGGGTTCACCCGACGCCGAGGGCCGGGTCTCCTTCCGGTACCTGGACCGGGAGATCCACCCCCGCCTGCCCGGTCGTCACGGCGCCACCAACGTGCTCCTGGCCCTGGCGCTCATGCGCCAACTCGAGGTGGAACTGGATCCGGCGGTGTCCGCCGTGGCGCAGGTAGAGCCCGGCGGTCTCCGGGGAGAGTGGCGACAGGTGGGCGGTGTTCGTCTCATGCTGGACTGCTACAATGCGAACCCCCAGTCGATGCGGGCGGCGTTGGAACTCCTGGCCTCTCTCCCCGGGGCCGGGCCGCGGGTAGCTGTGCTCGGAAGCATGCTGGAGCTGGGCGAACGGAGCCGGGAACTCCACCGCGAGATTCTGGAGGAGGCCAAGGCCCTTCCTCTGACTCTGGTCATCGGCGTCGGGATCTTCCATGAGGTAGAGGGAGGATCTCTTCCCCCTCACTTCTTGTTGGCCCCCGACCTGGACCAGGCGTGGGAGGCGCTGCGGCCCCACCTCCACGGGGAGGAGACCGTGCTCCTGAAGGGCTCGCGGGGGATGGCCATGGAGAGGCTCGTGCCCCGCTTCCAGGAGGCGTTCGGGGCTGCCCCCGGTCCGGAAGCCCATGAGGAGGAGGACTGATGTTCTATCACTTCCTCCCGGACCTGGCCGAGCTCCACATCGTATTCAACCTCTTCAACTTCCTGACCTTCCGGTCGGTAGGCGCGGCGGTGACGGCGCTGCTCATCGCCTTCCTTGCGGGGCCGGCCACCATCCGGTGGCTCCGGCACCTCCGGGTGGGAGAGGTGGTTCGCACCGACGGGCCGGCGAGTCACCTGAAGAAGTCGGGCACCCCCACCATGGGCGGGACCCTCATCGTGCTGGCGGCCACCGTGTCCACCCTGCTGTGGGCCGAGCTCACCAACTGGTACGTGGTGCTGACCCTCCTCTCGCTGCTATGGATGGGCGCCATCGGCTTCATGGACGACTACCTGAAGGTGGTGCAGGGACGCTCCCGGGGTCTGGTGGCCCGCTACAAGATGGTGGGCCAGCTCTCCTTCGGTGCGGCGCTCGGGCTCTTCCTGATCCTGTGGCCCATCCACCCGGTGCCGGCGTCGTGGACCATGGTCCCCTTCTTCGACGAATGGGTGGCGGTCTTCTGGCTGCCGGCCTACGTGGTCTTCGTCTCGCTGGTGGTCTCGGGTTCGTCCAACGCGGTGAACCTCACCGATGGCCTGGACGGACTGGCCGCCGGGCTGGGGGCCATCGCCCTGGTGACCATCGGCGTCTTCGCCTACCTCATCGGCCGGGTCGATACCTCGGCCTACCTGGGGCTCCTGTACCTGCCGGGAGCCGGCGAGCTGGCGGTCTTCGCTGCGGCGCTGGCCGGGGGAGCCGTGGGCTTCCTCTGGTACAACGCCCCCCCGGCCGAAGTCTTCATGGGCGACACCGGATCACTGGCCCTGGGAGGGGCCATGGCGGTGATGGCCATTCTCCTGAAGGCCGAGTTCCTCCTGCTCATCGTGGGGGGCGTGTTCGTCGTCGAAGCCCTCTCGGTGATGCTGCAGGTGGGATGGTTCAAGTACACGAGGCGGCGGTTCGGGACGGGTCGCCGGCTCTTTCTGATGGCCCCGATCCACCACCACTTCGAGAAGCTCGGCTGGGCCGAGCCCAAGGTGGTGATTCGCTTCTGGATCCTGGGGCTCCTCTTTGCCATGCTTGCCTTCAGCACGCTGAAGATCCGGTGAGCGACGGGCAGGTGGGAGAGGATCGCGGTAACGACAGGACCGCCGGAAGCGAGGCGGTCGCCATTGTGGGACTGGGCGCCAGCGGACTCGCCGCGGCGCGCCTGGCCCTCGTCAGAGGAGGAGGAAGCGTCTATGTCTCGGATCTCAAAACCGACGCCCAGACTGATGCTCGTGCAGCCGACTTGCGAGAGCTGGGAGCCCGGGTCGAGCTGGGCGCCCACGACGTGGCCCGGATCGCGCAGGCGGGGGTGGTTGTGGTATCTCCGGGAATCCCCCCGGACGCTCCGGTGCTCCGGCAGCTCCGAAGTCGGGACGTCCGGTGGATATCGGAGCCGGAGTACGCCTGCCGGTTCTACCAGGGTTCACTGATCGCAGTGACCGGGACCAACGGGAAGACCACCACGGCCGCGCTGGCTGCGCACCTCCTGGAGGCCGCCGAGATTTCGGCGGCGCTGGGGGGCAATGTGGGCGTGGGCCTGGCGCCAGCGGCCTCGGAGCTGGCGCTCATGCACCCGCCGCCCCAGTGGTATGTCCTGGAGATGAGCTCCTTCCAGCTGGCCGACACCCAGCGCATGGCTCCCGACATCGGAGTGGTGACGACGCTGGCCCCGGATCACCTGGATCGGTATCCCGACGTGGAGCATTACTACCGCGACAAGGCCCGCCTCTTCCAGAACGCCCGCCCCCGGGACCACTGGGTGCTGAACGGCGAGGTGGACGCGGTCCGGGCCCTCCCCGGTGACGCGCCGGGCACCCGTTGCCTCTTCGCCCATGACCCCGGTCAGGTGGAAGAGGCCCTCCCGTCTGCCTTCGTGCGAGAGGGGATGTTGACCCTCCGGTGGCCGGCCGATGCCGGGCAGGAGCCGACGGAGGAACGGCTCGCAGCTTCGGCACGTCTCCGGGTCCTGGGGCGCCACAACGTCCTGAATGCCCTGGCGGCGGCCCTGACGGCCCGGGTGGCCGGCGCATCCCCGCAGGCCATCTCCGACGGACTGGAGAGCTTCCAGCCCCTTCCGCACCGGATGCAGCCCGTGCTGGACAGGGCCGGCGTGCTCTGGGTGGACGACTCCAAGGCCACCAACGTGGATGCGGCCCGAAGCGCCGTGGAGAGCCTGGACCGCTCCCTGGTGGTGATCCTGGGCGGACGGGACAAGGGAGAGGATTTCCGGCCCCTGGCCCGGGCCCTCCGGAGCCGGGCACGGCTGGCGATCCTCTACGGGGAGGCCGGTGGGCGACTGGAGCGGGAGCTGACGGACGAGCTGGGGCCCGACCTCCCGGTGGTCCGTGTCCACTCGGGCTTCGATGCGGCGGTGGAGCGGGCGGCCAGCGAGGCCCGGGCTGGCGACGTGGTCCTCCTGAGCCCGGCCTGCTCCTCCTTCGACCTCTTCAGCGACTACCGGGAGCGGGGCCGTCGTTTTGCCGAGCTGGCAGGGAGGGGCCCATGAGCCCGATGCCGGTGGATGCGGCTCCCCAGGCCACCCCGGAGTACGCCGAGAGCGGGCTGGGGGAGGGGTGGGAGCCCGCCGTCCTCCTGGGGGCCACCCTCCTGCTCCTCTGTTTCGGGCTGGTGAACCTCTATTCGGCCTCCGCCTTCCTGGCGCAGCGTCAGGAGCTCCCGGACACCTTCTATGTCCTGCGCCAGGCGGTGGGTGCGGTGGTGGGTATCGTCCTCCTGGTGGGGGTGTCCCGGGTGCCCCATCGATGGTGGCGGGCCCTGGCCTGGCCCCTGGTGGTGGCCGCATGGGCCACGCTGGTCTTCATGATCCTTCCGTGGACCCACGGCCTGGCTCCGGAGATCAACGGGGCCCGGCGGTGGCTTCACCTGGGCGTGGCGGTGCAGCCCTCGGAGTTCGCCAAGCTGGCTGTCATCATCTGGACGGCGCACCTGGCGGTGAAGAAGCAGGGGGCCTTTCGGAGTCTTTCGCAAGGCCTCCTCCCCTTCCTCATCATCTGGGGCCTGCTCCTCCTGCCCATCCTCCTGCAGCCGGACCTCTCCACCGCCTTCGTCATCGGCGTCCTGGGGGCCCTGGTGGTCTTCACCGCCGGCGCCCGCATCGGTCACTTCGTCTTCATGGGCATCGTGCTGGCCCCCCTGGCCCTGGCGCAGCTGGGAAGCGGCTTCCGCCAGGATCGGCTGCTGGCCTTCCAGGACCTGGCCGGCCACACGTCCACCGCCGGCTACCAGGTGCACCAGTCCCTCATCGCCCTGGGCTCCGGCGGGCTGGCCGGGGTGGGCTTCGGCGAAGGCCGACAGAAGTTCGGCTTTCTCCCGGAGCCTCACAACGACTTCATCTTCTCCATGATCGGAGAGGAGTGGGGGCTCCTGGGCGTTCTCTTCCTCTTCGCGCTCTACTTCGTCATCGTGCTGGTGGGCTTCCGGGTGGCCCGGTACGCCCCGGACCTCTTCGGACAGCTCCTGGCCATGGGGATCACCAGCCTGATCGCCCTCCACGCCGTGCTTCACATGGGGGTGGGCCTGGGGCTCCTTCCGCCCACGGGCCTGTCTCTTCCCCTGGTCTCCTACGGCCGATCCAATCTGCTGGTGACGCTGGTGGGGATCGGGATGCTCATGAGCGTGGCCCGCGGTTCGCCGGAGCTTTCCGCCTCCAGGGGGCGGAGGAGGATGCCGGCATGATGGCGACCCCAAGGGGCGGAAACGCGTGGAGCGTGGCCTTCTCTGGAGGCGGAACCGGCGGGCACCTCTATCCGGCCCTGGCTCTGGCCGAGGCGCTGGGCGACCTGCGTCCCGACACGCGCTCCTTCTTCGTGGGCGCCGAGCGCGGCCTCGAGGCCCGGGTCCTGCCGGAGAGGGGCGTGGATCACGTGCTGGTTCCGGTGGAAGGGATGCGGAGGGGAACCGTGTGGGGGAACCTGCGGCCGCTGGTCCGTCTGGTGCAGGCGCTGATCCGGGTAGGGGAGGCGTTCCGAGTTCGCCGTCCTCGGTTGGTGGTGGTGACGGGTGGGTACGCCGGCGGTCCCGCCGGGATCATGGCGGCCCTCATGCGGATCCGCCTGGTGCTGCAGGAGCAGAACGCCGTGCCCGGGATCACCACCCGGGTCCTCTCCCTCTTCGCCCGGGAGATCCACCTGGCCTTCCCGGAGGCGGCGGAGCACCTTCCTCGCCTGGCTCGCAGACGAGCCCGGATCTCGGGCAATCCGGTGCGACCGCCCCGGGAAATTCGGCGCCAGGAGGCCGCCTCCGCCTTCGACCTGGACCCGTCCCGCCCCGTGGCGCTGGTGGTGGGCGGCAGCCAGGGTTCGGCGGCGCTGAACCGGGCGGTGATGGAGGTGGTGGGCGGAGTCATGGACGGGAGCCTGGGAGCCCGCCGGCCCCAGGGAGCCGGCCCGCCCCGGCCCAGCCCCGACGTTCAGCTCCTCTGGTCGACGGGCCCGGCGCACCTGAGCCGGATCCGGGACGAGCTGGAGTCCCTGGGATCTCCGACGTGGGTCCGGGCCGTGGGCTACATCGAGGAGATGCCCCTGGCCCTGGGGCTGGCTGCGCTGGCGGTGAGTCGGGCCGGGGCCATGGCCACCTCGGAGTTCCTGGCCTGGGGCGTGCCGTCGGTCCTGGTCCCCCTGCCCACGGCCGCCGCCGACCACCAGCGGCGCAACGCCCAGGCGCTGGCCCAGGCCGGAGCCGCCTTCATGGTAGAGGAGGACGGACTGGAGGGACGGGTGCTGTGGGCGTGGATCGCCCGGATTGTGGGCGATCCCCGGACTCGGGAATCCATGGCCCAGGCCGCCCGCCAGCGGGGTCGCCCCTCAGCCGCCCGGGAGATCGCACAGGCGCTGGACGCCCACCTTCCGCGGCCCGCTTCCCCGGCAGAGGAGGGGCCGTGAGCCGCGACACAGGGTTCCGGGAGAGCGTCCGGAGGGGCGATCCAGCCCACTTCGTGGGGATCGGGGGCGCCGGGATGTGCGCCCTGGCCGAGGCCGTCGTGCGGGGGGGAGGACGGGTCACCGGGTGCGACCTTCGTCCCGGTGCCTCGGTCCGGCGTCTGGAACGCATGGGTGTCCGCGTCTACACAGGGCACGACCCGTCCCACGTGGAGGGAGCGGGGATCGTGGTCCGCTCCTCGGCCGTGCCGGCGGACCACCCCGAGCTGGCGGCGGCGAAGGACGCCCGGATCCCGGTCCTCAAGCGAGCCGAGGCACTGGGGAGCTGGGTGGACGGGGGCCGGGTGGTGGCCGTGGCCGGTACCCACGGCAAGACCACCACCACCGCCATGGTGACGCGGGTCCTGGAGGCGGCGGGGCTGGAGCCTACTGGCTTCGTGGGGGGTGAGGTGCTGGGGTGGGAGAGTCACCTCCGGCCCGGCGGCGATGAGCTCTTCGTCGTGGAGGCTGACGAGTACGACCGATCGTTCCATCACCTGCATCCTTCGGTGGCCGTGGTCACAAACGTGGAGGCTGATCATCTGGACATCTACGGATCGCTGGAGGGGGTCCGGGAGGCTTTCCGCACCTTCTTGGGCCAGGTGCGCCCCGGAGGAAGGGTGGTGGCCTGCGCCGACGACCCCGGGGCGGCGGCCACGGTGCAGGGAGCCGGCGTCCCGGTGGTCACCTACGGCTTCAGCGCCGGAAGCATGATCCGGGCCCGGCGCCTGGGGTGGGACGAGGGTCGGCTCCGCCTCCGGGTTCAGGAGGCCGGAGGCGACCAGGGCGATCTCTCGCTCTCGGTGCCCGGCGACCACAACGCCCTGAACGCCCTGGCTGCGGCGGCCGCCGCCCGGGCGCTGCAGGTGGGATGGGGCGACATCCGGCGGGGCCTGGAGGCGTTCGAGGGAGTGCATCGCCGGTTCCACCGCCTGGGGTCGCCCGCCGACATCCTGGTGGTGGACGATTACGCCCACCACCCCACGGAGCTCCGGGCCGCCCTGGCCACGGCCCGCGACGCCTTTCCCCACCGTCGGTTGGTGGCGGTCTTTCAGCCCCACCTCTTCACCCGGACCCGGGACTTCGCCGACGGGTTCGGCAGGGCCCTGGCCGCCGCCGACCAGGTCTGGGTGACCGAGGTCTATCCGGCCCGGGAGGCCCCCATCTCCGGCGTGGATGGGGCTCTGGTGGCCCGTGCGGCGGAGGCGGCGGGGGCCGGCGATGTGCGCCTCCACGGCGAGCTGGATTCCCTGCCTCGAGCCCTTGCCGAGAGCCTCCAGCCAGGGGATCTCTGCTTGACCATGGGAGCGGGTTCCATCGAGGCCGTAGGCCCGGCGCTGGTTGAGATCCTGCAGCGGGAGGGGAGCCATGAGTAGGGTCATGCGGAGGGGCACCGGTGTGCTGGCTCTTGTGGGGATGACCATGGTCACCGCCCTCGCCATTACTCGTGGTCCCGAGGCGGTCACCGAGGTGGAGTTCTTTCGAGTGCAGGACATCCGGATCCAGGGTGAACGCTTCCTCACCCGGGAGCAGGTGGAGGAGCTCATGGCCCTGGAGCCCGACGCCTCAATCTGGGACGATCCTGGACCTGTGGCCCAGCGAGTGCGACGTCACGCCCTGGTCCAGGACGTGGAGATCCGCCGTCGTCCCCCTGCCACTCTCCTGGTCCAGGTCACCGAGCGGAGCCCGGTGGCGCTCCTTCCCACCCCGGCGCTGGTCCCGGTGGATCGGGAGGGCCGTCAGCTTCCGGTGGACCTGACCCGGCACCGCCTGGACCTTCCACTCCTGGAGCCCCGAGCCGTGGCGCCGACGGATCCCGGCGCCGGAGGCACGGAGCTCACCCCGGGCGAGGTCCGCACCCTTGCTGGCGAGGCCCACCGGATCGCCCGCACGGATCCCGGCTTTCTTTCGCTCGTTTCGCAGTTCGCCGCCGACCCGTGGGGCGGCGTCCTGATCCGCCTCGAGGAGCCGCGGGTGACGCTGCACTATCGTCCGGAAGCTTCCACCCACAGGTTACGGGAAGGTCTCCGGGCGCTGGCCGACGCCGCCCAACGCCGACCCGGTCAGACGGTCACCCTGGTGGACCTCCGGTACGACGACCAGGTGGTCGTCCGCTTCGCCACATCCAACGGATCCTGACGATGCGATCGAACCTCATTGCCGGCCTCGACGTGGGAACCACCAAGACCTCGGCGGTGATCGCCGAGCTGGTGGGAGAGGGTCGCCGTCGACCCGAGCTCCGGATCCTGGGGGTGGGGCAGGCCCGCACGGCGGGGGTCCGCCGGGAGGTGGTCACCCACATCGAAGAAACCACCGAGTCCATCCAGAAGGCCCTGAAGGAAGCCGAGCTCATGGCCGGAGCCTCGGTGGACCGGGTCTGGTGCGGAATCAGCGGGGAACACGTCTCGGCCCGCACCTCCATGGGGGTGGTGGCGGTGAGTGGTGACGAGATCACGCCGGCGGACCTGGAGCGGGTCCACGAGGTGGCCCGGGCCGTGCCCCTGGCGCCGGACCGGGAGTTCCTCCACGCCATTCCCCAGGAGTACATGGTGGACGGGCAGCGGGGGATCAAGGATCCGGTGGGGATGTCCGGGACCCGGCTCGAGGCCGAGGTCTACCTGGTCACCGCCGCCGCTTCGGCCTCCACCAACCTGAAGCGGGCGGCGGCCCGGGCGGGGTACCGGGTGCAGGCGCTGGTCCTGGCCCCCCTGGCCACCGCCCGGGCCGTGCTCACCGAAGACGAGAAGGAGGTGGGGGTGGCCATGGTGGAGGTAGGGGCCGCCACCACCGAGGTGGCCGGCTTCTACGAGGGCAAGATCCGACACGTCTCCATCCTGCCCTTCGGCGGCGACTCGCTGACCAACGACCTGGTGCGCGGGCTCTCCATCCCCTTCGCCGAGGCCCAGCGGGCCAAGGAGGAGCACGCCGTGGCCTTCGCCCAGCTCGTTGATCCGCAGGAGACGGTGGAGCTCCCCGGCCCGGCCCCGGGTCAGACCCGGCAGGTGGCCCGGGAGCTCATCGCGCACATCGTGGAGCAGCGCCTGGACGAGATCTTCGGCATGGCCCAGGACCGCCTGGAGCGGGCCGAGCTCCTGGACCGCCTGGGCGCCGGCATCGTCCTTACCGGCGGAACCGCATCGCTGCACGGGATTCTGGAGATGGCCGGACAGGTCTTCGCCTCGCCGGTGCGCATCGGTGTGCCGGAGGAGGGCTTGTCCGGGCTGGCCGACTCCGTGCGCCGACCCCGGTTCGCCACCGTGGCCGGCCTGTGTCTCCACGGCGCCGATCGTTACTACGAGACCGGAGAGGGGGCGTCCACCCTCTCGTCCGGCGTCATGTCCCGAGTGGGAGCCTGGATCCGTGAGTTCTTCTGATGACGACCCCCAAGACCGCCCGCGCACTTCGCGCACCCCTTCGACAACGCCCGACCCCGGGAGGAGGAACGAGATGATGATCTTCGAATTCGAGGAAAGCCCCGCACGCAACGCCCTGATGAAGGTGGTGGGCGTGGGAGGAGCAGGCGGAAACGCCGTGAACCGGATGGTGGACGAGGACCTGGAGGGGGTGGAGTTCATCTCCGCCAACACCGACGCCCAGGCCCTGAAGTCGTCCCGCGCCCAGATCACCCTCCAGCTGGGAAAGAAGCTCACCCGGGGGCTGGGAGCCGGCGCCCGGCCGGAGATCGGTCGCCAGGCCATCGCCGAGTCCGACGAAGAGGTCCGCAAGTCGCTGGAGGGCGCGGACCTGGTCTTCATCACCGCCGGCATGGGGGGCGGGACCGGCACCGGCGCAGCGCCCATCATCGGCGAGATCGCCCGGGAGATGGGCGCCCTCACCATCGGGATCGTGACCCGGCCCTTCTCCTTCGAGGGGAAGAAGCGGGCCCGCCAGGCGGAGCAGGGGCTGGCCGAACTCCGCCGCTCGGTAGACACCATGATCGTGGTGCCCAACGACCGGATCCTCTCGGTGGTGGGGAAGGGAACCACCTTCAAGGACGCCCTGAAGAAGGCCGACGAGGTCCTCCTGCACGCCACCCAGGGGATCAGCGACCTCATCCGGGTCACCGGTGAGGTGAACGTGGACTTCGCTGACGTGCGCACCATCATGTCGTGCCGGGGACCGGCGCTCATGGGCTCCGGATTCGGCGAAGGCGACGACCGTTCGCAGGAGGCGGCCCAGGAGGCCATCTCCTCGCCCCTGCTGGACGATGTCTCCATCAAGGGAGCCCGCGGGGTGCTCATCAACATCACCGGCGGAATGGACCTGGCCATTGACGAGGTGACCCAGATCTCTTCCATTATCCAGGAAGAAGCTGGAGAAGAGGCGGAGATCATCTTCGGTGCCGTGCACGATCCGACGCTGGAGGGCAAGATCCGGGTCACGGTCATCGCCACCGGGTTCGATTCCGGTGGGGAGCGGCAGGAGGAGCAGGTGATCCGGCCCGACTTCCGCCGCCCGGGCGGACCCCAGCGGTCCGCCAAACAGGGCTCCTCGTCCGGCTCCAGGTCGCAGCCCCACTCGGGGGAAGTGCCCCGTCGGGCGGCGGCCGGAGGGGACTCGGGAGAAGGGGTCGTTCCCTTCAACCGTCCCCCGGAGCGCAAGGTGGACCGGAGCCAGATCGGGGAGCTCGACATCCCCACCTTCATTCGTCGGCAGATGGACTGACACACAGGAACTCGAGCCCGAATCCACATGAGCCGAAGCGTCCAGATCCCCGCAGGGGCCGTCCTCGGGATCAGTGCCCTGCTGGGGCTGGGGTTCATCGCATTCAACCCCGTCCTGTCCGATTCCACCCCTGAGGCAGGGGTTCTGGAGCCTCTCCATGCCGCCGCCGCCGAGGAGGTCCGGGTGGAGGCCCTGGACCGGGGCCAGACCTTCGGCGGCGTCCTCTCGGGGGCCGATCTCTCGCCGTCCGAGCAACACTCCCTCCTCCTGGCCTTCCGCGAACAGGCCAATCCGGCCCGGATGCGTGACGGCACCGAGATCACCTTCCGCTGGATCCGGGGCGACGAGACGGTACGGAGTGTGGAGGTGGCCATCAACCCCGACGAGTTGGTGCGGCTCGAGAGGGATGACTTCGGCTGGCGGTCCACCACCGTGGAGACCCCGGTCTGGGTCGACACCATGAAGGTGGCCGGCGTCATCGAGCGGGATCTGTGGAGCGCGGTGGTCATGAACCCGGAGCTGGCCGACATGCCACGGGGCGACCGCGCCCGGGTCATCGATCTCATGGACCGGGTCTTCCAGTGGCAGCTCGACTTCTCACGGCAGATCCGGAGTGGCGACGCCTACCGCCTTGTCTTCGAGCGAGAGGTCCGGCCCGACGGCACCATGCGCACCGGCCGGATCCTGGCCGCCGAGCTGGTGAACCGCGACCAGCCCCTCTACGCCATCTGGTTCGACCTGCACGACGACGGACAGGGGGGCTACTACGACCTGGACGGTGAGTCGCTTCGGCGGGCCTTCATCCGCGCTCCCCTGGAGTATCGCCGGATCTCGTCGGTCTTCAACATGAACCGGCTGCACCCCATCTACGGCGATCGTCGTCCCCACATCGGCGTCGACTACGCCGCCCCCACCGGGACTCCGGTCATGGCCACCTCCGACGGGGTGGTGGCGCATCGGGGCGTACGGGGCGGCTACGGCAACCTCATCGAGGTGCGGCACGCCAACGGATTCATGACCCGCTACGCCCACCTGAACGGGTTCGCCTCCAGCGTCCGGGCTGGAGGTCGGGTCTCGCAGGGCCAGATCATCGGCTACGTGGGGATGACGGGTACGGCCACCGGGCCCCACCTGCACTACGAGATGCACCGCCACGGGCAGCCGGTGGATCCGCTCAACGTGGACATCCCCGCCGGCGACCCCATCCCCGACGACGCCCGTGACCGCTGGGAGGCGGAGTTCGGCGTCCGCTACGCCATGCTCGGGACCCTCCCCGGGGCGCCGGAGCTGAGGCGAGCGGCGACGGACGGCGACGGAAGCAGCACCGGGACCAGCCTCCTCTTCGTCGACGACGACTGAGGACGTGACGCCCGGGGCCGCGGCTTCGGGCATGGAAGGATCGTGATCACCACCCTCCTGCTGTTCGTGGTTCTCGCGGCGGTCGGCGTCGTCCCTGCCGCCTTTCTCTACTTGCGTCGTGAGCCGGCGGCCCCCGGTCGGGGCCTCCTCCTGGGCCTGCGGGCTGCCGCGCTCCTGCTCGTGGCGCTCCTCCTGGTGGATCCGACCCTGCCGTGGGATGAGGCTGCAGGCGCACCAGAACCTCACCGCTGGGTCCTGGTGGACGGAAGCCGGGCTCTGGACGTACCCCATCCCGACGGGGGCACCCTCAGGGACCACGCGGTGGAGCGGGCGACCCGGGAGGCCCGGGAGGGAGCCCGGCTGGCGCTGGCCGGGCCCGAGCCGGAGGGAGTCGATACCCTGGCCCTGGCCCAGGCGGCGCCCCGTCTCCCGGTGCGCGACCTGCGTCCCTCCCTGGTCCGCCTGGCCGAGGCCGGAGCCGACTCCATCGTCCTGCTCTCGTCCCTCCGGACCTCCGCCGCGGCCCTGGAGCGGGCGCTGGAGGGGCTTCCCGTGCCCGTCCGGGTGGAGCGCCTGGGCGAGCCGGTGAGGAACGCCGGCGTCCTTGAACTGGAGCTTCCGGGTCGGGTCGCCGCCGACGAGACGGTGAGGGGCGGCCTGACTCTCTTTGGAGAGGGCGGGGAGGAAGGAGATTCCCTCTGGGTGCGCCTGGAAGAGGGCGAGCGGGAGGTGGAGCGTCGACGGGTGGCCCTTCCCCGGGCCGGCGAGCCGCATCGCCTGGCGCTGGAGCTTCCGCCTCCCGCCGACACCGGCATGGTGCGCTACCGGGCGTCGGTGGAGCTGGAGGGGGACGTCTTCCGTATGGACGACCAGCGGGTGCGCCACGTGCGGGTGGGACCACCGGAGGGAGGGATCGTCCTCGTCTCACTGGAGCCCGACTGGGAGCCCCGGGTGCTGCTTCCCATTCTGGAGGCGGCCACCGGCCTTGACGGCGAGGGGTATCTCCAGGTGGGCGACGACGCCTGGCTTCCCCTCGTCCGGGGCGACGACCCGGTGGGGAGGCTTCCCACGGATCACGTCCGGGACCGGGTCCCCGGGGCCGGCATCCTGGTGGCTCATGGTGTGAGCGGAAGTGTGCCGGATTGGTTCCGGGAAGCGGTGACGGAGCACCCCCGGGTCATCCACCTTCCTACGGGAACCGAGGGCGCCCGACTGGCGTCCATCTCTCCGGCCCAGCCCCGCGACGGCGAGTGGATGCCGAGCCCCGACCTGCCCCCATCGCCGGTGGGAGCGTACCTGGCGGGGCTTCCCCTGGGATCGCTGCCCCCCCTCACCGATCTCCGGGCCCCCGGAGCCGCTGCGGGCGCTCCCGTTCTCCTCGTTCGCTCACCGCGGGGTGGGGAGTCCCGTCCGGCCCTGGTGCTTCGCGAGGGCGCCGCCGGCCGCAGCGCAGTGGGGCTGGCCCGGGGCTTCTGGCGCTGGGGTCACCGGAGCGGCGATCCCCGGGAGGCCTATCGGGGACTCTGGTCCGGGGTCGCCGGTTGGCTCCTGGCCGATGACGCGCCCCTGGCCGGTGCCGGTGAGGTACGCCTCCTCGAACGGGTGGCGGCTCTGGACGAGCCCCTCCGCTGGGAGGTCTCGGGGGGAGCGGGCCAGGAGCTGGAGCTTCGCTTCCGGGCCATGGAGGTCGAGGCAGAGGTGCGGCGGGTCCGTCTGGATGCTATGGGCCGGGGGACCAGCGACCCCCTCCCCCCGGGCCGCTGGCGATGGGAGGGCCAGGTAGAGGTTCCTCCGGAGCTTTCCGAGGGCGACCCCCAGCTCCTCTCCGGCGCCGGGGAGGTGGAGGTGGAACCGTGGACCGGCGTACTGGCCGAGCCGCCCCTGGATCCGGTGCCCGAGTCCCGGGACCCCGCCCAGGCCGTAGCGGAGCGTGCCGGGAGGGACGGCCGACCTCTCCGGACCCACCCGGCGCCCTACTTTCTCCTCGTACTCCTCCTCTGCGTCGAGTGGGTCGGCCGGCGCAGGGTGGGACTCAGGTAACCTCATGCCCGCATCCTTCATCTGGCTCGTGGCCGTCCTGGCGGTGGGACTCGTCGTCGGTGTGGTGGGCTTCAGCGAACGGGTGCCCCCCGGGGTGTCCCGTCGGGCCCGTCTGGTCTTCTACCTCTTCGTGGTGCTGGTGGTCATCATGCTCTTCGTGGGGATCCTCTCGGACGCCGCCCGGGCTGGCTGACGGGTGTCGTCGCCCTCCTCCCACGTCACCCGCCACCGAAAGCTCCAGCTGGTGTCCAGGGCGATCCGGTAGTCGCCGGTAGGGGAGCTCCAGCCGTAGAGGTCTGTGAGCCGGACGGTAATCTCCAGCTCCGGGTCACCTTCCTCCCGTACCCATCGGGCCGGAATCCGGATCACCGGGGGTGCGGGATTGGACGACTCCAGGGTGAGGATCAGCCCGCCGGTATCGGGGCGGCGGGCCTCCAGCCGCCAGATGCTCTGGGTGGGCTTCTGGGGCGAGTGGTCGCACGAGACAGCCAGCTCCAGGGTGTCGGCGGGCGCCGCCGTCAGGGAAGGCGAGCCCGCCTGCCGGCAGGGGCCGAAGGGAAGCTCAGCCGGTGGTTCGGCCACCGAGCTGGGGCGGGGCGGCCGCAGGAGAAGGGGCACCTCGCCTCCGTTCCCGCCTCCACCGAGGGCCGGCGTCCAGCTCCGGGCGTAGGAGCGGGTGCCGTTGGCCCTGAGCTCGTCCGGCCCCAGCCGGGTCCCCAGCGCCTCCACCGTGTCGTGGTCCACCACCCGGGCCCGGCCGTCGGCGGTCCGTCCCGGGACGAGGGTGGCGGTGACTCTCACCTCGTCGTCGGCCAGCCGGTGGAAGTCGATGTGGGCCGAGAGCCGAAGGGGGTCGCCCGGAAAGGGATCGGTGAAGTCCAGGCCGCACCCCGTGACCAGGAGCACCGCCAGGGCCGGGACCACTGCCCGGGCCGCCGCTCGTCGCACCGTCACCGGGCCCCCCGGTCCAGGAACATGGCCTCGATCTCGGCGAGCTGACGGCTGTGCGGCACGTCGAAGCCCCGGTAGACGCCGTTGCGGAGGAGGGGGAAGAGCAGCCCCAGGTCCACGTGGCGGGCCAGCCCCCGTGTCCACCGATGGCTCTCCAGGAGCCGCTTCTCCACCGGGTCGCTCCAGACCAGGAAGGCGAAGTCGTGCTGGAGCACGTGCACCCGCTCGTGGGGAACGACCTGTCGCAGGCGGTCGTCGAAGGCGTCGCTCAGCCCGATACTTCCCCCGGCGGCCAGTCCGTCTACCGCCTCGCCCCGGTGGTCCTTGAAGCTGCGCTGGGGCGAGCGGAAGACCGGAGCGCCGGAGGAGAGCGACTGGGACCAGTCCACCTTCGTCTCGCTCCGGGTGGCGAAGGTCACCAGCCAGGCCAGGTCGTAGACGGCCACCCGAGGCCGGACCTCCGTCTCCCGGGCCCGGTCCACGTAGAGCCGCACCGGCCCCACCGGGAAGACGAGGCGCTCCAGCGACGGGCGGCCCTCGCCGGCGTTTCGGACCACCGAGCTCCCCACTGCCGACACCTGGCGCCCCACCAGGCCGGCCCCGCTGAACTCGGCAGCGGCGATGCGGCGGCCGGCGTAGGCCGTCACACCACCGAAGGCGCCCCGGGTGAATCCGTCCCGGAAGTCGCCCCCCTCCAGGTGCTGCATGAGTCCGGCGCTGAGCCCTCCGAAGAGGGCGTTGGTGCCCACGAAAGCCACGTCGCCCATCCAGCGGGGCGCGGTCCATTCGGAGGCCCGGTCCTGGGCCTGCAGGGAAGCAGGTGCGGTGGCCGACATCAGGATGGCGATCAGGATGCAGACGGCGGCGAGCAGGGGGTCGGCTCCTGGACGGCTCCGGCCACCACGGAGGCCGCAGGCCATCGGTAGAGACCCACCGGTGGGATGCATGGCGTCGAGCTCCGGCGTTCGGGATCGAGCGAATGAAGACACGCTCCGGAGTATATCGAATGCATTCCGGCTCCCGACAGGTCCGGCGGGCCTTCGGTCACCCGCTTCACCGACCCCACCTGCGGCAGACTTCCCCCCCCCTTCGGCCATCCGGCCCACCCACCCTCGCCGCCGACAAAAATTCCCCTCGGGGTTGGATAGTAGATGCTCAGGCGGGAAGATTGGCCTGAAAACAGGCCACTTTTCCCCACACCCCCCTCCACTCGAGTGGGAAGTGCGGGGATTCCTGGCCTATTCATAGGTCAAACTTCCCCACGCGACCTACGGCATCGGACTCTTTTCTTGATTTTGACCTACGCAGCACGGCTCCCGGCCACGGTGTGACGGGCGGGCTCCGACGCCACGGGGGCATCACGCGATCTCCCGCAGCCCGCCGACCAGCCCACCGAGCTGCCCCCCGAGCTGCTTCACAAACGGCGGGCCGTCCCCCCCGGCCCTCCCCACGACCCGCCGGAAGTGTACCTTTCGGAAGGCGGGAGCCCCGCCGCCCAACGACGACCCACACCCAGGAACGGAGCCCGACGAGCGCGCATGCGACTCTTCAAGAAGAAGGACGAGAAGCGGAAGAGCCTCTGGAAGAAGGTGGTGGACCTGGCCCTCACCGACGTCCGGGTCCTCTCTGAGGGGATGGACGAGGAGTCGCTGGAGGAGCTGGAGGAGCGCCTCCTGGCCGCCGACTTCGGGGTGCAGGCCACCCTTCGGCTGGTGGACCACGTGGAGGAGCTGGCCCGGAAGGGGAAGATCCGGGGCGGCGGCGAGCTGAAGGAGGCGCTCCGGGCCGAGGTGGCCCGGATCCTCGAGGACGGCAGCAGCGCCGAGCTGGCCGAGAACACCGGCGAGGGCCCCACGGTCTACCTCATCGTGGGGGTGAACGGGGTGGGCAAGACCACCTCCATCGCCAAGCTGGCCCATTACCTGGTCCAGGAGGGCCGGTCGGTGCTGGTGGCCGCCGGCGACACCTACCGGGCCGGGGCGGTGAGCCAACTGGAGACCTGGGCCCATCGGGTGGGGGCCGACTTCCTGAGGGGCCAGCAGGGGGGCGACCCGGCGGCGGTGGCCTATGACGCCGTGGAGGCAGCCGTCCGGCGGGGCATCGACATGGTCCTGGTGGACACCGCCGGCCGGCTCCACACCAACCGGGGCCTCATGGAGGAGCTGAAGAAGGTGGATCGGGTCATTCGGCGCAAGCTGGAGGGGGCCCCCCACGAGACCCTCATCGTGCTGGACGCCACGGTGGGCCAGAACGCCCTGGCCCAGGTCCGCTCGTTCCGCCAGGCCACCTCACCCACCGGGATCATCCTGGCCAAGATGGATTCCACCGCCCGGGGCGGGATCGTGGTGGCCCTCCTGGAGGAATACGAGATCCCGGTGAAGCTGGTGGGGCTGGGGGAGCGCGTCGAGGACCTGGACGCATTCGACCCCGAGGCCTTCCTCGACGGCGTCTTCGAGGCGGACTGAGGCCGACGTGGGCTACGGCCGCCTGGATCGTCCCGTCCAGTTCGTGAAGGGCGTTGGGCCCCGACGGGCCGACGCCTTCAAGAAGCTGTCGGTGGGGACGGCCCGGGACCTCCTCTACCACGTCCCCCGGCGCTACGACGACGCCTCCACCATCCGGCCCATCGACTCGCTGAAGGTGGGCGACGACGCCACCATCCGGGGCCGCGTCCGCTCGTCCGGCGTGATCCCCACCCGCTCGGGGCTGCGGATCTTTCAGGCGGTGCTCCAGGACGACACGGGGATGATCACCTGCGCCTGGCCGGGCCAGCCCTGGCTCGATCGCAAGGTCCGGGAGGGCGACCAGCTCCTGGCCACGGGCCCGGTGAAGTTCTTCCACGGGCGGCAGCTCCACCCCCGGGAGTTCACCACCCTGGCCCGGGCCGGCGATCCCGGAGAAGGGGAGGACGGTGCCCCCGCCGGCACCGTCTTCACCTCGTATCCGGCCACCGACGCCCTTCCCCAGTGGGTGCTCCGGCGGATCTACGAGGAGAACCTGGACTGGCTCCTGGAGCACGCCGACGAGGAGGAGTACCTGACCCCGGAGCTCCGGGAGCGGCTGGGGCTGCCCGGTCTGCAGGAGGCCTTCCGGCGCCTCCACCGCCCCCGGACGCTGGACGAGACGGAAGCCGGGCGCCGGAGGCTGGCCTTCGACGAGCTCTTCTTCCTCCAGCTGGTGCAGGCGCTGGCCCG
>SLNQ01000012.1 GCA_007132965.1 Gemmatimonadota bacterium | reverse complement strand
GCGGTGTGGTCCGGATCATCTGCAAGCGGAACCCCCGCCACAAGCAGCGGCAGGGGTGAGTCCGATCATTGCATTCTCTCGGTTGAGCTGAGGCACACGGTATGGCACGCATCGCGGGAGTCGATCTCCCCAGAAACAAGCGGATCGTCGTCGGATTGACGTACATCTACGGCATCGGTCGCTCCAGGTCCGAAGAGATCCTGGAAGCCGCCGAAGTGGAGCCCGCCACGCGGATCCACGATCTCACCGAGGAAGAGGTGAGCCGCCTGCGCCGGGAGATCGAGGACAAGTACAAGGTGGAAGGGGCGCTCAGGACCGAGCGGTCCATGAACATCAAGCGCCTCATGGACATCGGGTGCTACCGGGGATTGCGGCACCGGCGGGGGCTTCCCGTGCGGGGTCAGCGGACCCACACCAACGCCCGGACCCACAAGGGGAAGCGGCGGGCCATCGCCGGCAAGAAGGCGCCGCCCCGGAAGTAAGAGCGCTCACCCCCACAGTTCACTGTCAGAGAAGGAAGCACGGGTTTGGCCGAAAACAAGAAGAAGGAAAAGCCCCGCGGAAAGCGCGGAAAGAAGACGGTGGCGGCGGACGGAATCGCCCACATCAAGGCCACCTTCAACAACACCATCATCTCCTTGTCGGACGAACAGGGGAACGTGGTGGCCTGGGCCAGCGCCGGAAAGGCCGGCTTCAAGGGCTCCAAGAAGTCCACGCCCTTCGCCGCCACGCTGGCGGCGGAGACGGCGGGCAAGGAGGCCTACGCCATGGGGCTCAGGAAGGTGGACGTGCGGGTGCAGGGTCCGGGATCCGGCCGCGAGTCGGCCATCTCCGCCCTGGCATCGGCGGGGCTCACGGTGAAGTCCATTCAGGACGTGACTCCGCTTCCGCACAACGGCTGTCGGCCGCCGAAGAAGCGTCGGGTCTGAGCAGGATCGTCACATGAAGCATACGTACGAGGTCGGCGGCGCGGCCGAGCGCCGACGCCGGCCTTCGTTTTCGACGGAACCACTGGTCACACAGGTTGTTTGATGGCTCGTTACACCGGTCCGGTCTGCAAGCTCTGTCGCCGCGAGGGACAGAAGCTCTTTTTGAAGGGACAGAAGTGCTACACGGAGAAGTGTCCCGTGGAGCGCCGGGGGTATCCCCCTGGGCAGCATGGTCCCGCACAGGCGCGTCGGCGCAAGCAGTCCGACTACGCGCTGCAGCTCCGTGAAAAGCAGAAGGTCAAGCGGATGTACGGCCTCCAGGAGGCCCAGTTCCGCAACCTCTTCCAGCGGGCCGCCCGGGAGGGCGGGGTCACCGGTGAGAACCTTCTTATCGGGCTGGAGACGCGGCTGGACAACGTGATCTTCCGACTGGGGCTGGCCGCGAGCCGGAACCAGGCCCGGCAGCTCGTCCGGCATCGTCACGTAGAGGTGAATGGCCGCACGGTTGACGTGCCGTCGTACCAGGTGAGCCCGGGAGACGACATCGCGGTGAAGACCCGGTCTCGGGAGCTCGAGCCCATCGAGGTGGCGCTGGGTTCCAGGACTCGGCCCGACCTGGTGGAGTGGCTCACGCTCGACGAGAAGAATCGGGTGGCCCGCGTGGTGCGCAAGCCCACCCGGGACGACATCCCCATGGAGGTGCAGGAGCAGCTCATCGTCGAGCTCTACTCGAAGTAAGGCCGAAGGAAGGGAGGCGCGGATCCCGCCGGGACCGCGCCTCCCTCCGTTCGGACGAAACACGAAGCCGAGCCCACGGGCATGGAGGATATGGTGGACATTGACTTGACTGGACTGGTTCTTCCCGAAAAATCCGAAGCGGTAGAGACCTCCCCTGACGGGAAGGTGGCCCGCTTCGTGGTGGAGCCCCTGGAACGGGGCTTCGGTCACACGCTGGGCAACTCGGTGCGCCGGGTACTGCTCTCGTCGCTGCAGGGAGCCGCGGTGTGGAGCTTCCGGATCGACGGGGTGGTCCACGAACACCAGACCATCTCCGGGGTGGCCGAGGACGTCCACCAGGTGATCCAGAACCTGAAGTCGTTGGTGGTGACCCTGGAAGACGGCGTGGACGAGGTGACGCTGGAGGTCAGCGCCGAAGGCGCGGGCCCCGTCACCGCCGGCCACATCAAGGAGAAGGGCGGCGCCAGCGTTCTGGAGCCGGACCACCACATCCTGACCCTGCAGGAGGACCGGGACTTCCACATGGAGCTCCGGGTCAACAAGGGCCGGGGGGTGGTGCTGGCCGACCAGCACGAGGTGGGCGAGGACGAGCCGGTGGACCTGGTTCGCATCGACTCCATCTACAACCCGGTGCGCCGAGCCAACTTTGAGGTCAAGGAGACCCGGGTGGGCCAGCGCACCGACTTTGACCAGCTTTCGCTGCAGATTGAGACCGACGGTTCGGTGAGCCCCACCGACGCCGTGGCCACCGCCGCCGAGCTGGTGCGCCGGCACCTTGAGTACCTGCGCTACATTGGCGAGGGTGGTCCGCCGAAGGAGACCCCCGAAGGGCTGATCCCGGTCCCGGAAGAGACCCGGATCCTCTTCGACCGGGCGGTGGAGGACCTGGCCGAGCTGAGCGTTCGCTCCCGCAACTCGCTCCAGAAGGAGAAGATCGAGACGCTGGGGCAGCTCATCCAGAAGACCGAAGACGAGATGCTGGACATTGAGAACTTCGGCAAGAAGTCCCTCCAGGAGATTCAGGACTTCCTGGCGGAGCACCAGCTCCGCTTCGGCCTGAAGCTCACGGAGGGCGACGACGGCACGCTCTACTTCGTCGATGACGAGGCCGAGGCGGAGCCCGTAGAGGCAAAGGAATCGGGAGACGAGTAGTTCGCGGGTAGACAACGCAGTCCACTCGTGATATATCGGTAGCTCAGTTCAGGATCGACAGCCATGCGGCATCGCAAGAAAGGTCGAAAGCTCGGACGCACCGCCTCGCACAAGAAGGCGACCATGCGGAACATGGCCACGGCCCTGTTCCGCCATGAGCGGATCGAGACCACTACGGCGAAGGCGAAGGAGCTGCGCCCGTACGCGGAGCGCCTCATCACCCTGGCCCGGCGCGGTGATCTGCACGCCCGGAGGCAGGCGGCGCGGCGTATCCAGGATCGCGAGGTCCTGGGCAAGCTCTTCGATGACATCGGACCGCGCTTCGAGGGACGGCCCGGGGGGTACACCCGGATCCTCAAGCTGGGCCATCGGCAGGGCGACGCAGCCGACATGGCGCTGATCGAACTTGTGGAGCGAGCGGACTCGTAACTCCCACCCCAAGGACGGGACACAGATGGCTCAGTCGAAGAAGAGCGGTTCCCTGCACGTTCCCCTCATGGTCCTGGCGTTTCTGACCATGGGCGGGTTCCTGTACTGGCTCAGCGTGGCCTCGGAGCCCACGGAGTTCGTGGTGGCCGAGGAGAACGACCTGGCCCAGTTGGGCCCGGCCACCTCGGTGTCGCTGGTGGCCTTCGGCGACGGTCCCGAGCAGTACGAGGGCGAGCGCGTCCGGATTCCCAACGTGCGGGTGGCTCAGCTCATGGGTCCCCACATGTTCTGGTTCGACCTCCCGGTGGCCGAGGAGGAGACGGAGCCCTTCCTGGTCCGGGTGAACCGGAACTTCGTGGACGAGGACCTGCAGATCCTCGGCGAGGACGTGGTGACCCTGGCGGGACGGGTAGGCATGATGTCCGACAGCGTCATGACGGCCTGGGAAGAGGCCGGAGTGTTCACCGAAGAGGGACAGCGCACCGAGGTAGATGCAGTAGCCCTCTTCCTGGACGCCGACGAGATCGAGATCCACACCGCCGGTGTGGAAGAGGAAGAAGAGGATCCGCCCGAGGACGAGACTGACGGCTGACGACGCACCAACGGCTGACGACGCACCAACACCATAGATGCGGGATGTGAACGATGGCACGGATTTGCTACGTGTGTGGCAAGGGTCCCTCCACGGGGAACAAGGTGAGCCACGCCAACAACAAGAGCCGGCGGCGCTGGCTGCCGAACCTCCAGACTGCTCGGATTCTCGATGACGAGGGGAATCGGCGGCGGGTCCGGGTGTGCACGTCGTGCATCTCGGCCGGAAAAATCCGCAAGGCGCCGGCGGTAAAAAAGTCCGAGGGCGCCTGAGCCCCGCCGTGGCATGACGGACCACTCCGACGGCGGTTCTCCGTCGGACGGCACACGCCCCCGCAGGCCCTCCCGGGCCCCGGGGGCGTCGCCGTTTCGGGTGGCCGTGACCCGGCCTCCTCCCCGCCACCCGGGCACTTCTGCCCGGGATCGGCTGGCCCGACACCTCGAGGCCCGGGGGCTCACCCCGGTGCCCCACCCCCTCCTCCGGCTGGCGCCCCCGGCCGACCCCGACCCCCTGAAGCAGGCCGCGGCGTGGACCGCGGCGTGGGCCTCCCGGCGGTCGGCACGGAACGTGCACAGCGATAAGGTAGAAGGCTCGACGGATTCCGTCTGGCTCATGGTGACGTCGGCCAACGCCGTGGCTCCCTTCCTGGAGGCATTGGAGGCCGAGGGCGCCGGCGCCGACGAGCTGCGCTCCGCGGGCCTCCGAGTCGCCGCCGTGGGGCGGGCCACGGCCCGCACCCTCGAGGCGGCGGGCCTGGCGCCGGAGGTGGTGCCCCGGCGGTTTACCGCCGAGGCGCTCCTGGAGGCCCTGGCCGCCGAGGGCGTGTCGGCGGGGCACCGGGTGATCTTTCCCCGGGCCGACCGGGCGGGCGAGACGCTCCCCCGGGGGCTCGAGGCGCTGGGCGCCCGGGTCATGCGGGCCACTGCCTACCGGGTGGTGGTGGACCCGCAGGGGGCTGCGGCCCTGGCCCGTGCGGTGGCCCGGGGCGAGCTGGAGGCGGTGACATTCACCTCCGGCTCGGCGGCCCGGGCGCTGGCCCGGAGCTGGCGGGAGAAAGCTGCCGGCCAGCCGTGGCCCGAAGGCACGATGGTGGCCGCCATCGGTCCCGTCACCGCCGGCGACGCCCGGGAGGCCGGATTGCCGGTACACCTGGTGCCGGAAAGGGCTTCGCTGGAGGCTCTGGCCGACGCGGTGGCCGATGCGGCCGCCGCCGACGCCGGGGAGTGAGAACCCAGAACAGAACGTGTCCCCAGTAGAACGAGACCCCATCATGCATACGCCTGAACTGAGTCAGCCCGAGAGCGTGAACGAGCCCACGCAGCTCTTCCACGCCCACCTGGAGGTCATGGTCCACCTCCTCCGCGACGATCTCCGGTGGAGCGGCCCTGCCGCCGCTGCCGGCGGCAACGGGAACGGAGGTGCCGGCCGGGGTGGTGCTCAGTCCCGTATGGTGCAGTTGCTGCACCGCGAGCGGCGTCACCTGCTGAAGCAGCAGGACGGAAACCTGGCCCGGGAGGCCCGGTTCCGGGTCATGGGCGATCGGTTGGTGTCGCGCCTGGAGAACGACCTCGGCGTAGACCCCAGGGACGCCGCCGTGGTGGTCTGGTTCTACCGACAGGAGGTGGCCCGGAGGCGGGAAGGCGCCGAGCGTGGCACGGACGCATCGTTCGGCGATCTCATGCACCAGGTGGGGGCCGCCCACGCCCGCCTCCTGGACGGCACGGATCCCTTCCTCCCCGTCCCCAACCGGCGTCGGCCGGCGGGGTTTCCCCTGGCGGTGGCCGTGGCCGCCACCCGGCTGGCCCGGAGCACCCGACAGGAGACCACCTGGATGGACGTGGAGCCCCTGGCTCTGGAGATCCTACAGGTGGTCATGGGCGGCGGGTTGAAGCAGGCCGCGAGCTGAGCACGACCCCAGAGCTGACCCCGAAACCACCTGCAGGGAGTCGTATGTCGACGGATGCCGTAAAGCGTTTTCGTGAGGGAGACATCACCTTTGGCGTCGTGGGGCTGGGGTACGTGGGTCTGCCTCTGGCCGTGGAAGTGGCCGAGTCGGGGGTCCGGGTCCTGGGGTTCGATGTGAAGGACCCAGTGGTGGAGGGGGTGAACCGGGGCGAGAGCCACGTGCAGGACGTGGACTCGTCCCGGGTGGCCGCCCTCCGCGACGCCGGACGGATCGCGGCCACCCTGGACTCGTCGCGCCTGGCCGAGTGCGACGTCATCTCCATCTGCGTGCCCACCCCCCTGGGCAAGACCCGCGACCCGGACGTCTCCTACGTGCTGGCGGCGGGGCGCGAGGTTGCGGCTCACCTGCACCCCGGCCAGCTCATCGTGCTTGAGAGCACCACCTACCCGGGCACCACCCGCGACGTGCTCCTCCCCCTGCTGGAGGAGGCCGGGGCCGGCGCCGGAATCGACGGCGGCGACCTGGAGGTGGGCCGGGACTTCTTCCTCTGCTTCTCGCCTGAGCGCGTGGACCCGGGCAATCCCACCTGGAAGACCCACAACACCCCGAAGGTCATCGGGGGGCTCACGCGGGCCTGCCTGGAGGTGGGCGTGGCGGCGTACGAGCGCTTCATCGAGACCATGGTGCCCGTCTCCTCGCCCGAGGCCGCCGAGATGACCAAGCTCCTGGAGAACACCTTCCGGGCCGTGAACATCGCCCTGGTGAACGAGACGGCGCAGATCGCCGACCGACTGGAAGTGGACATCTGGGAGGTCATCAACGCGGCGGCCACCAAGCCCTTCGGCTTCATGAAGTTCACCCCGGGCCCCGGCCTGGGCGGACACTGCATTCCCATTGACCCGCACTACCTGAGCTGGAAGATGCGGACGCTGGACTACCGCACCCGCTTCATTGAGCTGGCCAGCGAGGTGAACGCCGAGATGCCCCGCTTCGTGGTGGGCAAGGTGCAGGAGGCGCTGAACGAGGTGGAGAAGCCGGTGAAGGGCTCGCGGATCCTGGTGCTGGGCGCCGCCTACAAGCCCAACATCGACGACGTGCGGGAATCGCCGGCGCTGGAGATCCTGCACGAGCTGGAGCGCCTGGGCGCCCGAGTGGCCTACCACGACCCCTACATTCCGGAGATCGTGGAAGACGGGCTGAGCTGGCGCAGCGTGGAGCTCACCGACGAGGCCCTGGCCGAGGCGGACTGCGTGGTCCTGGTCACGGACCACGACGTCTTCGACCTGGAGCGGATCTTCGACCTGAGCTCGCTCCTGGTGGACTCCCGGAACGCCACCGGCCAGATCGCCCAGGCCCGGGGGCAGGGCCAGCCCCAGCGCTGGATCGTGAAGGGAAGTGGATCGACGAGGGGTGGTGGTCCCCGCCCGGACGGGGGAGGCGGCTCCGGGAAGGAAGCCGAGTCCGGAAGCCAGAGCGAGTCCGAAGGGGGTGCCCCAGCGCAGGGCGCCGAGACCCGGACGCCGGCGCAGCAGGCTCGATGACGGAGGGTGCCCGGGAGGGATCCATGCGGGTGCTGGTGGTGGCGGGGGCGCGGCCCAACTTCATGAAGGTGGCGCCCATTCTGAGGGCGCTGAAGGCCGGAGGCCACCAGGGCGTCCTGGTGCACACCGGGCAGCACTACGATGCCCGCATGTCCGACGCTTTCTTCCGCGACCTGGAGCTCCCGGAACCGGACTTCCACCTGGGGGTGGGCTCAGGGAGTCACGCCGAGCAGACCGCCGGAGTCATGACGGCCTTCGAGCCGATCCTCCGGGAGGTGGAGCCCCGGTGGGTGGTGGTGGTGGGCGACGTGAACTCCACGGTGGCCTGCGCCCTGGTGACGGTAAAGCTGAAGGAGGAGCTGGGGGTGGGCATCGCCCACGTGGAGGCCGGTCTCCGGAGCCATGACTGGCGCATGCCGGAGGAGGTGAACCGGGTCCTCACCGATCGCATGTCGGACCTCTTGTTGACCCCCTCCAGGGACGCCGAGCCGAACCTCCGCTCGGAGGGGATTCCCCCGGAGCGGATCCGCTTCGTGGGCAACGTCATGATCGACACCCTCCTGCACCAGCTCCCCAGCGCCCGGGAACGGAACTACGCCGGCGCGATGGGCCTCCAGCGGGACGGCTACGCGGTGGCCACCCTCCACCGGCCGTCCAACGTGGACGAGCCCGAGGCGCTGGCCACGGCGCTGGCGGCGCTGCAGGCGGTGGCCCGGAAGCGCCCGCTGGTCCTTCCCCTGCACCCCCGAACCCGGAAAAACGCCGAGCGTTTCGGGATGGAAGACGAACTGGAGGCCCTCACCGTGGTGCCCCCCGTGGGCTACCGGGAGATGGTTTCGCTCCTGGAGGGCGCCGCGGTGGTCCTCACCGACTCCGGGGGCCTGCAGGAAGAGACCACCGCGCTGGGCGTGCCATGCGTGACCCTCCGGGAGCAGACCGAACGCCCCATTACCGTCACCGAGGGAACGAACCGGATGGCGCCCTGGCCCCTCTCGGTGGAGGGAGTCATGGGCGCCGTGGCGGCGGCCCTGGAGGCGGGACGCCGCGAGCCCGGCTCGGGCGGACCCGAAGGGTGGGACGGAAAAGCCGCCGAACGGATCGTGGAGGAGCTGGCGGGCTGAGCCGGCTGGCGGTCTGAGCGCTACTCCGGTGCCTCCGCGGTCCGGACGTCGAAGGCGCAGGACATGCGCGGCTCCCCCCCT
>SLNQ01000150.1 GCA_007132965.1 Gemmatimonadota bacterium | reverse complement strand
GCCCGGGCCGCTCTGTCGCTGCAGGATCCCATGATAGTAGCGTTCGAGGGCTGAGGGATCATCGCTCCCATCGGCCATTCGGAGCGCGTAGATCTCCTGGAGCAGGTCACGCCAGCCGTCGCCCTGGTCCTCCCCGGAGAGGGGAGATGCGTCGCTGACGAAGGTGTCGGGGCGGATGATGGCGTCGTGGTCTCCAATGGGGAAGAGGTCCAGCGTGGTGGACATGTAGTCGTCGAGATTACCCGGGTTCAGGTCGGCCAGGGTGCCCAGGGAGGTGCTCTCGATTGCGACGAAGGTGGAGCGGAAGGGAGCTGTAGTCAGCGTGGCCGGCCGATGGATGCTTCCATCGATGGGCCAGGTCAGGAGGTGCCGATCCACCACCGTGACGTCTTCCTCCTCGTCGATGTGCACGCGGAGGCCGAAGTCCTGGCCCACCAACTCTGGTGGGACGGTCAGGTTCCACGATGCCGCGGGGTCATCCGGATCGATGCTCGTGGGTGTGGCGCTCGCGGGAGGCTCCACCACCTGGGAGTACACCGCACCGCTCCCGTGGAAGAACTCGACCCGGATTCGGGGCGCGATGTCGTTCGCCTGGTTTGCCTGCAGGAAGATACGAGCCAGCCCTCCCCGGCCCTCAAGCAACGGGAGGCTGGCAGGGAAGGTCTGGCTTCCCTGATTCACCTGGGCATCCACAACCTCGATCTGGAATCCTTCTTCTGCGAATGCCGAGACGGTTCGGGAGGGAGCCCCCTGGGCTTCGATGAGGACGCGGTTCCATCCCGGTGACGGTCCCATCACCCACTCTTGGGTGATCGCCAGCCCCTGGCTGTCGGTGAACACCTCGTCGGGGGTCACCGAGCCGTTGCCCTCCGCCACCGTAAAGGAGACGGTCTCGCCGGAGACCGGTGTGCCGTCCTCGTCCACCAACCTGACACCGGGAGGTTCGCTGACGGGGAAGCCGGCAGCGCCCTGCTGATCCTGGCCCTGCACGACCTGGAGGACTCGAACCACGGCTTCGGTGGCTTCGGCGTGGAAGGTGACGGAGGCCACTCCAGCCAGGTTGGCTTCCACCCGGTGGTCCCCGGCCTCCGGTCCGAGGGTCCAACGCTGGAGGCCGGCGATTCCCTCGGCATCGGAGCGGGCCGGGGATCCGGCCACGCTCCCTCCTCCCTCCACCACCTGGAAGGTCACGTCGAGACCTTCCAGGGGATTGCCGAACTCATCGGTGACCCGCACTGCCGGCGGCTCCGGCACGTCCTGGGAGGCGGGGGCGATCTGTCCCTGTCCCTCCACCGCCACCAGCTTGGCGGGATCTCCGGCCGCGGCTTCGACCTCCAGCACGGCGTGCCGGGCATCGTCGGCGTAGAGCTCCAGTCGCTGGGTTCCGGCTGTGGGGCCAAGGACCCAGTCCAGCGTCGCACGGCCGGCCTCGTCGGTGGTCGGCTCCGGTGGGATGACCTGGCCGCCGCCGGTCACCACGCGAGCCTCGAGGTCCGTGTTGGCAACAGGGTTGTCGAAACGATCACGGACCTCGACGACCAGACCGGGGATCGGGTCCCCCACCTGTCCCTCGGTGGCGACCATCTCCACCACGTCCACCGAATCGGGGACGTCGGCTCGCGCCGTCACGTCGAAACGGACAGTGGTGAGTCCTTCCGAGCTGGCTTCCATCGACTGGGTTCCCGCCACGGGTCCCAGGATCCAGTCGCCGGGGGACGCCTGGCCCTGCGCGTTGCTCACCGTGGTCGGTTCCTCGACGGCTCCGTCGCCTCCCACCACCTCAAAGGTGACGGTCACTCCCTCCACCGCATTTCCGTACTGGTCGGTCACCGTGACCCGGGGCAGCACGTTCACGGACGAGGCTACGGTAGCGAAGGTCTGGTGACCCACCGGATTGCGGAGCGAGTCCGGCGGGCCGGGTCGCGCCACTGCCCGGAACTCCACCGAGCCGGCTCCCGACACGGACGCGGCCACGGCATTGTCGCCGACGGCGGTGCTCAGGGTCCACTCCGCGAGGGTTACGATCCCCGAATCATCGGATCGGGTGACTCGATCCGAGATCTGGCCCTGTCCTTCGGTGATGGACCACTCCACCTCGACCCCTGGAGCCGGGTTTCCCCTGCGGTCCAGGACCTGGATGCTGGGAGACTCATCGGAGCGTTGTCCTGCCGTCCCCTCCTGGAACTCGGAGCTGAGCGGTTCCAGGGAATCCGGCTCGCCGAAGAGGAGTGGATCCCCGTCGCCGCAGCCGGCCAGTGTCCCCAGAAGGAGAAGAAGGACGAGACCCGTGCCCGACCTGCGGGCCATCATCGGCCGATCCCCACGGCGATTCGCAGGCTGTTCACCGGTATGGCCTGCTCAAAATCAGGTTCGTCCAGTCGGGCGACCAGCCAGCCTACCTGGAGGCTCACGGAGCCCACGAGGAAGGGGCGGCGAGCGGTCAGGGTCAGAAGGGCTCCGGTGACCGACCGGGAAGGTCCTACATCCAGCTCCTCCGTGTACCGTGCGAGCCCGGTCCAGCCGGAGAGTGCCACCGGGCCGACGTCGGTGATGTGCAGGGCGGGGCCCGCGGCCAGGAGCGTCGACCGATAGTCATTTCCGCTCCCCAACTGGCCCGTGGCGGCAGCTCCGAACCGCCCGCGCAACAGGGTAGCCTCGAGGCCGGCAAAGGGGTGCGACTCATCTCCCAGTCCACGGCTTCCCACGAGTGCGGTGAGATGCCAACGGAGCTGAGGTCCAGCTGGGCTCTGGTCTTCGGCCGGACTGGGGGCCTTACGGGCATCCGGGAGGGATTCAGCCGTAGCCGCTGCCGGCAACTCGAAGGTGGCCTGGGCGTCCGCGCCTGCCGGAGCCGTTGCGAAGCAGATGCAGGTGAACGCACCGACGGCGATGCCGATAGTAGATGGAGATCCTGGACGACGGGGAGATCGGCGCATTTGAGGGGTCGGAATGGGGGAGGGGCTTCGGCCCTTCCCACTCGACAAGCACGTGGCTACGCCTCCCGGGGGAGGGGCCCATCGTGTCGAAGCTTCCGGGCAATATGACGCTGAGATGATTGAACCTTGCTCTCAACGTGACAAGACCATGCCCGCAGGGCAAGACGTTCTGCGGCTCGGAGCCGGATCCTCATGGGCAGGCCGCCGCCGGCGGGGAGTGGCCGCTTCACCCATCGTCCAGGCCCGGATCGGTGAGTAACGTCTGGTTACGAGCACATTGACCGGTCCGGAGTATCCCGCCGGATCACGCGAATCAGGTGCGCGAGACAGCTTATGCAGGCAGGTGAAAAGCTGTTTTCCTGTCCTCGTGGAGCGCGTGCAAGCCATCGAATTCGTGTGTGATGTCGGGCCCGTCGAATCGACCCCCACCAGGTGCCAGATGAAAAGCTCCAGGCAGACCACGAAGGATGGTCCCACCACGTCGTCGTCCCGGCAACGCTCTCCGTCGTCCCGGCAGCACTCTCCCTCGGTCCGGGAGATGCCCTCCCGGCAGCGTCCGAGGGAACGGCTTCGGGATTCCGGTGTGCGGGCCCTCTCGGTTCGGGAGCTCCTGGCGCTGGTAGTGGGATCGGGGGGAGTCGGCGGATCGGTGCTGGCCCTGGCCGACCGCCTGCTCAAGTCATCCGGTGGACGCCTTCGGGTTCTGGGCGCAGCCGAGCCCGGAGAGCTGGAGGCCCTTCCGGGGGTCGGGCGTGCCACCGCCGGACGGATCGTCGCCGCCCTGGAGCTGGGCCGGCGGGCCGCCGAGGAAGAGGAACCGGATCGCCCCAGGATCCGGGGACCGGCCGATGTATACCGGATCATGGCGCCTCGCCTGCGAGATCTTCCCCACGAGGAGTTCCACGCGTTGCTCCTCAACACCCAGCACCGGGTTCTCCGGGACGTGACGGTGACCCGGGGCATCCTGGATGCGTCGTTGATCCATCCCAGGGAGGTATTCCGGCCCGCGATTCTGGCCAGCGCCGCTGCCGTGATCCTGGTACACAATCACCCGTCCGGCGACCCCACGCCTTCGCCCGAGGACCGGGCGGTGACCCGTCAGATCTCCGAGGCCGGCCGGGCCGTCGGGATCCGTGTCCTGGACCATGTGGTGGTGGGAGAGGGGAGGTGGAATTCGGCCAGCTGATGCCTGGTTCGGGTGGCCTCGGTTTCCGGCCGACGGCCACGGCCCCTCAGCGGGCCTGAGCGTGGCGCTCGACGGGGTTTGGGCGGAGAGGCGGGATCCGTGCCTCCCGAGGCGGGGTAGGGGACTTCACGCCCCACTCCCTCCGCCCTTCCACCTGGATCGACTGTGACCGTTCGCTGCCATGCACGATCCCGCCGCCGCCGCTCTGTCGTTCCCGCCCTCGCCGGGTGCCTCCTGGTTGTCCTGGTTCTGCCCTCCTGCGCGACCCTCCAGTCCCTCACAGCTCTTTCGCAGGTACGCTTCCAATTGGACCGGGTGAGTGAGCTGCACCTGGCCGGAGTTCGTCTGGACGATGTGCGCCGCTATGAGGACCTGTCGGTGCTGGACGCCGCCCGGATCGGGTCGGCGCTGGTGAACCGGACGCTGCCCCTGGACGCCGTGGTCCACGTGGGCGCGGACAACCCGGGAGACAATCCGGAGGCGCGCCTCCTGGCCCTGGATTGGACCCTCTTCCTGCGTGACCGGGAGACGGTGAGCGGAGTCATGGAGGACGAGCTGGTCCTGCCGGCGGGTCAGCGAACCGACGTCCCGGTGCAGGTGAGGATGGATCTCCTGGAGTTCTTTGACGGCGGCACCCGGGACCTGGTGGACCTGGCCCTTGCGCTCGGGGGTGCCGGACAGGAGCCGGTGGACGTCCGGCTGGAGGCGCTTCCCACCATTCAGACGCCGCTGGGCCCGATCCGCTACTCGGAGCCGCTGGTCCTCGGGGGGGCCGTCGGGGGTCGCTGACCCCCGCCACCCACACGTCCCGGGGACAGAACGGAGGGGCACGAGGAGCGAGGGCGTTTGCCCCTCCGGCGACGGCCGCTCTGCTGTCCAGGGGCTGGCCTCCCTTCTGGCGATCGCCACTGGAGCATCGGCCTTCCGAAAGGGTACCTTTCTTATTATGAGCCTCCCCCGAACCGATACCCAGTCCACCTCGACCCCGACGATCAGGGGACTCCCCCGCCCGTTGGCGCGGGAGCTGGAGGCGTACGCCGGTCGGTTGGACGTGGAGAAGATCCAGGAGGCCTATCGGCTGGCGGAGGAGGCGCATCGCGGGCAGAAGCGGGCCAGTGGCGAGAGCTTCGTGACCCACGCGGTGGAAGTATCGGTGCTCCTGGCCCAGTTGAAGCTGGATACGGCCTCGCTGGTGGCGGGCCTCATTCACGACGTGGTCGAGGACACCCAGTTCTCCCTCACCGACGTGGAGGAGCGGTTCGGCTCGGAAGTGGCCGCCATCGTGGACGGCGTGACCAAGATCGGAAAGGTGCGTTTCCGTTCCCATACGGAGCGCCAGGCGGAGAACTACCGAAAGCTCTTGCTGAGCATGGCCGAGGACGCCCGGGTGATCCTCATCAAGCTGGCTGATCGCCTCCACAACATGCGGACGCTGGAGTACCTTCCCCGGGAGAAGCAGAAGCGCATTGCGCTGGAGACCCGCGAGATCTACGCGCTGCTGGCCCACCGACTGGGGATCGCCCAGTTCAAGTGGGAGCTGGAGGACCTCTGCTTCAAGTTCCTGGAACCGGAGGCCCACGAGGAGCTCCGGAGCCTGGTGCAGCAGCGTCGCAAGGAGCGGGAGCGGCAGATCCTGGAGATGCAGCGCCCCATCAAGGAGCTCCTGGAGGAGTCGGGCATCCCCGCCGAGGTGACGGGACGGCCCAAGCACCTCTGGTCCATCCACCGCAAGATCGAGAAGCGGAAGAAGCCCTACGAGGAGATCTACGACCTGCAGGCCATCCGGGTCATCACCGACTCGGTGCAGAACTGCTACGCGGCGCTGGGTCTCATCCACTCCGAGTTCACGCCCATCCAGGAGCGCTTCCACGACTACATCGCCACCCCGAAGTCCAACATGTACCGGTCGCTCCACACCACGGTCTTCGGTCCCGGCGGGCGACGCTACGAGATCCAGATCCGTACCGAGGAGATGCACCGGACGGCGGAGTACGGGATCGCGGCCCACTGGCGATACAAGGAGGGGGAACAGGCCGGAGCGTCGGATGAGGTGGACGAAGCCCTTTCCTGGTTCCGGCAGGTGCTGGAGTGGCAGCAGGAGGCGTCGGAGCCCGAGGAGTTCATGGAATTCCTCAAGATGGATCTCTTTCTGGGGGAGATCTTCGTCTTCACGCCGAAGGGAGACGTGAAGCAGCTGCCGGTGGGCGCCACGCCCATCGACTTCGCCTTCGCCGTCCACACCGAGGTGGGATTCCACTGCGCCGGGGCCAAGGTCAACGGACGCATCGCACCGCTCTCCCGGGAGCTGAGGAACGGCGATACGGTGGAGATCCTCACCTCGTCCCGGAAGTCACCGTCGCGGGACTGGCTGGCCTTCGTGAAGACGTCCAGGGCCCGCCAGCGCATCCGGCAGTGGATCCGTCAGCAGGAGCACGACGAGTCGGTAAAGCTGGGACGGGAGTTCCTGGACCGGGAGCTGAAGAAGCTCCGAGTCCGGCTTCCCGGCGACGACAAGCTCCAGGAGGCCGCCGACGAGCTGGACTACCCGGACTTCGAGCACGTGTTGGCGGCGCTGGGACGGGGAGACATCGGTCCGTCGGCCGTCATCAAGCGGCTCTTTCCGGAGAAGGAGGTGGCCGAAGCCCGACGGAAGGCTTCCTCTCCTCTCCAGCGCATCGCCCGCAAGATCCGGAAGTCGGACAAGGGCGTCCGGATCCAGGGCGTGGACAACCTCATGGTGCGCTACTCCCAGTGTTGCCAGCCGGTACCGGGCGACGACGTCATCGGGTACGTCACGGCGGGCAGGGGTGTCTCCATTCACCGGAAAGACTGCCCCAACGTCCTGAACCTCTCCCAGGATCCGGAGCGGCGGGTAGAGATCGAGTGGACGGCGGAGCAGGGGGACCGCTTCTTCGTGAAGCTCTACACCCGGGGCACGGATCGCCGGGGCGTACTCTCGGACATCGCGCAGGCCATCACCGATACCGGGACCAACATCCAGCATGCCGACATCCGGGCCATTGACGGCGGGATGGTCGGGGAGTTCGTGGTGGAGGTGCAGGACCTTCAGCACCTGAACCGGGTCATGAAGAAGATCGGACAGATCAAGGGGGTCGTATCGGTGGAGCGACGGGAGTCCTTCGGCGAATCGGAGCTCCTGGACGTGGACGACGACTGAAACGAGCCTGCCACCCCATCATGCCCGAATTCGAGATCGAAGCCCCCTACGAGCCCAAGGGTGACCAGCCCCGGGCCATCCAGGAACTGGAAGAGGGACTGGACCGGGGAGACCGGTTCCAGACCCTCCTGGGCGCCACCGGGACCGGAAAGACCCTGACCATGGCCCACGTCATCGCCAATCATGGGCGACCGGCGCTGGTCATGTCGCACAACAAGACGCTGGCGGCCCAGCTCTACGGCGAGCTGAAGCAGCTCCTCCCCCGGAACGCGGTGGAGTACTTCGTCTCGTACTACGACTACTACCAGCCCGAGGCCTACGTCCCCGCCACCGATACCTACATCGAGAAGGACTCGGCCATCAACGAGGACATCGACCGCCTCCGCCTCCGGGCCACCTCGTCGCTGTTCGAGCGGGAGGACGTGGTGGTGGTGGCTTCGGTCTCGTGCATCTACGGTCTTGGGAACCCGGACGACTACCGGGCGCTGATGTACGAAGTGAACGTGGGGGAGGAGATGGGCCGCGACGACCTTCTCCGGGCGCTGGTGGAGATCCAGTACCGTCGCAACGACATGGTCTTCGAGCGGGGCACCTTTCGTGTTCGGGGCGACACGGTGGAGGTTCTGCCGGCCTACGAGGAGCAGGCCATCCGCATTGAGTTCTGGGGCGACGAGGTGGAGCGGATCACCCGCTTCGACCCCCTCACGGGGGAGCTCATCACACATCTCGAGCGGACGGCGATCTATCCGGCCTCTCACTACGTGACCCACCGGAGCACCATCGAGGATGCCGTGCCCCTCATCCGCCAGGAGCTGGAGGAGCGGGTGAAGCACTACCAGCGGGAGGGCCGCCTCCTGGAGGCGCAGCGGATCGAGTCGAGGACCAACTTCGACATCGACATGATGCTGCAGATCGGGACGTGTCCCGGCATCGAGAACTACTCCCGCTACATGGCGGGACGGGGACCCGGAGACCGGCCGGCATGCCTCCTGGACTACTTCCCCGACGACTTTCTCTGCATCGTGGACGAGTCGCATCAGTCGCTCCCGCAGATCGGGGGGATGTACAACGGGGACCGGGCCCGGAAGATGACCCTCGTGGAGCACGGCTTCCGCCTTCCCTCGGCGCTGGACAACCGTCCCTTGAAGTACGAGGAGTGGGAGGATCTCCTGCACCAGGCCGTCTTCGTCTCGGCCACCCCCGCCGAGCGGGAGCTGGAGCTGTCGAAGGGTGTGGTGGTGGAGCAGATCATCCGGCCCACCGGGTTGGTGGACCCGGAGGTGGAGGTGCGCCCGGTGGAGGGCCAGGTAGACGACCTCCTGGCGGAGATCCGGACCCGGGAGGAGCGGGGCGAGCGGGTCCTGGTCACCACCCTCACCAAGCGGATGGCCGAGGACCTTTCCGAGTACCTCCAGTCCGTTGGCGTCCGGGTTCGCTACATGCACTCGGAGATCGATACCATTGAGCGAATGGAGATCCTGCGGGGCCTTCGATTGGGCCGCTTTGACGTCCTGGTGGGGATCAACCTCCTGAGGGAGGGGCTGGACCTTCCGGAGGTGTCTCTGGTGGCCATCCTGGATGCGGACAAGGAGGGCTTCCTCCGTAACGCCCGTTCGCTCATCCAGACCATCGGGCGTGCCGCCCGCAACGAGAACGGTCGCGCCATCCTCTACGCCAACCGGGTCACCAGGGGGATGCGGCAGTGCATCGACGAGACCGAGCGGCGGCGCACGATCCAGATCGAACACAATCGGAAGCATGGGATCACGCCCGCTACGATTCGCAAGAGCATCGAGGAGATCCAGTTCTCCACCCGGGTGGCGGACGCCCGGGAGGCGCCAGCGCCCAAGGTGGCGGAAAAGCTCGCCTCCTATCAGGATGAGGTGAACGTGGAGGAGCTGGTGAAGGCGCTGGAGAGCGAAATGGAGGAGGCCGCCGCCGAGCTGGACTTTGAGCGGGCGGCCCTTCTCCGGGACGAGCTCTTCGAACTGAGGGCTCGCCTGGATGGCGAGTCGGGGAGACCCGCTGAGACTCCGGGTCAGAATGGCCGGAAGAAGGAGCCACGAATGAGCCACAACAGGACGGGCCACGCATGACCCTCACCGAGACGGAGCTCGCGGCGTGGGGTCGGGGGATCGGAGCCCAGGTGGAGGTTCCCATCTTTCTTGGACTCCGAGGCCAGCTGGGCGCCGGAAAGTCCGTTCTCGCCCGGGCCATCGCCCGAGGCGCCGGTGTGGAGGGGGCCATGCCTTCCCCCACCTTCAACCTCCTTTTCCGTTACCCGGGGCGGGACGGAATGGAGGTGGTGCACATGGACCTCTACCGACTCCGGGAACCCGACGAGCTCTGGGAGCTCGGGTGGGAGGAGCTGGGCCGAGGCCCGGAGCTGGTCCTGGTGGAGTGGCCGGAGCGAGCCGGAGAACACCTACCCACCGACCGCTGGGACATCCACCTGGCCATCCCGGAGGCGGGGTCCGACCGGCGCATCGTGCAGGTTCACCGGGTGGGCACGCCCCCTCACCTTCCGGGATATCCGGTGAGCCTCGAAGTCCGTTCATGACCACGGAGGCGAGGGCCCGGCCCACTTCTTCCCGCGGCGGCGCAGGCCAGCTCCTCCTGGCCTTCGACACCTCCGCGGATCTGGGGTCGGTGGGCCTCTTCCGGGGCCGAAGCCTCCTGGCTCGCCGGCTCCTGGTGCGTCGGGGCGAGCACGCATCGCGCCTGGTCCCCGCCATCGGGGAGATCCTGGAGGAAGCGGCGGTGGACCGGACCGCACTGGAGGGCATCGTGGTGGGGAAGGGACCGGGGTCCTTCACCGGTGTGCGGGTCGCCGCGGCCACGGCCCGGGGGCTGGCCGCGGGCCTGGAGGTCCCGGTGTGGGCCTGGTCCTCACTGGCCGCCGCAGCGGCATCGTGGGGCGTGAGCCTCCCGTCGTCGGTGGTGGCGGCGCTGGAGACGGAAGGGTCGGCCGTGGACCTTCCCGACGAGGCCCAGGGCCGGCCCCGGTACGTCCTCCTGGACGCCAGGGGACGGCGGGTGTACGCTGCCTGCTACCGCTTGCGGCCGGACCGGATGGACGAACTGGCCGCTCCCCACGCCACCACGGTGGACCAGGTGATGGCGTCGAACCTGCCGCCGAACGCCCTCTTCTGCGGTGACGGCGCCCTGCGACACCGCGAGGATCTGGAGGGCGAGGGACACCTGGTCGTCCCGCTTCCCACCGGCCTCCCCACGGCCGAGGGGCTCCTCCGCGTCCATCTCCTGCACCCGGAGGCTCCCCCGCTGGACCCCGCCTCCCGCTGGCAGCCCGAGTACCTTCGGGATTCCTCGGCCCGGCCCATGGTGCCCCGGATGGCGTCGATTTCGGGACCTTCCGGCGGCCCGAGGTAGGGGGGCGTATGGTGCAGGCTGCCACCGGCGACTCCAGGACCACCGGGGCTTCCCCTCCCGTGGAGGTGCGTCGCGCTCGGACCGAGGATCTTCCCAGGATTCTCGAGGTGGAACGTGCGGCCTTCTCCACTCCCTGGAGCGAAGCCTCATTCCGGACGCTGATGCCGCTCTCCCGGGTCATCGTCCGCGTGGCGGAGCTGGACGGGCGGGTGGTGGGACACGGGGTGGTCTGGCGGGTGGCCGACGAGGGCGAGCTGGCGAACCTGGCGGTGGATCCCGAGATGCACGGCCACGGGGTGGGGCGCATCCTCCTGGACCAGCTCCTGACCGAAGCCCGGGACGCGGGGATCACCCATGTGTTTCTGGAGGTGCGGGAGTCGAATCAGCCGGCCCGTCGTCTCTATTCGAGTCGAGGCTTTCGGGAGGTGGGCCTTCGCCCCGGCTACTACCAGCGCCCCACCGAGGACGCCCTCGTGCTCCGGCTGGAGCTGGACACCTGGGACGACGCCGGAGGCCCGGACGCCGGAGAGGAGAACCCCGGGACTCACGAAGACCCAGAACCGAGATGAGCGACGTCATGGACGACTTCTTTCGCGGCCGCCGTCTTCGCCGCACGCCGGGTCTCCGTCGGCTGGTGCGGGAGACCCGGCTCAGTCCGGAGCAGCTCGTGCTGCCCCTCTTCGTGGAGGAAGGGGAGGGAGTTCGCCGTTCCGTGCCCTCCATGCCCGGAGTCGAGCGCACGTCGGTGGACGGCCTCCTGGACGATGCCCGAGAGGCGGTGGAGCTAGGACTGGGCGGCGTGATCCTCTTCGGCATCCCCGGGACCAAGGACGAGGTGGGAAGCGAGGCCTGGGCGGCCGACGGCGTCGTCCAGCGAGGGGTGCGGGCCCTGAAGGAGGCCTTCCCCCAGCTCGTGGTCATCACCGACGTCTGCCTCTGCGAGTACACCGCCCACGGGCACTGCGGACTCTTGGAGGCCGAGGGCCCCCGGGTCCGCAACGACCCCACCCTGGAGCTTCTGGCCCGCACCGCCGTGAGCCACGCCCGGGCCGGAGCCGACGTCGTGGCGCCGTCCGACATGATGGACGGCAGAGTCGGGGCCATCCGTGAGGGGTTGAACCGGGAGGGCTTCCACGACGTGCCCATCCTGAGCTATGCGGCCAAGTATGCGTCCGCCCTCTACGGGCCCTTCCGGGATGCCGCCGACTCCACCCCCATGGCAGGCGACCGCCGGGGCTACCAGATGGACCCGGCCAACAGCGACGAGGCCCTGCGTGAGGTCTGGGCCGACCTGGAGGAGGGAGCCGACATGGTCATGGTGAAGCCGGCCCTGACCTGTCTGGACGTCATCCACAGGGTTCGTCGGGAGGCCGGGGTGCCGGTGGCAGCCTATCACGTGTCAGGAGAGTACGCCGCCGTCATGGCCGCTGCGGAGCGAGGCTGGTTGGACGAGGAGGCGGCCATGACCGAGGCGCTCCTGGCCATTCGACGGGCCGGGGCCGACATCATCGTTACCTACTGGGCCCGCCAGTTCGCCAGAACGCAGTAGGACGCTGGTCGAAACATCTGAAGTCGCTGTCGTTGACCCACCCGGAGCGCCCCGGTATCTTCGGGAGCAGAACCCGGATTCCGGGGCCGGAGGAATGTCCCCGGCCTCCCCGGAGTCCCGGCGCCGGCCGCCCGAGGTGGCGGCCGGGCGTTGAACCCCCGTCAAGGAGCAAAGGAGCCGGCATGGAGACGTCCCTCCGGATCGCCGTGGTCCTCGCCCTCGTCCTGGCCCCGTCCCTGGGTCCGCTGGCGCCCACGTCGGCCGACGCCCAGGAGCCTCCGGTCACCGCCGATCGGACGCACGTGGTGCGCTCCGGAGATACCCTGGCGGGACTGGCCCGGCAGTACCTGGGTTCCCCGGCGCACTGGGAGCGGATCTTTGAGGCCAACCGCGACGTGATCTCCGATCCCCACCGGATCGTTCCCGGGATGGAGCTCACCATCCCCGGCCTGTCGGCGGATCCGGACGACCCGGGGGTGGAGATCATCCGCGGCCGCGATGACGACGCCCTCGCCGAGATCACCGGGCTCACCCTGGACGAGCCTCTTCCGGACGTGGTGGCCGACACCTTCCCCCGGGACCGGGTGACAGATCGGCGTGACCTCATGCGCAGCCGTCCCTTCCAGGCTCGGGCCGTCCCCGCTTCCGATCGTCCCCGGACCATCTTCCACGGCGCTCACGAGACCACCGCCCGCTCCCCGACCCGCCCCGGGGTCCTCCTCTCGCCGCCGGACGAGGTGATGGCGGTCTCCCGCTCGGCCTTCAACTCGGCGGCCTGGCTCACGCCCCCCGACGCGGATCCCGAGGAGGTGGGCCGGGTGGTGGATTTCGAGGGCGACCGGGCGCTGGGCATGGACCGAACCACTGTGCAACTCTACGACAACGTCCTGGTGGAGCTGGACGATCCCGACCAGTTCGAGGTGGGCGACCGGCTTCTGGCCTACAGCGATCAGGGTCGGGTAGACGACATGGGGCGCATCAAGGCTCCCTCCGGCGTCCTGGAGCTCACCCGTCTGGAGGGAAGCGGAGCGGTGGCCCGGGTCACCGGGAGCTTCGACCGATTCGAGCTGGGCCACAGGGTGACCCGGCCGCGGACCTTTCCCCTGGTCGCAGGCGTACACCCTGAAGTCACCGACATGGACGTGAGTGCCACCGTGGTCGCCTTCCGCGATCGGAAGGAGATCTACCTCCCCGGGGACCAGGCCTTTCTGGACCGGGGGACCGACGCCGGCCTGGCCGTGGGCGATGAGCTCGTGGGCCTGGTGGGGGATCGGGACGGTCGACAGGGACGAAAGGTGGCCAGCTTCCAGGTGATCTGGGCCGGGGAGGACTACTCCACCGTTCGGCTCGTCACCTCGGAATCGCCCACTGCGGTGGCCCCGGGTCTCAGGGTGGTCCTGGACCGGAAGATGCCATAGCCAGCAACGGGAGACCCCTGAGGGGGTTCAGGGCGGCGTGACGCACCTGCTTCCACTTCTATTCTACATTGCGGCCTTCATCCTCTGGGTTCGTTGCCTCATGGGCGGATCCCAGCGGAGAGGACCGCTGGCGGCCGGCATCCTGACGGCCGTGGGAGTGGTGTCCCATGGTGCGGCCCTCGTTCAGTTCTGGCTCCAGTACGGCGAGCTTCCGCTGGTGGGATTCGGCGCCGCCCTCTCTTCGCTGGCCTTCGTGGGGGCCCTGGCCCTGACCCTGATGCTCCCGCTCAGGGAGATGTCCAGGGTGGCCATCGCCCTGCTTCCGTTCATCATCGTGGTGCAGGCCGTGGCGGTGCTCCTGGGCGTGGAGCCCACTCCCCTGAACCTGGACTTCGAGGGTGCCGGATTCGTGCTCCACGTGAGCCTGGCCTTCCTGGGCTACCAGGGCCTGGCTCTGGCCTTCGCAGCAGGCGTGCTCTACCTGATCCAGCACCATGAGCTCAAGGAGAAGCGGCTGGGGCGCTTCTTCCACTTCATCCCGCCGCTGGCCACCCTGGATCGGCTGGCCCGGATCGGGCTCTGGGCCGGGTTCGCCTGCCTCACCCTTGCGCTGGCCTTCGGCTGGGCCTGGACCATGGAGCACCGGGGCTCCCTGGAGATGGGCGATCCCAAGGTGGTCTGGGCGGTCCTGAGCTGGCTGGTCTTTCTGGGCGTGCTGGGCGCCCGGTTCGGGGGGGGACGAAATGACTACCGGGGTGCCCTGGCGGCGGTCATCGGCTTTGGCGTCGTCATCTGCAGCTACCTGGTCCTCCGCCTCACCGTGGGTGGGGAAGGGCTCTTCCTTTGAGACCATGGCGACCGGAATGATGTGCATGAAATGGACAGCCGGACCCACGCGGTCCAGCCGGGAGCCGGGCGAGGGGGCGCCGTGTCGCTAGCCGTCGTAGGGGTGAGCCACCACACCGCCCCGGTGGAGGTGCGGGAGCGCATGGTCTTCGGGCCCTCGGAGGCCGCCAATGCCCTGGTGACTCTCCGAGAGGAGGCGGAGGTGGAGGAAGCGGTGCTCCTCTCCACCTGCAACCGGACCGAAGTCTACCTCTTTCCCAATCGGGACGACCGACCCGTCCGGAGCTGGGAGACGCTCCTGGAACGGAAGGCGGGGCAACTGGATCGGCGCCTGGGCGACTACCTCTTCGAACGCCGGGGCGACCGGGTGGTCCGGCACCTCTTCCAGGTGTCGGCGGGTCTGGACAGCATGGTCACCGGCGAGGCCGAGATCCAGGGACAGGTGCGGGACGCCTATGAGCGCGCCACCACCCTCCCGGTGGACCCGCCCATGGCGGGACCGGTCCTGAACCGCCTCTTCCAGATGGCTCTCTCAGTAGGGGGACAGGTCCGCGCGGAGACCGCCATCGGCGAGGGACGCGCCTCGGTGGCCTCGGTGGCTGTGGAGCTGGCCCGAAAAATCTTCGGCTCCCTGGGCGGAAAGCGTGTGGTGATCCTGGGGGCCGGGCAGACCGGTGAGCTCATCGTCGAGGCGCTCTCCCGTGAGGGGGTAAAGGCGGTGACGGTGGTGAACCGGACCTATGAGCGGGCCGTGGAGCTCGCCCGACAGGTTCACGGGCACGCCATGGAGATGGACCGGCTCGCCGAAGCGCTGCGGTCGGCCGACATCGTGCTCTCTTCCACCGCGGCGCCCCATCCGGTCCTGACCCGTCCGATCTTCGAGGAGGCCTTTCCCCGGGGAATCCACCGGCCGCTGCTCGTCATCGACATCGCCCTTCCCCGGGACGTGGCCCCCGATCTGGCAGACGAATCGGAGGTCTTTCTGTACAATGTGGACGACCTTCGAAAAATCGTCGATGAGCAGGTTCGGCTCCGGGAGGGCTCCGTCCCGGCGGCGGACCGGATCATCCGGGCCCAGTCCGACGAGTTTCGGGCCTGGTACGCCTCTCTGGAGGTGGTGCCGGTGATCCGCCGCATGCGGGGACAGGCCGACGAGTGGCGCCACGCTGAACTGGAACGGCTCTTGCGGGGAATGGATCACCTGACGGAGGGCGACCGGGCCCGGGTCGAGGAGTTTTCCCGACGCCTGGTTAACAAGATGCTACACGACCCCACGGTCCGCCTCCGCAAGGGAATGGACCGGGGCGGGGGGGCGGACCTGGTGGATGCGGTTCGCTTCCTGTACGGGCTTGAAGAAGGAGAACTTCCGTCGTTGGACGGCGACGGATGACGACGTCCGGACGGAAACTCCGGCGAACAGGGCCGCCGCCTACGGTGAGCCGACAGGGAGACGAGGATGATTGAGCGAGGCAGGATAGAAAGCAGGCCGTCCCAGGATGGCCGCACGGTCCCTCCTGGACCCAACGGGCCCAGCAGTTCGACCAACGGGCCCAGGAGTTCGGCCATCGGACCGAAGGGCTCATCCACGGGGACGTCATCGACGACGTCCCCGCCTGGGAGCCCGGTCCAGGGGGAGGCTCTGCCCCGAGAAGGCGTCACGTCGGGCATCGACGAGCCTCGGACATCGGCGCCCCGGAAGGTGCTGGTCACCGGAGGCGCCGGCTTCATCGGAAGCCACGTGGCCGATGCGCACCTGGCCCGGGGGGATCAGGTCTGGATCGTGGACGACCTCTCCAGCGGCAAGAGGGAGAATTTGCCAGAGGGTGCCGCTTTTCACGAGATGGATCTGGCGGACCCGGCCCTCCTGGATCTCTTCCGCGAGGTGGAGTTCGACCTGGTGAACCACCACGCGGCCCAGATCGACGTGCGCATCTCGGTGGAAGATCCCCTGAAGGACGCCCGGGTGAACGTCCTGGGCCTCCTGAACCTCCTGGAGGCGGCCCGACGGACCGGTACGCGCCGGGTCGTGTACGTCTCGTCCGGGGGAGTCATCTACGGTGAGCCCGAAGAGCGACCCACCCCCGAGACCGCGCCCAAGCTTCCCCTTTCGCCCTACGGCGTCTCGAAGCTCTCCGGGGAACATTACCTTCACTACTACCGGGAAGTGCACGGGCTCGAGTACGCGGCGCTTCGCTACTCCAACGTGTTCGGACCCCGACAGGATCCCCACGGCGAGGCCGGGGTGGTGGCCATCTTCTGCCAACGCCTCCTGGCGGGTCAGGAGATCCACATCTTCGGCGACGGCGAGCAGACCCGGGATTACGTGTACGTGGAGGACGTGGCGCAGGCCAACCTGAGAGCGGCGGAGCTGGAGCTGCCCGGGGACGGCGGGCTGGACCAACGAGCATTCAACGTGGGCACCGGAACGGGAACGAGCGTGAACCGACTTGCTGATATTCTGGAGGCCGTGTCGGGTCTCCGTACCACTCGCAGCTTCAGAGCGCCCCGGAAGGGGGAGCTCCGCCACAGCACTCTGGACGTGAGCCGCCTGGCGGCCCGCGGATGGGCGCCCCGCCACTCCCTCAAGGAGGGGCTGCGGCGCACCTTTCAGCATATTGCCGGGCCCGCGGCGTCCAAGGCGGGAGCGCGATGACGGCGACCCTTCTCCTACAGGCGGGTCGTCAGGTGCCGGAGACGGCCTGGGACCTCATCTGGGGAGGAAGCCTTCCCACCCAGGTCATTCTGGTGGTCCTGGCGGGGTTCTCCATCGCCAGCTGGATCATCATCTTCTGGAAGTGGCGGCACTTTCAGCTGGTTCGCCGCGAGGGCGACCGGTTCCTGGACGCCATGGACCGCGCCCAGCGCCTGGAGGACGCGTACAAGGCCATCCTGGCCCTTCCGGACTCCCCCTACGGCCGGGTCTTCCGGCAGGGCGTGAACTTCTTCAGCGAGCTGCGGCCCGGGGCGCTGCGGGAGGGGGCTCCGGTGACGGAGGGCCTCACCCTGACCCAGCTCGAGGCGCTGAGGATGACGCTGGAGAAGGAGGAATCCGAGGAACGGGACGAGCTCTCGGTGGGGCTCACCTGGCTCGCGGTCATCGGCTCGGTGTCTCCCCTCCTGGGGCTCCTGGGCACCGTCATCGGGATCATGAACGCCTTTCTGGGGATCGTGGCCACCGGATCCACCAACATCGGGGCGGTTGCGCCCGGAGTGGCCGAGGCGCTGGTGACCACCGTGGTGGGCCTGGCCGTGGCGATTCCGGCGGTCATCGGATACAACTACTACGTGGGTCGGCTGAACGTGGTGAGCGGTGAATTGGAGGGCTTTTCCAGCGAGTTCATCGGGACGCTGGCCCGGGAGGGGCGAGTGTGACCAACGCCAGCCGCCGCCGGGGGGGACGAGAGCGGGATCTGGCCATCAACGCCGAGATCAACATCACCTCCCTTATCGACGTGGCCTTCACCCTCCTGGTGATCTTCATCATCACCGCCCCCATGCTCCAAGGCGGGCTGGAGGTCCAGCTCCCCCGGGGGCAGATCCAGCCCATCACCGCCCAGGACGACGCCTTCATCGTCTCGGTGGATGAGACGGGGACGGTGTATGTGGGCGAGACTCCCGTCTCGCCGGACGAGTTCGTCGAGGCCTTTCCCCAGCTCTTCCGGGCGGCGGGCGCCCAGGCCATCTACGTGAAGGGCGACCAGGCGGCCATCTACGGGGACATGTACTTCATCCTCGCCACCGTGGCCCGGACGGCCCAGGAGGAAGGGGTGCGCTGGGCCCTCATCGGCGAGCCCGAGCCGGTCCGGCGGTGAGGCTGAGACGCACCGGGCGACCCCTTGCCACCGGTCGGTGTAGGACGTTGGGACCATGAATGACTGGAACCTGAATCCTCGGCGGCCGGGCCGGGGGCCCGTCGCGGCCTCCGTGGTCCTCCACGTCTTCCTGTTGGCTGCGGCGTGGTGGCTCCATCGCCAGGCGGACTCCCCTATCGAGTACATCGCCTACGAGATGGAGATCGTCTCCATGGCGGAGGTGGAGGAGATGGAGGCGGCTCTCCCCGAGCCCGAAGAGGTGGTGCAGCCCGATCCGGACCCGGAGCCTCCGGAGCCGGAGCCGGAGCCGGACCCGGAGCCGCCGGAGCCCGATCCCATTCCGGATCCCGAGCCGCCGCCCCCGGACCCGGACCCCGAGCCGCCCCCGGATCCCGAGCCTCCCAGGCCCGATCCGCCGGAGCAGCGACAGGACGATCCGCCGCCTCCCCAGGAAGAGACCCAGGAGGAGTCGGCGGTGGACATGGTGGTGAGGATGGAAGGGTTGCGCCGGGATTTTCCGGCCTACTACAGCCAGATCCAGACCGAGATCGCCCGGTGCTTCCGGCCTCCGGCGGGAATCGAGCGGGGAACCACGGTCCTGAGGTTCGAGATCCAGCGGGACGGACGAATCTCCGGATCCTCGATCCAGTTGCACCAGCGGTCGGGGAACAGTCGGCTGGACATCGCCGCGGTAGGGGCGGTGGAGTGCGCCGGTGGAGGACGGTTGGATCCCCTTCCCGACGATCTGCCCTTCGAACAGCTGCCCGTGCAGTTCACCTTCAGTCCCGGTGGGGCCCGGGGAACCGGTGGCGGTTGAAGACAACCGGTGATGAAGACAACTGATGATGAAGACAACCGGTCCGAAGGTGGCTTCGGACCCTGGAGCGGAGTGACCCGATGGAGACACTAGTGAGCAGGTATCTGACCGCGGCAGGAGGGATGGTGCTGGCGGCCCTCTTCCTGGTGGCCCCCGGCGTGGCGGCGCAGGACGTGGAGGAGCGCTTCCCGGGGGTGAGCCTGGGCCTCCTCTACGAGGGCCGCACCCAGCCCGTGGTGGCCATCCAGCCCTTTACCGCGGTGTCTGGTGACGACGGCGTGGCCTCCCGGGCCGAGAACATCGTGGCCCGGGACCTGAGACACTCCAATCGGTTCCGGGTCCTGGACTCCATCCCCTCGGCCTTCACCCGGGGCGGCGAGGTGGATTACGCCCTCTGGGACGAGCTGGGAGCCGACTGGCTGGTCACGGGTCGGATCGAGGGGTCCGGCAGCGGATCGATTCTGACCCTGGAGGTGCACGACGTCATTTACAGGGAGCGCCGCGACCAGGCTCGCTTCCCCCTGCCGGGGCCGGGCTCGCCCGACTTCCGAATGGCGGCGCACATCGCCTCGGACGCGGTGGTGCAGTGGGTCTTCGACGAGCCGGGAATCGCAGCCACCCGGATCCTCTTCTCCCGGCGCATGGAGGACGGCTCCCAGGATCTCTGGGCGGTGGACGCCGACGGCGAGAACCTGCACCGGGTGACCCGGGATCGCCCCGGTGAGGAGGGCTACGCCCTGGCCCTCTCGCCGGCCTGGTCCCCCGATGGGCGCCGGGTGGCCTACACCTCCTACCAGGACGGTCTCCCCCGCATCTATGAGATGAACCTGGAGACCGGGGAGCGGAAGAGGGTCCCCACGCCGCAACCCGGCGACTACATCACCCCCGAGTACTTCCCTGACGGGGAGCGGCTCATCTTTGCAGTGAACTCGGGGCGCCAGTCCGGCCTCTTCACCTACAACCTGGCGCAGGACTGCTGCTTCGAGCGCGTCACCGGGGGCCGGTGGGAGGACATCTCGCCCTCCATGGCGCCTGACGGCCGTCGCCTGGCCTTCAACTCGAACCGCCTGGGCGTGGGGGCGCCCCAGATCTACCGGATGGAGCTGGGTTCCGGAGGGCAGCCCGCCATCGTGTCTCCTTACGTCTACAACCGGCCGGGGTACTACACTTCGCCGGAGTGGTCGCCCCGGGGCGACCGGATCGCCTACCACGGGCGCATCGAGCAGCGGGGTCGGCATCACATCCTGGTCTCGGAGGTGGACCGGAGGGGTCGAGTCGTGCAGCTGACCCGAGAAGGGAACAACGAGGATCCCAGCTGGGCTCCCGACGGGCGCCACCTGGTCTACGTCGGGGAACGGAACTGGGGCCGAGGGCTCTTCATCGTCGACGTGGAGACCGGCGCCACTCGAACCCTGGTGTCGGGGATGGTAGCCCGGATGCCGGCCTGGTCTCCGTCGCTGGCACCCCGGTTCGCCGCCGACGCCCAGGATCAGGACCGCTGAACCGGGAAGAAAATTCCCGTCACCTCTGGACCTGAACGGTGAAACTGGCGAAATTACTGGCTTGACCGGAGATCGCCCCGGAGCTGAGGAGACATGGCGAGGCGCCAAGTAAGCGGGAAGACGCCCCTGGAAAAATCGGCGTCGGGCGTTGCGTTGGACCCAGAGATTCGATATATGCAGGGGAGTTTCCCCTGACAGGTGTGGCGCACCCGACGTGGTGAGCACACCCCCCCAGCGGTGGCGGAGGGCCGAAGCACCACACTGGACGTGCCCCGTACAGCGGGAACGCCGAGGCGCCCCACCCGTTTCGGAACCCCATGGGTTCCGGTGTCGTGAGGGATGACCCGTTTCGTACCGTGACCTACCTTTCCACACCAGGAGCAAGTGCGATGTACCGTCGACTTTTTGTCGTCGCCGTTCTCATGATCGGTGTTCTCGTAGGCGCCTGCCGTCGCGAGGCCCCCGAGCCCCCCGCCCCCCCGCCGGCTGAAGAGGAACCGGGTCCCGACCTGGATTCCCTCCGGGCATGGGAGGACTCTGTTCGACAGGCCCGTGAGGCCGAGGAGCGTGCCCGCGCCGAGCGCGAGGCAGCCGTCGCCGACGCCCGGGCCATCCTGGAGGAGCGGGTCCACTTCGACTTCGATGAATCGGCCATCCGGCCGGACGCTGAGCGGGTCCTTCTGCAGAAGGTGGAGGTCCTCCGGGCCAGCCCCGACGTGGAGCTCCGGCTCGAGGGCCACACCGACGAGCGTGGCTCAGCCGAGTACAACCAGGCGCTGGGATCGCGCCGTGCACAGGCGGTGTTGGATTTCCTGACCCAGCACGGGCTGCCGGAAGCGCGCTTCGTGACCACCTCGTACGGCGAGGAGCGGCCTCTGGTGGCTCAGAGCAGCGAGAGCGCCTGGGCCCAGAACCGGCGCGTTGAGTTCGTGATTACCGCCGGGGCCGACCGCATCAATCCCCCGGGAGGCGAGTGACCCCGCTCAGGCGGGCACTCTCCGCTCAGGCGGGTACACTGGAACGACGGAAAGAACCATGAAGAACACCCCTCCCTCGACCGCTGTCGACCGGATCCGGAACTCGGGCCGCACACGAATCGGGGGAGGGGTGCGTCTTCTGGTGGCAGCCCTCCTGGTGGTCCCCCTGGCGGCGTGTGCCACCAAGGGTGATGTCCGGGGCCTGCAGGAAGAGGTTCGCACCCTGGCCGAGCGGCAGGAAGCGCTCATGCGGGAGATCCAGGCCGACCAGAGAGAGCAATCCGACTCGCTGCAGGTGCTGGCGTCGAGATTCGGCGAGCACCGCACGCAGCTCTCCCGCACCCTCCGGGACATGGAGGACTCGCTCCTCCGGGTGGGTGAGCTGGTGGGCGTGTCGCAGCAGGAGCTGGCGGCGCTCCGAGACCAGATGGACCGGCGTCCCATGCCCGCCACGCAGCCCGGCGCCGGAGGCCTCGACGTGGGCGGCGAGGCGCAGGAGATCTACGACGACGCCATGACCCAGTATCGGCGGGGCTCGATCACCTCGGCCCGACTGGGCCTGGAAGAGGTGGTGGAGCGGTTCCCCAACCATCAGCTGACACCTTCCGCTCGCTACTTTCTGGCCGACATCATGGTGCAGAACGACGAGCTGGAACAGGCCATCGACGCCTTCCTGGAGATCCTGGAGTACCACCCGGAAGCCGACCGGGCCGCCTCGGCTCTCTACCGGGTAGGGCTCATCTACCGGGAGCTGGGCGACGACGCGGAAGCCCGCTCTTACCTGGAGCGAGTGGTGAATACCTGGCCCGACTCCGCAGCCGCCGACATGGCGCAACGGGTTCTGAACGAGATGGGCTGACCGGGCCCACATCAACCTCCCCGCAGGCCGCGTCCGGCCGAATACAGACAACCCCACATCGTCCTCCTCGCTGCCCGGTCCATTTATGCGTTGTCCTGAATGCGACTCCACAGAGAACCGGGTGGTGGACACCCGCACGAGCCGGGGTGGCCGGGCGGTCCGCCGCCGTCGGGAGTGCTCCGACTGTTCCGCGCGCTTCACCACCTACGAGTACGTGGAGGCCCGTCCCATCCAGGTCCTCAAGCGCAGCGGCGCCGCGGAGGACTTTGACCGGGGCAAGCTGGTGCGGGCCGTGAGCCTGGCCTGTGCCAAGCGGCCGGTGTCGCAGACTGAGGTGGAGCGCATCGCCGACGAAATCGAGGACGAGTTGTCGCAACAAGCGGGCGTGGAGGTTCCCAGCCAGGAGATCGGCGAGGCGGTGATGGAGCGACTCAAGCCCCTGGACCGGGTGGCGTACGTCCGCTTCGCTTCGGTGTACCGGAACTTCCAGGATGCCGACGAATTTCAGGAGTTCGTTGACGAGATGAACGAACGGGGACGACGGGAGCTCGAGAAGAAGCACCAGGCCGAACTCCCCCTTCCCTGAGCCCCCGCCGAGTTGACCATGCGCCCTCCCCGATCCAGGCACCCCAGGGGTGAGATGCCCTTCCTGGACCATCTGGAGGAGCTCCGGTGGCGGGTCCTGTGGGCGCTGCTTGCGCTGGCGGTGGCCACCGTCGTCGGGTTTCTGCTGGTGCACTACGCCGGGGTCATGGAGATCCTGATCCGCCCCGTCAGGCCCTACCTGGCAGGGGAGGAGCTGGTCTACTTCAACCCTGCCACGCCCTTCTTCGTAACGCTGAAGCTGGGGTTCATGGTGGGGATCCTTCTGGCCTTTCCGGTTGTAGTGTACCAAGTCTGGGCGTTCTTCTCCCCGGCGCTGGAAACCGAAGAGAAGAAGGTGGTCATCCCGAGCCTCTACTTCGGGCTGGTCCTCTTCTGCGCCGGGGTCGCCATGGCCTACTTCTGGGTCCTGCCACTGGCCCTTCGCTTTCTGGCGGGCTTCCAGGAAGCGTTTCTGGCGCCGAACATCGAGGTGGGAGAATACCTGGGCTTCGTGATCAGACTGCTGCTGGCCTTCGGACTGGTGTTCGAGTTGCCGGTGGTGGTCATGATCCTCTCCGCCATGGGGCTCGTGACCCCTCAGTTCCTCAAGGACAAGCGTCGCCATGCCATCGTGGGGATCACAGTTCTGGCCAGTGCCATCACCCCCGGTGACATCGCCTCCACCTTTCTCATGATCGGTCCCATGATCATCCTGTACGAAGGGAGCATCGTGCTCTCCCGGCTCATTCAAAAGCGCCGGGAGGGAGACGAGCCGTTGCGTCCTTCGTCGGAGCCCCCTCCAGGCACCGTGGAGATGAGCTGATGGGGTGGCGTGGCTGGTGCCCTGGAGCCCTGTTGGCGGCTCTGGTGGTGGGAGTGTCGGCGGTGCCGGCGGAGCTCGGGGCCGACGCGTCGGCCGGGGTCTCCGTGAGCCTTCCGGCAGACACGGTGCAGATCCCGGACTCGGCACGTCTCCGGGTGCTGGAGCGGCTCCGGGAGCGGAGTCGGCCTGCCGCCGATCCCCAGGTGCTGGACTCCATCCTGCAGGCCGACACCACGCCGGACGCGGCGACCCCACCCCGGACCGTGGTCCAGACCCGCAACGACCAGCGGGCCCGGCCCGCCACCCAGCTCCCCGACGGCGCCGACTCCATCATGCGGGCGCTCTCGGCGCTTCCGGGCTACTCGGTGGCGAGCTACCACGGAAGGGAGGCTCAGTTCGAGGCCCGGGACCGGCGGCTTGTCCTCTTCGGCACCCCCGAGGACCGCGCCTGGTTTTCCGGGCAGGGGAATCGGGTAGAGGCGGATTCGTCCATCACCTATGACGACGCCACGGGTCGGGTGCGGACCACGGGACCCACCCTCTTCACCCCCGACCAGGGGGACCCGGTGGAAAGCCGGGAGCTGATCTACGACGTGAGGGCCAGCCGGGGGACCGCCCACGGAGCCCGGACCACCTACACGGAGGGGGCCACCTGGTACGTGGAGGGAAACCTGGACTCGGTGGAGCAGGGCCGCCTCTTTGGCAGCGGCACCCGGTTCACTTCGTGTGATCACGATCCGCCCCACTCGTATTTCGAGGCCAGCGACCTGAAGGTGGTGGCCAACCAGGTGCTGGTGGCCCGGGGCGTGCGCATGTACGTGGAGGACGTGCCCGTCATGTGGCTCCCCTTCATGGCCCAGAACCTGGGATCGGGACGCGCTTCCGGGCTCCTGACGCCCTCCTTTTCCATGAACGACGTGGTGCGGACCTCGTCGGGCTACAACCGGAGGATCTCCAACATCGGCTATTACTGGGCCATGAGCGACTACTCGGACATGACCGTCGCCATGGACTGGTTCTCCGACAACTATACGGCGCTCACGGCAGCGCTCCGGTATCGGTGGCGGGCCCAGTTCCTCACCGGCAACGTGGACCTGCGCCGCTACTGGCGCGAGACGGGGCAGCGGGAGTTCGGGGTCAACACCCGACACAACTGGGAGATCTCGGAGCGGACCCGGGCCAACGTCTCTGCCCGCTTCATGACCAGCTCCGACTTCGTGAGACAGCAGTCCTTCGACCCGCGGGAGCTGACCCAGACCATCAACTCGGAGGCGGGCTTCAACCACCGCTTCGACTGGGGGACCCTGACCTTGTCGGCCAATCGGCGACAGCACCTCACCGACGACCGGGTGGACATGAACCTCCCGAACGCCAGCCTCAACATCAACACCATGACTCTCTTCGCCGCTCCTCCGCAGGCGGCGAGTTGGTACAACAACCTGAACCTGGGAGGCAGCGCCCGCTTCAACCGCGACGTCTTCCAGCGGGCGGCCCAGCCGGACACGGCCTTCCAGATCACTCGGGCCGACGAGCTCAGGACCCGCGCCGAGACCCGGGCGTCGGCGGGTCTGGGGAACCTGAGTCTGGGAGCCAGCCTGCAGTACAACGAGACGCTCTTTCAGGACGTGCCCGCTGAGCTCATTTCCGGCCGGGACCCGGGCTTCGACGTGGTGAACCGCATGGGCGGGTTCGCCACAGGTGACGGCCTGCCCCCGGCCCTGGATCCCTTCCTCCAGACCGACCCCCTTCAGGACCCCCTGGCGGTGGACGACTTCAGCCAGGCCAACATCAACTGGTCCGCCAACCTGGGATACCGGGTGAACCTCATCGGCGCCACCACCTTCACCCCGGGCGTGTCCATCTCGGGTGAGATGATGCGGGCCGACACCTTCGACATCGCCAACGAGTTCGTGGCCGGTCCCCGCCGGGTCTCGGCCACCGGCCGCCTCCAGACGGAGCTCTACGGCTTCTATCCCGGCTTCCGGGACTTCACCGCCATCCGGCACAAGCTCACGCCGTCGTTGAACGTCCAGTACTCCCCGCAGGTGAGGCCCACCGACCTCCAGCGGCAGGTGTTCGGCGCCCGGGCCGCCCGGCCGCGGAAGATCGTCACGGTGGGCCTGAACCAGACCTGGGAGGCCCGCCTGGACGAGGACGCCGAGGAGCGTCCCGCCGAGCGGGACGAGGAACCGGCGGTGGAGGAGGATCCGGCCGACCCTGACGCCGTGCCCGATGAGCTTCCGCTCCCGGACCCCGACGAGGATCCCGAGGATGAGGGCGAGGACGTCCTGGAGGAGGACGAGGAGGAGGTGACCGAAGACGGCCTCCGCCGGGCTCCCCAGTCCCGTACCGTGACGCTCTTGGGGTTGAGCACCAACGCGGTGACCTATGACCTGGTGGAGGCCGACTCCACCGGGCGCTTCCTGGACGGCTTCCAGACCACCCGCCTCTCGAACACCGTCCGCTCCGACTACCTCCGGGGCCTGAGTCTGTCCTTTGAGCACGATCTCTTCGCCGGAGGCGGGGTCGGCGAGGACGCCGTTTCCCGCAGCTTCTCCCCCCACCTCAGCCGGGTGAACCTGAGCTTTCAGATGAACCACGAGTCCCGCCTCGTGCAGCACCTCATGGGATGGCTGGGGGTGGACGATGACCCGGACGAGGCCGAGCCAGTGGACCCCCCCGAGGGGCCGGATCTCCATGACGAGGAGACGCCTGCGGGGGAGCCGGACGGGTTCGACCCGACCCGGGTGACCCCCGGCGACGAGGACGGGCGCCAGCAGCTCGGAGCCCGCCGGGAGGGCTGGGACGCCCGTGTATCGTATTCCCTCCAGAGGCCTCGGAGCGAGAACGGTGGGCTCGCGTCGGGTATGCGCCGGGCGATGATCCAGTGGGGTCTCTCCTTCGCCCCCAGCGAGAACTGGGACGCCAGCTGGCAGAGCTCCTACGACCTGGTGGACGGCCGCTTCAACGACCACGCGGTGGAGTTGCGGCGTGACCTCCACGAGTGGGAGGCCATCATGGGCTTCCGGCAGACCGTCACGGGCAACTGGTCGTTCACCTTCGAGGTGGCCCTCCGGGCCAACCGCGACCTGAGCTTCGACTATAGCCAGCGGGACTCGGAGGGAGGACGGAGGCCTGGCGCGATGCCCCGCTGACGTCCCTCCGACGCCGGAGACTGTCCTCTGAACAGGACACGTGCCGACGAACGGCGCCATCAACCGGGGTGTTTCGGGGGCACGACTTCTGCATCCTCAACCGTCGTGATCAGGTGTCCCACGGCCAGGAGAGCCAGCTCATGAGCACGACACGCAGGTGGACCAGGAGTTCGACGGCAACCCGAGCCCCCGGGGCGTTGCTCGCCCTCGTCGCCGTGGGGACCCTCTGGGGATGCGACACCCTGGACGTAGTCGCTCCGGGCAACGGCGGAGCCGACGCTCCCCGCGCCCTGGACGCCTACTATTACAACCACGCGGTGACGCTGACGTGGGAGCTTCCGGCCCGCTGGGACGGGGAGTCGTTCCGGGTATACGGAAAACGCACCACGGATGCCGATTTCTTCCTCATCGCCGACGTGACGAGCTGCTCGGAGGGACGCTGCACGTACACCGACCTGAACATCGTCCCCGAGACCACCTATGAGTACTACGTGGCCAGCTACGACCCCGACTCGGGAACGGAGACGGCCAGCGACTACGCCGTGGAGGTCCACGTACCTCAGCCGGTCCCGCCCCCGGTTCCCGGCGACCTGGATGCCGTTCCACTGGACGACGCCATCTACCTGACCTGGAACGACGACGCCCGCGAGGCCGATGACTTTGCCTTCTACCGGATCTACCTGGAGGATGCCGAAGGATCGGTGATTCTGCTGGGAGAGACCGACTCCGAGGGTTTCTTGGACCTCCTGGTCCAGAACGGCAACACCTATGGGTACTTCGTCACGTCGGTAGACGACCGGGGCCACGAGAGCCAGGGGGGCGCCCTGGCCGAGGGCACGCCCCGCCCCGACTACCACGGCGAGTTGGTCTTCGCATTCGAGGACGTGCCAGAGTCCTCCGGCTTCGCCTTCCAGGAGGACGAGAGCATCGACCCCATCGTGTCGGGCACCTCCGAGGAGCGGCACTTCCGCGTCGAAGTGGATGAGGAGGGCTGGTGGCTGGTTCCGGGGCCCGGGGTGGAGGTGCACCGGGACGCCTACTTCACCACACAGCTCCGCTGCGGTCCCGCTGCCGACGCCGGCTGCCTGGACCTTCGGGTGGCCCCCGAGGACGACTATTCCGGCGCCGACATCGCCCTCTTTCCGGAGTACAGCTACGTCGTCAGGGTCCCCGCCGCCGGAGGCGGATGGCGCTACGGAGTGATCCGGGTCAGCCACGTGGGATGGGCCCAGGACGGCGCCATTGTGATCTTCGACTGGGCCTACCAGCTCCAGGTGGGCAATCCGGCGCTGAACCTCCGCACCCAGCGACCGGGGCTGCGGCTGCCGTAGAAGTCCGTCAAAGACGTCCGGGGTAGCCGGTTGTGTCTGGGCCCCGCCGGTGGCTATCTTCGCCTCCGTGGTGGGCTTCGTTCGGGCGACTCCGGTCGATACCGACACGACCGTCCACCCGCGTCGCCAGTGAACCGACCCCGGTCCGGTGCGCGCCCCGCATCCGGATCGGGTCGGTCCTGCATATCCGGGAACCCTCCACCAAGGCGCTCCCTCATCCGTTCCGGCGCCCCCGACAAGACAGCATGAAGATCGATAAGCTCAAAGAGAAGGCCCGGGAACATGAGCAGGAGGAGAACTGGGTGGAGGCCATGGATCTCTACTCCAGGGCCCTGGCCCGCTCCACCGAGGCCGAGGAGGAGCCCGACATCGCCCTCCATAACCGGATCGGCGATCTCCAGGTTCGGATCGGTGACCTGCAGGGGGCGGTGGAGAACTATGAGACGGCCATCGACCTCTACCTGGAGGCGGACCTTCCCAACAACGCCATGGCCGTGTGTCGGAAACTGGAGCGAAACGCTCCGGGACGTCCCTCGGTCATGTTGCGCATGGGGCAGATCCGGATCCGACAGGGGTTCGTGGTGGATGCTCGTGAGGATTTCCTGAGCTACGCCGAGGTCCAGCTGGCCCAGGGAGATGCCGAGGAAGCTCTGCGAGCCCTGGCGGAGTTCGCCGCTCTGGCCCCCGAAGACGTGGAGATCCGCCTCTTCCTGGCCGACCAGCTCCGCGGGTCGGAGCAACCCGAGGAGGCGCTGACCCATCTGGCGTCGGCCTACCGGATCCTCACGGATCGGGGCGAGGAGGAGCGGGCCGAGGGCGTTCGGGAGCAGATGGAGGAGCTGGCGCCGGCCGAGGAGCTGGAGAGCCTCGTAGCCGTCGCCGGGGGCGGAGAGGGTGCCCCATCCGAGTCTGATGAACCGGGTGTCTCGGACGGTGACGGGTTGGATGGCTTCCAGACCACCTCCCTGGCGGAAATTGCCCTGGACGACCCGGCGGAGAGCCAGGTCGATCGCCCCGGAGACCTCTCGGATCTCCCGGAGGAAGACGAAGGGGCGGAGCTTCCTTCCGCCCACGAGGACCCGGACGAGGTGGACGAACCCGTCGACCCCCTTGCGGGCACCGTCTTCGACCTGGACGAAGGAGAGGGGGATCCCCGGTCGGTGAGCGGCGAGGACGACATGGCGGCTCTGGACGACCTGGATTCGGACGAGTTGGATCCGGACGAGCTGGACCCGCTTCCGACCCTGGACGACGACGAGGTGGATCTCGAGCCTCTCCCCACGCTGGACGACGACACGTTCGACGAGGAGGAGCCGGACTCGGTCCCCCTGCCTACACTGGGGGATGACGACCTGGCTCCCCTTCCGGGCTTCGACGAGCCCGCCGTCTCCGATGACGAGGCCCGGGATGCCTTCTCCACCCTGGACCAGGTCACCTCGGATGGAGGTGAGAGCCTTCGAGCGCTGGCGGCGCAGGTGGACCGGGAGCCCGGTGACGCCGACGCGTGGCGACGGCTGGGAGTCCGGCTCTTCGAGGAGGGCGAGGACGAGCGCGCGCGGGAGGCGCTGGAGACGGCGCACCGACTGTATGCCGAGGCCGACGACGCGGAGCGGGCCATGCGGGTGGTCCGGGAGCTGATCTTCCATGAGCCCGACGCGGTGGAGCACTACCAACGCCTGGTGGAATACGCCAACCGCACCGGCGATCGTGCCCTCCTGGTGCCGGCCTTCCTGGAGCTGGCCGAGGCGTTGGAGCGAAACGGGGCCCAGCGGAAGGCCGAGGTGGTCTACGGTCAGGTCCTGGCCCTGGACCCTCGCAACCCCAGGGCCCGGAAGGCCCTGGCGGTGGGAAGCTCCGGTGAGTCCGGCGCCGAGGTCCAGGAGGCCCGGTCGGGCGCCTTTGTGGACCTGGGCGGCATGGTACTGGACGAGGAGGTCCGGGACGATATCTTCCGGTGGCGGCTGGGCGACGCCGATCCGTCCGGAGACGAGGAGGCCGATTTCGCAAAGATGCTCTCCCGCTTCAAGGAGAAGGTGGCCACCGGAATGCCGGCGGATGACGCCACCGCCCACTACGACCTGGGAGCCGCGTACAAGGACATGGGCCTGGTGGACGAGGCCATCGCCCAGTTCCAGAAGACGCTCAGGGCCCGACCCGACCATCTTCCGGCCTTCGAGATGGTGGGACAGTGCTTCCTGGAGAAGGGAGAACCCAACCTGGCGGTGCGGACCCTCAGCCGGGCGCTCAAGGTGGAGCCCGAGGTGGAGGACGAGCTCCTGGGCATCTACTACTACCTGGCAAAGGCTCACGAAGCGGCGGGGAACCCCGAGTCGGCACGGGAGTTCTACGAACGCGTCTTCTCTCTGGATATCAACTTCATGGATGTGACCGAGCGGCTCCGGATGCTCCGGTGACCGGGAGCACGATCTCGCGTTCGGCTCCTTCCCCGTCGCCGGGACGAAATCGGCCCTCAGGACCCAACATGACCAACGCCCAGTCCGCCACCACTGCTCCCCCTTCTCGCCTGGCCCGGATCCAGGGCCCGGTGAGTCGCCGTCTCGACGGCGTGGTGGAGGAGGTCCGGCGGATCCTGCTGGCGGATTTCGACATGCAGGAGGAGGTTCACGAATACCTCCTGAAGATGCGGGGGAAGCTCTTTCGTCCCACGCTTCTTCTCCTGGCCAACGACGTGGGCGGCCGGCCCCATCCCGACGCCCTACCCCTGGGCGCGGTGGTGGAGTTGGTCCACCTGGCCACCCTGGTCCACGATGACGCGGTAGACCATTCGGTGCTCCGGCGGGGAATGCCTACGGTGAACCACCTCTGGACCCACCAGGTGGCCATCATCACCGGTGACTACCTCTACGCCCGCTCTATCACGGAGCTGGCCCGGGTCGGCCGCCTGGAGGCCATCGCGGCGCTGGCCCACGCCTCCAGCGAGATGAGTGTCGGCGAGCTCCGTCAACTCACCTCCTACGATGCCCTGGACTTTTCCGAGGCCGACTACGAGCGTCTCATCTCGTCGAAGACGGCCTCGCTCATGGCGGCGGCGTGCGAGATCGGTGCCCTGGTGGGCGGGTCCGGAGCGCGGGAGGCCTTCCGTCGCTACGGCCACGCCCTGGGGATGGCCTTTCAGATCGCCGACGACCTCCTGGACTACACCGGTAGCGAGGAGGAGACGGGGAAGCCCACCGGCCACGATCTGCGGGAGCGGAAGGTGACCCTTCCCCTGGTGGAGGCCCTTCGTCGGGTGGGCGCCGAGGATCGGGCCCGGATCCGGGAGTTCTTCACCCTGGTCAACCCCACTGATGCCGAGATCGCCGAGATCGTGACCATCGTGAGGGAGACGGGGGGATTGGAGTACGCCCGCCGCCGCGCCGATCACTTCGCCTCAGTGGCCCACGGCGCCCTGGACGAGGTGGGGGAGGAGGGCGAGGCCGTGGATGCCCTCCGCGATGCCATCGCCTACGCCATCGAGCGGAGTCGGTAGCGTTTTCCCACGCTTCCATGAATCAGAACCAGTCAGACCGGGTTCATTTCCCGGGGAGGAATCGGTTACATTGAATCTGACCCCCTGTAGGGTCCACTGTGAGGCCCGGCCATGACGACCCTGTTGGACGGCCGACGACAATCCGGTGGTCGGGTCTTCTGGATCCTGGTCCTGGGGCTTTTCCTGGGCGGGCTGCTGACGTTGCTGAGTGAGGTCTTCCTGCCGGATAGCGCCGGCCGGGACTTTCTCACCACCTCGGTGGCCGCGAGCCTGGGTCCGGTGCACCTGGACCTGGTGGCGGTGGCCCTGACCCTGGGGCCTCTCTCGCTTACCCTCAACGTTTTGACTGTGGTAGGGGTGCTGGTGGTGGGCCTGGTGGCGCGGTCGCTTATCTGAGTGATGGACTCAACGGAGGATTGACGACATGTTCGGTGGATTCGGAATCTGGGAGCTCGCCCTCATCTTCATGGTGATTCTCCTCCTGTTCGGGGCCAAGAGGCTCCCTGAGATCGGCTCCTCGCTGGGGAAGGGGATTCGTGAGTTCAAGGGCTCGCTCCGGGAGATCGAGGGCGAACTCAAGATCCCTGATGAGTCGGAGTCCGGGTCCGGAGCCCAGACCGAGGACGAAGGGAACAACGGAGAACCCCGCAGACTCAAGACAACCCAGTAGAGGTCGGCCGGAGTTCCCATAACGCCACGAAGCCCCCCCGCCACGGAAGGCGGGGGGGCTTCGTGTTTGACGCCCATCGGAGATGAATTCCCGTAGCCGTCAGAACGCCATCGGGATCTGCGGCTGGTCGGCCTGGTCCTCGGCCATCCGGAAGTACTCGGCCCGAGTGTCCTGAATCCGCGTGATTTCACGGAGCCCATCCAACCACAGGTTCAGCCGCTCCTGTCGGAGCTCGGCGGTGCGCTGGGCGCGCTGCATGGCCTTCTGGGCCTCCCACGCTTCGCGGTCGGCTTCGATCCGCTCCTCTACGCGCATCACCAGAACCCGGTCGCCCATGCGCACAGGACCGGCGATCTCTCCTTCGGCGGTACCGAAGACGGCACCTACGGCGGCATTCCGGGTTCCCAGGCCCGGCACGAAGTCGGTGCGGGCGAAGGGACCCACCGTCTCCACCTCCACACCCAGGCGTTCGGCCACCTCTTCCAGCGAGGCGCCGTCCCGGAGCTCCGAGGCGACGGCCCGGGCGTCCTCGTGGGTACGATCCAGCTTCTTCTGCAGCCGGAGACGGTTCTCGATCTGCGGCGCCACGTTGTCCAGGGGCATGTATCCGGCCCGGGTCAGGTTCCGGATCTCCACCATGTAGAAGGCTTCCCGGTTCTCGAAGACCGGGCTCACCGCCCCGAGGCCCTCCCGCTCATCGAAGATCCAGTCCTGGGCCTCGTCGGCCTGGCCCACGCCGGGAAGGATGGCGTAGTCCTCGGTAATGCGGCCGTCCCGGGCGCCGATCCCGAGGCGGTCGGCGGCCTCGTCCACCGTCAGGTTGCGGCCCAGAGCCTCCAGCGAGTCGGCCCGGGTCAGCAGGCGGATCTCCGAGTCGTCGGTTCGACCCATCTCCACCAGGATGTGCCTGGCTTCCTCCACCTCGTCTCCGTCCCGGGAGAGAACCTCCAGAATGTGCAGGCCGTACTCGGTCTGGAAGGGCTCGCTCACCTCACCCACCGGAATGGAGAAGGCCACGTCCTCGAACTCCTCCGGCCACTGCCCGTCGCCCCGCGTAAAGGGCTCCAACATTCCGCCCTGGGGTCCCGTGGTCCGATCGTCGCTGTCCAGGTCGGCCAGGTCCTCGAAGGGAACACCGTCTTCCAGATCCGCCCGGATCTGCTCGGCTCGCTCCACCTGGGCCACCGAGTCCTGAGCGGTGGCGGCCTTGGGCAGGTAGGCGTAGCGGACGCCGGCGGTGGCGGGAATGGAGAATTCGTCCCGGTTCTCGTTGTAGTAGGCTTCGATTTCCTCGCGGGTGACCTCGATCTCGCCGTCAGGCACGTGCTCCTGCGCCCTGAGCGCGACGAAGCTCACCGTGGCCTCCTCGTTCCGGTCCCGCCACTCCTCCCAGAGCTGGCGGTCGGAGACAAAGACGCCCGAGGTGAGCTGCCGCAGGAGCTTGTTGCGGGGAATCATGTCCCGGTAGTATCGCTCCAGATCCCGGAGGAACTGGGGGTCCTGGGCCGCCTGGCTCAGCCACTGCTGGTACAGCTGCATGTCGAACTGACCGTCGGTCTGGAAGTTCGGGTCGTCCCGGAGCCCTGGGGGCGGAGCGGTCCGGACGGCCTGCCGGATCTCGTCATCGGTGACGCGGATGCCCCGGCGGTCCAGCTCCTTCTGGATGAGGATCTGATCCACCACCTCGTTCCAGGCCATGTCCTCGATCTCCCGGTCCTGCTGCGAGGAGATGGGTGCGTCCTGGGTTCGCTGCACCTGGTCGTAGAGGTTCCGGTAGATGGTCTGGTAGTCCTGGACGGGTACGCTGGTGCCGCCCACGCTTCCCACGTTACCGGCGCCACCGCTCTGTCCGCTGGCATCCATTCCCCATTCGAAAACCATGAGAGCCACGAAGGCGGCTGCCGTAATCAGCATGATCCACTTCGTGTTCTCCCGCATTTGCCGCATCATAGGCCGGCCCCTCCTGTTCGGGCGCCCACAGGGTGTGACCCTGTCGTTGGTTCAGCACAGTATGCTCGCCGCGCGCGGCGAGTCGTCTCCTGAAGTGTTATACCTGCAACCGGGCACGACGTTCGCCCGGCGCCTTCGCCTACCCCGGCTCCAGGGAACTCCGGGACGGGGATGAAGCGTACACGGTGAGACAAGTAGCTTGCAGGCCGGGAAGCTAACGCAAGCCAGGGAGGCCCTCAAGCTGGGGGAGGGGTCGGGCCCTCGTTGACACTCTTCCCGGCGAAACCCTATCTTGACCCGCTGGAGGAACCGTCCGTTTCCCCCTGTCCAGCCTCCTCTACGACCCCTCACTGGAGGGCCCAGGTGTCCCAAGCCATCGAACAGGAGATCCGCACACTCCGGACCCACTTCTGGTCTGCCCGCGACCCGGAGGGCAGGGCGTTCGCTCCTCTGGCCGACGCGTATCGCAGGAAGGGTGACCTGGAGGAGGCCGTCTCGCTGGTGGAGGACGGGCTCGCGCGGCTCCCCGAGTTCTCCCCGGGTCACCTGGTGGCGGCTCGGATCTTTCGGGCCCGGGGTGACCTGGAGGCGGCCCGGGAGTCGCTGGATCACCTTCTGGAGCTCGACCCCGAGAACGTGCTGGCCCTCCTGGAACGCTCCGAGCTGGCCCGGGACACCGGAGACCGGGAGGGGGCCATGCAGGGCCTTCGCCGGCTTCTGGATCTGGATCCGGATCACCTCGGCGCCCGGGCGGCGCTGGATCGCCTGGAGGCCGCGGCTCCCGCCCCGGAGATTTCGCCGGAGGCTCGCCCCGCAGAGGTTTCCGAACCCGACCCCGCCCGGGAGTGGGTTGAGCCGGAGGAGGAGACGGCGGCCTACCTGGAGCTCGAAGACACCTCCCTGGATGATCTGGACCCGGGAACATGGGGTCTCACCGGTGAGGAGGACCTGCAGGAGGACGAGCTTCACCCCGAAGAGTTGGAAGGGTTCGAGGCTACCGGGCTGGCCGAAGAAACGGCTGAGTCGGCTGAGTCGGCGCCCCGGGACACCGGCGACGATCTGGCGGTCTTCGACTTCGGCATGGACATGGCCGGAGACGAGGAGCCGGACCCGGCGGTGGAGCGGCCCCCCCTGGACTCCCAGGGCGTGGATCCGGTGCTGAACGTGGATGACCTGCACGAGATCCCCGCTGCGGAGGAGTCGCAGGGTGCTGAGGAGGAGGTGGCGTACGCTCCTGACGTGACGGCCGACGATCCCGCGGACCCCCCTGTGCTCTCGACCGGAGTCGAGGATCTTCCGCCCCACCTGGTGACCCGCACCATGGCGGAACTCTACCTCGCCCAGGGATTGACCGAGGACGGCATTCGGATCTACGAGAAGCTGGTGGAGAAGCATCCCGGCGACGACGGCCTGAGGAACCGCCTCGAGGAGTTGCGCAGGGAGAGCGGGGCGGCGGTCCCGGCTCCAGAGGACGCGGCGCCTTCGGTGGAGGAGCAATCGGCCGATCCCGTCCGGGGTGCCACCCCGGATGCTGGCACCGAAGCCACGCCTTCCCCCGAGGCCACGCCCGCCCTGGAGCGTCCCCCCGCGGACGACCTGGACGAGAGGGCGCCGCAGTGGAGCGGTGAGGAGGCGGGCGAAGCCGAACCGGCGGCCACGCCCTTCGCCTGGACCAGTGGTGCCGAAGCCGAGGAGGAGGAGGTGGTGGATGCCGACGCCGGACGATCCATACGGCACCACTTCGACGATCTGTTGGCCTGGGTTCCGGGGGCGGTTCCCATCGGCGATCTTTCGCCCGAGGCCCCGGAGGAGCGGGCGCCTGCCGGCTCACCGCTGGCCCGGAGCCTGGAGTCATCCCGGGACGACGCCCCACCCCGGGACGACGTCCCGGCCGCTCCCGCTGAAGGCGAGGCTCCGGACGCTCCACCCGAGGAGCAAGGCGACGACGACCTGGATGATTTCCGTTCGTGGCTCGAGAGCCTCGGATCGTGAAGATCGCCGTCATCCACGGCCCGAACCTGAACCTCCTGGGTCGGCGTGAACCGGAGGTCTACGGCACCGCCACTCTCCAGGAGGTCAACGAGAGACTGGAGACGCTGGGGCGGGAGCTGGGGGTTCAGCTGGAGATCTTCCAGTCGAATCATGAGGGGGAGCTGCTGGACTTTCTCCATCGATCGTCGGCCGAGGTAGACGGCTTTCTGGTGAATGCCGGCGGACTCACCCACACCTCCGTGGTGCTTCGGGACGGGTTGTCGGGCCTGGGGCTTCCCTACGTGGAGGTGCACCTCTCCAATACCGGGGCCCGGGAGCCCTTCCGCCATCGCTCCCTCCTGGCCGCCGGGGCGGCCGGGGTGGTTTTGGGATTCGGCGTGTCGAGCTATCTTCTCGGTCTGCGCGGGCTCGTGGCCCAGCTCGGCCGAGCCTGACCTCAACCAGACTCCAACTGCGACCCCCCTATGGCCTCGACGTCAGACTTCCGCAACGGAATGGTCCTGGATATCGACGGTGACCTCTGGACCATCACCTACTTCCAGCATGTGAAGCCTGGCAAGGGCGGCGCCTTCGTCCGGACCAAGCTGAAAAACGTCCTCACCGGCCAGGTAGTGGACAACACCTTCAGGGCCGGCGAGAAGGTGAACGATGTCCGCCTGGAACGCCGACCGGTGAACTACAGCTACACCGACGGCCAGCTCTACTACTTCATGGACAAGGAGACCTTTGAGATGATCCCCATCTCGGGAGACCTCATCGGCGAGGAGCAGCTCCAGTACCTCAAGGAGAACATGGAGTGCGAGGGGCTGGTGCATGACGGGAAGGTGATCATGGTGGACCTGCCGGCGTTCGTCGAGTTGGAGGTGGCCCGGACGACGCCGGGTGTCCGGGGTGATACGGCCCAGGGCGGCTCCAAGCCGGCGACCCTGGAGACCGGCGCGGAGATCCAGGTCCCCCTCTTCGTGGAGGAAGGAGACGTGATCCGGGTGGATCGTCGTGAGGACAAGTACCTCGAGCGGGTGAACAAATGATCGATCTCGATTTTGTCCAGAAGCTGATCCGGACCGTGGACGAGAGCTCCATCGATACGGTGGAGATCGAACGGGGCGGCACGCGGATCCGGCTCTCCAAGACGCCGGAGGCATCTGCAGCGGGCACGGCGGCTCCGGCGCCGCAGTCGGCCGCCCCCGGCAACTCGCCGGCGCCTTCTCCCGCACCTGCCCCGACCCGGGAGGAATCCGCCGGGGAGGCCGAGGCGGGGGATGCGCCAAGAGAGAGCCCCGACGAGAACCTGGTGGAGGTCACCTCGCCCATGGTGGGGACCTTCTATCGGGCTCCGTCCCCCGGCGCGGACCCCTTCACCGAGGTGGGGGCCACGGTCGAAGAAGGAGATACCCTCTGCATCATTGAAGCCATGAAGCTCATGAACGAGCTGGAGAGCGAGATGGCCGGGACGGTCCGCGAGGTCTGTGTGGAGAACGGGGAGCCGGTGGAATACGGCCAGGTTCTCTTCCGGGTCGAGCCGGCCTGAGGGGGTCGACCGTTGTTCAAGAAGGTTCTCGTTGCGAATCGGGGGGAGATTGCCCTCCGGATCATCCGGGCTTGCCAGGAGCTGGGGATCCGCACCGTGGCCGTGTACTCGGAGGCCGACCGGGAATCCCTGCACGTCCGTTTTGCCGACGAGGACGTCTGTATTGGTCCGGCATCTTCCACCGAATCGTACCTGAACATTCCCCGGGTCATCGCGGCGGCCGAAGTCACCGGCGCCGAGGCGATCCACCCGGGGTATGGGTTCCTGGCCGAGAACGCCGAGTTCGCCGAGATCTGTCGGCGGTCCGACCTGACCTTCATCGGCCCCACCGCGTCGCAGATCCGGGCCATGGGCGACAAGGCCACCGCCCGGGCCACCATGGAGGAAGCCGGCGTGCCCACGGTTCCGGGGTCCGGCGGGGTGGTGGACGATCTGGACGACGCCCTGGCCCTGGCCGGTGAGATCGGATTTCCCATCATGATCAAGGCCTCGGCCGGCGGGGGTGGAAAGGGGATGCGCGTCGCCGAGAGTGCCGACACCTTCCCCCGGCTCTTCGAGGGGGCCCGCAACGAAGCCCGGGCGGCCTTCGGCGATCCGTCGGTCTACCTGGAGAAGTGCATTCTGAAGCCCCGACACGTCGAGCTTCAGGTCTTCGGCGACCAGCACGGTCGGGTGGTGCACCTGGGGGAGCGGGACTGCTCCATTCAGCGGCGCCACCAGAAGCTGGTGGAGGAGGCGCCCTCTCCGGCGCTCACCCCGGAGCTCCGGGAGCGCATGGGAAACGATGCCGTGCGGGCTGCCGAGGCCATCGAGTACGTGGGCGCCGGAACCGTCGAATTTCTCCTGGACGAGGACGGATCGTACTACTTCATCGAGATGAATACCCGGATCCAGGTGGAGCACCCGGTTACCGAGGCCACCACCGGGTTCGACCTCATCAAGGAACAGGTGTTGGTGGCGGCCGGCAACAAGCTCAGTTTTCCGAGTGAGGACCTGGTCCTGAGAGGCCACGCCATCGAGTTCCGGATCAATGCCGAGGATCCGGAACGGAACTTCCAGCCGGCGCCGGGCCTGATCACCACCTTCCACCCACCGGGAGGGCCGGGCGTGCGCCTCGACACCCACGTCTACGCCGGGTATCGGGTGCCACCCTACTACGATTCGCTTCTGGCCAAGCTGATCATCAGCGGCAAGACCCGGGAAGAGGTCCTGGTGCGATCCCGATACGCCCTCAACTCGTTCGTCATCGAAGGAATTCCCACCACCATCGGGTTTCTCTCCGAGATCGTGGAGGACGACGCCTTCCGACGAGGCGATGTGGACACCCGGTTCGTGGAGAACTTCATGGCCCGTCGGGCCGGCCGGACGGAGAAGGCCTCGTGAAGGTCCGGACCTACTTTTCCGCCGCCGAAGCCGAGGGGATTCCGGTAGCCGGTGCCACCGCCGTGGTCATCGACGTGATCCGGGCCACCTCCACCATCGTGGAGGCGCTGGCCAACGGCGCTCGGGCCATCTATCCCACCGTCTCCACCGAAGAGGCCATTCGCCTGGCCAATTCGCTGGGCCGCGACGACACCCTCCTCTGCGGCGAACGCAAGGGGCTGAAGGTGGAGGGCTTCGACCTGGGAAACTCTCCCCGCGAATTCGGCGGTGAGCAGATCCGGGACAAGCGCCTGGTCATGAGTACCACCAACGGAACCCGGGCCTTCGTGGCGGCCCAGGGAGCCGACGAGGTGCTGGCGGCGTCGTTCCTGAACCTGGGATCGGTGGTTCGGCGCATGACGGGGTCCATGGACGAAGCGGTGCTCATCTGCGCCGGCAAGGAGGACCGGTTCTCTCTCGACGACGCGCTCTGCGCGGGGATCCTGCTCCAGGAGCTCCTTGAGGCCCACGACGCAGCCGACCCCCCGGTCCTGAACGATGCCTCACGGGCGGCGCTTCAGTTGGCCCGCAGCTTCGAGCTGCACGAGGAGCTTCTCCGGTCTACGGCGGCGGGAGGGGCGCTGGTGGAGGTGGGTCTGGGCGAGGACCTGGCGCTCTGCGCCCAGCGCGACCGGCACGACCTGGTGCCCGAGATGAGTGACCGGATGATCCACCTTCCCCGTGCCGGCGAGAGCTGAATCGCTTCAGCCCCGCCCGCCGAGCGGGTACACGCGTTCTGCAGTGGATGACCCATGGTGAAACCGGACGTTCGTAAGGAGCTGGCGGGAGTTGGACTCCTGGCCCTGGCCCTCTTCGTCCTCCTGGCCCTGGTGCCGGCGCCCCTCCTGGCGCCACTGGGAGAGGGGTGGTTTCCCTCCGGAAATCTCCTGGGCGAGCTGGGCCGCGTCTTCCATGAGGCGGCGGTAGCGGCGGCCGGCGTGGGTATCGCGCTGCTTCCGGTGCTCATTGCAGTGGCGGGGCTGCGCACGGGGCGTTGGCTGGAGGACGAGACCGCGGTCCGCCTCAGCGTCCTGGCCGGGGGACTCCTGATCCTGGCGCCCGCCTTCCTGGCCATCGTCCCGGTGGACCCTATCTGGGGCGGTTGGCTGGGCCATGTCCTGGCCGGGCCCGTCACGGCCGGACTGGGGGGCTTCGGCGCGGGTCTCCTGGTGGCCGTTCTCGTGGTCCTTCTGGTCATGGCCACCCTGAACCGGAACCCCCTGCGGGCGCCGGTACGCTGGATCGGTTCGGGGTCCCGGTGGGCCTGGACCGCCCTCGTCGACTGGCTCGAGGGAGGAAGGGGAGCCTGGGCCGACTGGCGTGAGCGGCGCCGGGAGGCGGCCGGCGCTGGCCGGGACGCCGGTGCCAGTGGTCCACCAGATCCGACAGGCACGCCCGAGACCGCCCTGGTGGCGCCCCTGGACCCCGACGGACCTTCGACCGCGAGCTCACGGCCACGCCGGGCACCGGTTCCGGACGGACACCTCCCCGATCCCCGTGACCCCCGGGAGCTGGAAGGCGAGGAGCTCCCACCCCTGGAGCTGCTCACCCCGGCCACGAACGGCGATCGAGGCGACATGGAGCGGGAGCTGGACGGGCTGGGCGAGGTCCTGGTGGACAAGCTCCGAACCTTCAAGGTGGAGAGTCGGATCGGAGGCCGCACCACCGGACCGGTGGTGACCCAGTACGAGGTGATTCCGGCTCCTGGGGTCAAGGTAAACCGGATCGCCAACCTGGAGGCCGACCTGGCCCTGGCCATGCGGGCTCGCACCATCCGGATCGTCGCCCCGATCCCGGGGAAGGGGGCGGTGGGGGTGGAGATCCCCAACCCGTCCCCGCAGGTGGTGCATCTCCGGGAGGTCCTGGAGAGTCGGGAGTTCCGGGGGGCCCGGGGCGAGCTTCCCCTGGCGCTGGGAAAGGACCTGCAGGGCTCGCCCTACGTGGCCGACCTGACCCGCATGCCCCACGCCCTCATCGCCGGCGCCACCGGATCAGGCAAGTCCGTCTGCCTGAACACCGTCATCACCTCGCTGGTCTACCGACACACGCCTGAGACGCTGCGGCTTCTCCTGATCGATCCCAAGATGGTGGAGCTCTCCACCTATGGAGACCTTCCCCACCTGCGCCATCCGGTAGTCACCGATCCCAAGGATGCCGCAGGGGTCCTGAAGTGGGCGGTCCTGGAGATGGAGCGGCGCTACGAGCTCCTCTCCCGCAACGGCGTTCGCTCCATCGGAGAGTTCAACCGACGTGTCCGGAAGGGCGTGACCATGCGCCGGGCCGACATGGGCTCGACCCCCGATGATCCGAACGGCGAGGGGGAGGACGGTGCATCGGATCCGGATGTGTACGAGGGTGGGATCCTTCCCAATATCGTGCTCATCGTGGATGAGCTGGCGGACCTCATGATGGCGGTGCAGGGCGAAATCGAGAAGCCCCTGACGCTGCTGGCCCAGAAGGCCCGGGCCATCGGGATCCACCTCATCGTGGCCACCCAGCGCCCCTCGGTGAACGTGATCACGGGGCTGATCAAGGCCAATTTTCCGTGCCGGATCGCCTTCCGGGTCTCGTCCAAGACCGACTCCCGGACCATTCTGGACCAGAACGGCGCCGACGCGCTCCTGGGAAACGGCGACATGCTCTTCTTGCCGCCGGGGCAGAGCACGCCGGTCCGGATCCAGGGAGCGTACATCTCCACCGAGGAGACCGAGCGGCTCATGGAGTGGTTCCGCCAGCTCCGGGCCCGAAAGCTGGATGCCGAGGTGGAGGCCCCCGCAGACGAGCGGGAGCAGGACATCCTCGAGCTGGTCCGGGCCATGGAAGCCGAGGAGGCGAGCTCCGACGACGATCCCTTCGACGGGGAGTGGGACGAGTACTTTCAGGATGCCGGTGAGATCTGCATCTCCAACGAGCAGGGCTCTACCTCCCTTCTGCAGCGAAAGCTCAGGGTGGGCTACGGACGGGCGGCCCGCATCGTGGACCAGCTTCACGACGCCGGCGTGGTGGGCCCCCCGGACGGTTCCAGGCCCCGGGAGGTCCTCATGACCATGGACCAGTTCCACCGGATGCTCTCCGGCGAGGAGGAGTAGCGGCCACGGACCCGGGCGCCGGCAGGGGAGTAGCCTTCAGAAGAGGGCTTCAAGCACCGTCTGACGGAGGTTTCACCGGAGGGGAGGGCACCCATGGCGACTCGATTACAGGACCTCGAACCTGGCCGACGCCCAGGGACGTCCGAGAGGGCACCGCGACTCAGGAGGACCCCATGATTGCCCCCCGCAGGGGTTCCACCGCCGTGGAGGTGGAGCGTCGCCGGGGGCGGGAGCGCCGTACCCTGAGGGATCGGGTCACCGTGGAAGAGCCCATGGAGATCCGCCTCGAGGTGGTGCAGCCCGGCGGGCGGACCGAGACCCACCAGGTGGCGGTCACCATGCGCACCCCGGGCGACGACTTCGAGCTGGCTGCCGGGTTCCTCTTCTCGGAAGGGCTCATCGGCCGGCGCCGTGACATCCGCACCATCACCTACTGCACGGGGCCCGAGACCCAGGAGTACAACGTGGTCTCGGTGGCCCTTCGGCCGGGGGTCACCTTTGACGAGGCGCTCCTGGACCGAAACTTCTACACCACCTCCTCGTGCGGCGTGTGCGGAAAGGCCTCACTGGAGGCGGTGGAGATCCGGGGATGTCCGGTCTTTCCGAAAGGATCGGGACCCGTCTGGGCGCCTGGCATGCTGAAGGGTCTTCCCGATGCCCTCCGGGAGGGTCAGGGCGTTTTCCAGCGCACCGGAGGCATCCACGCCGCCGCCCTGGTCCGCCCCGACGGGAGCTTCGTGAGCCTCAGGGAGGACGTGGGCCGGCACAACGCGGTGGACAAGGTGGTGGGACACCAGCTCCTGGAAGGCCGAATTCCGGCCGACGACACCCTTCTGGTGGTGAGCGGACGCACCTCCTTCGAGATCCTGCAGAAGGCCCTCACCGCCGGTGTTCCGGGTGTGGCGGCCGTGGGCGCGCCGTCGAGCCTGGCGGTGGATCTGGCCCGGGAGTTCGGCATGACCCTGGTGGGATTCCTCCGTGACGACGGTTTCAACGTATATGCCGGCGGGCAGCGGGTGGAAGGCGCCGAGGACGCGGCGTGAGCCGAAGCGGGATTCTCCTGGGGGCCGTCCTGGCAGGTGGCGAGAGTCGGCGCTTCGGTTCGCCCAAGGCCCTGGCTCGGTTCCACGGAGAGCCCCTGGCTCGCCGGGCCGCCCGGGTGCTGGAGCACGTCTGCCGGCGGGTGGCGGTGGTGGGCCGTGTGGACGGGTTGGAGTCGGACCCCCGGGTCACCCTGATCCCGGACCGGGTTCCCGGGATGGGACCCCTGGGAGGACTGCACGCGTCGCTGATCGAGCTCCGGGACCGGATGGGGGACCAGGTCCGGAGCGACGACGGGGACGCGGGTGTCTTCCTCCTCGGGTGCGACATGCCCCTGGTCGACCCGGCGCTGGTGCGAGCCGTGGCCCGGGTGGGCCACGGCTGCGGTCGGTCGGCGGCGGCGCCTGCAGGGGAGAAAGCCCGCTTCGAGCCTCTGTGCGCCTGGTACGGCCTGGCTTGCCTTCCGGAGGTGGAGGCACGACTCCAGGGCCCGGACCGGTCCCTTCACGGGCTCCTTGACGCCGTGGACGCCTATTCCATTCCACCGGCCCGGTTGGGTCCCGGGGTCAATCCCGGCTGGGCCCTCCGGAGCGCCAATACGCCGGAGAGGTTGGCTGAGCTCGAAGCGGAGTCGGATGGGACGGGGGAGGGTTCGACCACTCCCGTCCCCCCGGCTCTCTGCGTGGTGGGCTACAAGGACTCCGGAAAGACCGGGGTTTCGGTGGGGCTCGTGGCGGAGCTTCGCCGCAGGGGCCACCGGGTGGCGGCGGTGAAGCACGGTCACGGGTTCCGCCTCGACACGCCGGGAACTGACTCGTGGCGGCTCCGTCACGAAGGAGGCGCCGATCCCGTCCTCCTCACCGGTCCCGAGGGGTTCGCCCTCATGGGATCGTGGGAGGGGAGGGAGGAGCCCGGCGTGGAGGATCTTCTGAAGTCCCATGTCTCCGGAGCGAAGTTGGTGGTGGTGGAGGGCTTCAAACACTCGGCGCTGCCGAAGGTGGAGGTCTTCCGCGCCGCCCGTCACCTCGAGCCCTTCTTCCGCTCCGGTGAGCCCGGTTCCGAGGCCGTGGTGGCGGTGGTCACCGACCAGCCGGAGCTGGAGGCCCCGGTGCCGGTGCTGGCTCTGGATGACCAGTCGCTTCCGGCCCGGTTGGCCGACCTGGTGGAGGAGAAGCTGCTCCGGTGACGTGGAGCCCGGAGCGTTCCCCGAACAGTGGAGAGGAAGTCCCATGACCCCCTACGAAGAGGCACTGAGGCTGATCCTGGACCAGGCCCGACGCCTGGCGACGGAGGTGGTGTCCCTGGAGGGTGCTGGAGGGAAGTACGTGGCCGGCAGGGTGGAGAGTCCCGCCGCCCTGCCCCCCTTCGCCAACTCGGCCATGGACGGGTTTGCCCTGGACACGCAGGGTCGCGAGAGGCCGGCCGATAGCCGGTGGCGGGTGCTGGGGAGTGTGGCTGCCGGCGACGCAGGGAGCGAGCCCCGGGAGGCTCACGCCGCCGCTGACGGATCCGCGAGGTGGGGTCGGGCGGTGGAGATCATGACCGGCGCGCCTGTGCCCCCGGGCTTCGATACGGTGGTGCGGGTGGAGGACGTGGAGGTGGAGGAGGAGGGGGACGACCACCCTGCGAGGATCCGGGTGACGGTACCGGTGGAGCCGGGCCAGAATATCCGATCGGCGGGCCGGGACTTCGAGGTGGGTGATCCGGTGGTCTTGCCGGGGAGTCGGCTCGGAGCGCCGGAGGTGGCGGCCCTGGCGGCTCTGGGCGTGAGTCGGGTGCCGGTCTTCCGGGCGCCCCGGGTGGCGGTGTTCGCCACCGGCGCAGAGCTGGTGGCCGATCCCGATCGGGAGCTGGCCCCGGGCGAGATCCGCAACTCCAACGGCCCCTTTCTGGGCCGGGTCCTGGCCGAGCTGGAGCTCTCCGTTCTCGCCAACCGGACCATGGACGACCGGGAGGGACCCTTCCTCGAAGTCCTGGACGACGTGGTGGGCCAGGGGGTGGATCTGGTGGTGAGCACGGGGGCTGTCTCCATGGGCCGCCACGACTTCATTCCACGGGCGGTGGAGAAGGCCGGTGCTCGCACGCTCTTTCACAAGGCCGCCATCCGGCCCGGGAAGCCCGTCCTGGCCGCGGTCCTTCCAAGCGGTGCCCTCTTCTTCGGGCTGCCGGGCAATCCCGTTTCGGTGGCGGCGGGATTTCGCTTCTTCGTGCAGCCCTTCATTCGTGCCCTCCGGGGACAGCCGCCGGAGATCCCCTGGCGTCTGCCTCTGGCCCAGGCGGTGGGGAAGCGGCCTCAACTCCGCTACTTTCGGGCCGTGGAGATGGTGGCAACGGAGGAGGGCGGGACGGCGGTTCGGGTTCTGCCGGACCAGAAGTCATTTCGCCTGAGCCCCCTCCTGTCGGCCGATGCGTGGTGCGTCCTTCCCGAAGGTCTGGACGAGCTTCCGGCCGGGGCCCGTGTCGATGTCGTTCCCTTGTGAACCTGGAACCCCGATCCCATTGGAGTCGCCATGAGCGAGAATCCCCTCTCTCCCGACCTTCCGCCCCTCCTGAGCCAGGTGCTCCTGACCCTCGAGGGCATCCGGCGCGACCCGCCCGGCACGGACCAGGACTGGGCCGAGGCCCTGGAGGCGGTGGAGGAGTTCAACGAGCAACAGGCCAACCTGGTGCATCGAAAGATCGCCCCCAGCGTGCAGGAGGCGGTGGACGAGGCGCGGGTGGCGGTACGGGAGCGCGAGGTAGAGGAGGCCCGCGAGGCCATGATCCGCGTGGGCCAGATCTTTGACGCGTGGCTCAGGGAGGAGCGCTGATGGCGGGCGACGAGCGCCGGGACGAGGACGAGGAGGTGGAGTTGGCGTCCTTTGATTTCGTCCACGAGGCCGAGTTGGCCCGGGGATTTCTTGAGGATGCCGGGATTCCGGCCGGGGTGGTGGCCGACCCCGCAGGCCAGATCCAGTTCGGCCGGGGCTTCTCGTCCAGGCCCCGTCTCCTGGTCCGCAGGGAAGACCTGGAGGAGGCCCGCTCGCTCCTCCGGGAGCTGGGCAGCCTGGAGGGCGGTGATGCCCGCGCCGAGGACTCGTCTTCCGAGGTCCTGAAGGCCTCGCCCTTTCGCCCCGACCTCCTGGAGGGTCGGGTGGCGCTGGTCACCGGCGGAGGCACGGGCATCGGCCGTGGCATCTCCCTCTGGCTGGCCGCCCACGGTGCGGACCTGATCCTGGCGAGCCGGAACCGGGACCATCTGGAACCGGCAGCGGAGGAGATCCGCGCCCTGGGCCGCACCGCGCTGGTCCGACCCGTGGATGTCCGTGACCCGGAGCGGGTCCATGAAGTGGTCCGGGAGGCGGCGGATGAGCTGGGCGGGCTCCACATCGTGGTGAACAACGCCGCCGGCAACTTCCTGGCCCGGGCCGAGGAGCTGTCGGTGGGTGGTTGGCGGGCCGTGGTGGAGATTGTCCTGGACGGCACCTTTCACGTCTGCCGGGCCGCCTTCGAGCCCCTTCGAGACTCAGGCGGCGGGGCGGTGGTGAACATCACCACCACCTACGTGGAGACCGGAGCCGCCTTCATGAGTCACTCCGGCGCGGCGAAGGCCGGGGTGCTGAACCTGACCCGGAGCCTGGCCGCTGAGTGGGGCCCACACGGCATCCGGGTCAACGCGGTGGCCCCGGGGCTGGTGGAGGGGACCGAGGGGGCCCGACGCCTGGTGGAGTCGGTGGGACGACTGTCGGAGTTCGAGGCGTCGGTGCCCCTGGGCCGACTGGCACGGCCGGCCGACGTGGCCGGGGCCGTCCTCTTTCTGGCCTCGCCGGCGGGCGCGCACATCAGCGGAGCGCACCTGGTGGTGGATGGGGGCGAGAGCGTTGGCGGAAAGTTCAGCCTTCCCGAGGCCGATTGATGGCGGGCGAGGCCGTCGATGTGCGCATGGCAGGATGACGAGCCGTTTAACCAGTGGAGAGGTTCAGGTATGAAGATGTCCAGTTGCAGCCGGTTTCTGGTCTGCGCCGTCGTGGCGGCGCTCCCCTTCCTTTCTCCGGTGGGTCCGCCGGGGCTGGCGGCGCAGGATGCCGGTGATGCCGAACCGGTTCAGGATGGGGCTCAGTGGGAGACGACCCCCCGTTTCTGGACGGGTGGTGGCCTGACGGTGGCCCAGCCCCGGGGAGAGTTTGCCGACTACGTGAACGTGGGAATCGGGATCGGGGGCTTCTTCAGGGCGGGGCTGGATCGGCACGGGATCCTCAGCCTCAGGGCCGACCTGGGCTTCATGACCTACGGCCGCGAGACGCAGCGCATTCCTCTGAGCGAGACGGTGGGCACCCTCATCGAGGCCGACCTCACCACGTCCAACAACATCGTGGTGGTGGGGCTCGGGCCCGAGGTGGCCATCCCGGTGGGGCCGGCCCGTCTCTACGGCGTGGGATCGGCGGGATACACCTACTTCCACACCGATTCGGAGCTGGAGGGGACCCGCCAGGACCAGGAGCCGCTCTTCAGAACCCGTAATCACTCCGACGGCGGGTTCGCCTGGAGCGGCGGCGGCGGGCTCCAGGTGCAGGTCAGCGGAGGACGCACCCCGATCCTGGTGGACCTGGGTGCCACCTACCATGCCAATGGCCGGCGCGAGTACGTGACCCGAGACGGGATCATCGCCGACGCCGAGGGACGTCCCGATATCGAGACCACCCGTTCCGACGCCGACTTTCTGGTCTGGCGCCTGGGCGTCTCGGTGGGGCTCCGGCACGGACAACCCTGACCGGACCCACTCCGGACCCCGATCCGGGGCTCCCAGGTCTCGGCCACCGGGCGCCAGGGACGAACGAAAGGGACGAACGAAGCAGGGGGAACCCGTGTACTAGCTTCCGATTCACCGGAGCCTGCCCCGCGTCCTCGAGGACCCGGCGGGCCTCCTCCGACCTTCGCCCTGATTCGGATCAGCCGAATGCACCTGCGTCCCGGTTTCTCTTGGCCCCTCCGGGGGCTTCTGGCTCCATCCGCCCTTCTCTGGGCGGCCGCGGCCTTTCTCGTGCTGCCTCCACCCGCCGGCGCCCAGGACGCCCAGAGCATCCTCCAGGCCGCCGCTGACCGCCACCAGGCCATCTCGGCATTCTGCGCCGACTTCCGGCAGGTGGTGGACAACGACATCCTCCGACAGGTCACCCGCAGCCGGGGGGAGCTCTGCCAGGCTGGTTCCGATCTCTTTGAGATGCGCTTCACCGACCCCGAGGGAGACCGGGTGGTGGCCGATGGGGAGCACATCTGGATCTACCTGCCCAGCGCTGATCCCGGCCAGGTCTTCCAGGGCGTCCTGAACGGGAGCGGGGGACATTTCGACCTGCACCGAGAGCTCCTGGCCGACCCCGGGGAACGCTACGTGCCTACCCTGGAGGGTGAGGAGGCGGTGGACGGCCGCCGCACCCACGTACTCGCCCTGGAGCCCGCCGGCCCCTCGCCCTTCCTGAGGGCCCGGGTCTGGGTGGACGCCTCGGACCACATGCTCCGTAAGCTCCAGATCACCGAGGACGAGGGCTTCGTTCGCACGGTGGAGCTCTCGGGGATCGAGGTGAACCCCGCGATCCCACCGCAGCGTTTCCAGTTCGAGCCGCCGTCGGGTGTTCAGGTGATCCGGCGATGACTGGTCGGCTCAGAACCCGGAAGCTTCCGGTTTTTCCGGTCACCGCCGATCCGGTGCGGCCCCAGGTCTCGCCGGACGTGGAGGCCGTTGACCACGAGTTTCCGGCCGCCGGTCCCGAGGAGGGCCCCCGAATCGGCCTCGTCACCCTGGGCTGCGACAAGAACACCGTTGACTCGGAGCGCATGATGGCCGCCCTGGTGGGCCAAGGCGCCCGGGTGGCGCCGGGGGTCGAGGGTGCCGAGGTGGTGGTGATCAACACCTGCGGCTTCATCGACCAGGCCAAGGAGGAGTCCATCGACACCATCCTTGAGGCGTGCGCGCTGAAGGACCGGGGTCAGGTAAAGGCGGTGGTGGCGGTGGGGTGCCTGGTACAGCGCTACAAGGAGGAGCTGGCTGAGCAGATCCCCGAGGTGGACCTCTTCATGGGACTCACCGAAATGCAGGGGTTGGTGCCGGAGCTGCGGGGGCGGGGGCTTCTCCCCCAGGAGCCTCCGGCGGTGCCGAACATGGAACGACCCCTTCGGATCCTCTCCACCGACACGCCCCACACCTCACACCTGAAGATCAGCGAGGGCTGCGACCACACCTGCGCCTTCTGCGCCATCCCCCACATGCGGGGGCTGCACCGGTCGGCTCCGGTGGAGGAGTTGGTGCGCGAGGCCCGGGAGCTGGAAGCCCGGGGGGTGCGGGAGTTGAATGTCATCAGCCAGGACACCACCTGGTACGGCCGTGACCTGCGAAGAGCGGCGGTTCAGGCCGCCGGACCCGGCGGAACCCCCGCGGTCACCCCCCTGTTGCCTGATCTGCTGCGGGCGCTGCTGGAGGGGACCACCCTCCCGTGGTACAGGCTCTTCTACATGTACCCTTCGGGGATTACCCCGGAGTTGGTGGAGTTGCTGGCCTCCGAGCCCCGACTCCTCCCGTACCTGGACATGCCGATCCAGCACGGCAGCGACACGGTCCTGCGCCGAATGCGCCGACCCGAGCGACAGGCCACCATCCGGGAGCGGGTGGCCTGGCTCCGGGAGGCGATCCCGGACCTGGTGCTTCGCACCACGGTCATCGTGGGCTTCCCCGGCGAGACCGACGCCGAGTTCCAGGAGATGCTGGACCTCCTGGACGAGATTCGCTTCGACCGGGTGGGGGCCTTTCCCTACTCCATCGAGGAGGGCACCCCGGCGGCGGAGATGGAAGGGCAGCTCTCCGACGGCGAGAAACGGGACCGCCTCGAGACCCTCATGGACGTCCAGCGTGGAATCTCGTTCGAGCGCAACGAAGCCATGGTGGGCACGAGAGGTCAGGTGCTGGTGGACCGGCGGGTGGACGACGACCCCGAGCACGTGGCCGAGGGACACGCCTGGAGTCAGGCCGTAGACGTAGACGGGATCACCCGGATCCTCTCCGTCGAGGGCGGGAGCCGGCGAACCACGGAGCCGGGAGAGCTGGTGGAGGTGGAGTTTGTCGACGCCCTGGAGTACGATCTCATTGCCCGGGTGGTGTAGCATCGGGAGGGTCTGAGGCGCGGCTCGGCCGGGCGTTCGCCTTGCCCCGTTCTTTTAACGTTCGCTATGTCCATGCACTCTCCCTTTTCCTACATGCGACGCGCACTCCATGGGTGAACAGGCATGAAGATTCGTAACGTGGTCGTGGTGGTCGTCGTCGTGGCCGCACTGGGCGCCTGGTGGGCCACCCGGCAATACGGCACCGCCGAAGGAAGCCTTCCTCCTCTCCATACGGAGACGGTGGACCGGGGGGACGTCTCCCAACGGGTGGTGGCCCACGGCTCGCTCCAGCCGGTGGAGCGGGTGGAGGTGGGGAGCCAGGTCTCGGGGATCGTGGAAGAGGTGATGGTGGACTTCAACTCCCGGGTGACCCGGGGGCAGCCCATCGCGCAGATCGACCCCTCCACCTTCGAGGCGGCGCTGAATTCCGCGGAGGCCGAGCTGGAATCCGCCCAGGCCGGCCTCGAGCTGGCCCGGCACCACTGGGAGCGGGTGCAGGAACTCCGGGAGATGCAGTTTGTGTCGCCCTCGGACGTGGATGAAGCCCGGGCCAGCCTGAGCCAGGCCGAGGCCCAGGTCCGAGTGCGTCGCCACGCCCTGGACGCCGCTCGCCGCGAGCTCGAGCGGACCACCATCACCGCCCCTTCCGACGGGATCGTCATCTCCCGGCAGATCGATCGCGGGCAGACGGTGGCCGCCAGCCTCAACGCCCCCATTCTCTTCGAGCTGGCGGCCGATCTGACCCGGATGCACATTCACGCCAGCGTCTCGGAGGCCGACATCGGAATGGTGGAGGACGGGCAGCTGGTCCGGTTCGTCGTGGATTCGCATCGGGACCGGGAGTTCACCGGAGAGGTCATCCAGGTGCGCAACGCGCCCATGATGGAAGACAACGTGGTCCACTACGAGACCATCATCGCGGTCTCCAACGAGGAAGGGCTGCTCCGGCCCGGTATGACCGCCGAGGTGAGCATCATCACCGAAGAGGTCACCGACGTGGTCCGGGTCCGCAATACCGCGCTCCGCGCCAGGATCCCCGACGACATCCGCCCGCCGGATCCGGACGGTGCCGACGAAGCCGATGCCGTGGTCTATCGCCTGGAGAACGGAGAGCTGCGGGCGACGGCGGTCCGGATCGGCCTGAGCGACGGCACCTACTCCCAGGTCCTGGACGGCCTGAACGAGGGTGACGTGCTGGCCGTGGGGCTCTCCCTCATGACCCAGGACGAGGAGAACCGGCGCAGCATCTTCGGAGGCGAGCAGGCCCAGTACTGAGCGGCGCCGTCCACGCACCTCCGTCCCAGCTACCCGATCCCGACCACACGACTGCCGAGACGCCCTTCCATGCCCATCATCGAGCTCGAGGAGATCACCCGGATCTACCGGACCAGCGCGGTGGCCGTAGAGGCCTTGAAGGGGATCGACCTGGAGGTGAAGGAGCAGGAGTTTTTGGCCATCATGGGCCCCAGCGGTTCGGGCAAGTCCACCCTCATGAACATCCTGGGGTGCCTGGACAAGCCCACTGCGGGGCGCTACCGGCTTGACGGGGAGGACGTCTCGGGGTTTTCCCGCAGTCGCCTGGCTCGAACGCGAAACCAGGCGCTGGGCTTCGTCTTTCAGTCCTTCCACCTGCTTCCACGTACGACGGCCCAGGAGAACGTGGAGCTGCCCCTCCTCTACCGGGAGGAGGGCCTGAGCTGGAAGGAGATCCACCGGCGGGCCCGGGAGGCGCTGGAGTCGGTGGGGCTGGGAGACCGGCTGGATCACACTCCGAACCAGCTCTCTGGAGGCCAGAAGCAGCGGGTGGCGGTGGCACGGGCCCTGGTGACCCATCCCAGGGTCCTGCTGGCCGACGAGCCCACCGGGAACCTGGATACCCGCACCAGCCTCGAGATCATGGACATCGTGCAGCGGCTCAACGCGGACGGGCTCACCATCCTGATGGTGACCCACGAGTCGGAGGTGGCCCGGTTCGCCGAGCGCGTGGTGACCCTGCGGGACGGCCTCATCGAGTCCGATGAGCGGACCGAGCCGCTTTCCGCCCGAAGGGAGCTGGCGCGCTGGCTTGCCCAGGCAGAATCAGAAGCGGACGATCGCACCCGAAAGAGTGAGGAGCTGAAGGAAGTCCCCGAAGCGGAGGAGGTGGCCATATGAAGTGGAGCGCGGTGCCGTACGTGGCGGTTCGAGCCCTCACCAAGAACACCATGCGCACCGTCCTCACGGCGCTGGGGATCATCATCGGGGTAGGCGCCGTGATCACAATGGTGGGACTGGGGCAGGGTGCGGCCGCCGAGGTGGAGGAGCAGGTGAACCGGCTGGGCCAGAACGTGGTGCTGGTCTTTCCCGGCGAGCGCCAGCTCGGGGGTGTGAGCATCGGCGGCGGGAGCGCCAACACCCTCACCGTGGAGGACGCCCTGGCCCTGCAGGAGGAGATCCCCGAGGTGGTGGCGGCCAGTCCCGAGGTACGGTCCCAGAGGGTGATCGTCCACGGGAACCGGAACTGGCACACCCGCGTGTACGGACAGTCCGCCGACTACCTGCAGATTCGCCAGTGGCCCCTGGAGAGCGGGGAGATGTTCACCCACGAGCACGTGGGTCGTGCGGCGCTGGTGGCCGTCGTGGGTCAGACCATCGTGGAGGAGCTCTTCGAGGGCGCCGATCCCATCGGGCAGACGATCCGGGTTCGGGGGCTTCCCCTCGAGGTCATCGGAGTGCTCTCCCGGAAGGGGATGTCCCTCATGGGATCGGTGCAGGACGACATCGTCATCATTCCGTATACCACCGGCTTCCAGCGCGTGTCCGGGCGGAGTCACGCCATGGTGATCAACGTCCAGGTCTACAACCAGGAGTCCATGGACATTGCCCGGGCCAAGATGGAGGACCTGCTCCGGGAGCGCCATCGGTTGGCTCCGGACCAGCCCAACGACTTCACCATCCAGACCCAGGAGGAGGTGGCCCAGGCCGCCACCGAGACCTCCCGGGTCATGACGTGGCTCCTGGCCTCCATTGCGGGGATCTCGCTCTTCGTGGGTGGGATCGGGATCATGAACGTGATGCTGGTGAGCGTGACCGAGCGCACCCGGGAGGTGGGCCTCCGGCTCGCCGTGGGCGCCCGGGGGCCCGATGTCCTCCTCCAGTTCCTCATCGAGGCGGTGATCCTCTGCGTGCTGGGGGGCATCGGGGGGATCGTCCTCGGGATCCTGTCTACCGAGATCATCGCCAGCTACGCCGGATGGCCCGCGCTCTTTTCGATGGAGGCCATGATCGTGGCCGTGTCCGTCTCGGCGGCGGTGGGCCTCTTCTTCGGGTTCTATCCGGCCTGGAAGGCCTCCCGCCTCGATCCCATCGTGGCTCTCAGGAGGGAATAAGCCCCGGGCCCGTGTCCGGCGCCGCCTGCGACGCCTCAGAGGCGCCGAACGGCGTCCACGATGTCGGGGGTCTGGATCAACACCCGGTCGGCGGCCGGGCCCAGGGGCACGAAGCTGTCCACGGCCCGGACAGTGCGGATGCGTCCCGGGTAGCCGTCCTCGGCCAGCCCAGCCGCCACCGCCTCGGCGATCCCCCCACCGGTACGCCGGCATTCGTCCGCCACCACCACCGCCTCCGTGCCCGCGGCGGCCTCCTGAATGGCCTCGAAGGGGAGGGGGTTCAGCCAGCGGAGGTCCAGCACCCCGGTACCGATTCCATGCTCTTCCTCCAGGATTCGCTGGGCCTGGAGGCTCATGCGCAGGCCGTTGGCATAGCTCACCAGGAGCACCTCGCCCCCACCGTAGAGCCGCGTCTCACCGGGCAGCAGCGCATCCCCGGGCGGCGGATAGTCGCTGAGCCATCCTTCGTCGCCCTCCCGGTGCAGGTCCTTTTCGTGGTAGAGGGCGATGGGTTCCAGGAAGACCACCACCCGACCGCACTCGGCGGCGGTGGCCAGGCAGCCCCGGAGCATCCGGACCGCGTCGTCGCCCCGGGAGGGCGTGGCCAGGATCAGGCCGGGGATGTCCCGGAGCCCCCCGATGGAGTTGTCGTTGTGGAAGTGGCCGCCGAAGCCCTTCTGGTACGCCAGCCCCGCCACCCGCACCACCATGGGATTGGCGAACTGGCCCGAGCTGAAGAACTGCAGCGACGCCGCCTCTCCCCGGAGTTGGTCCACCGCGTTGTGGATGTAGGCCAGGTACTGGATCTCCGGCACCGGAAGGAGCCCCGCCAGGGCCGTCCCCTGCGCGACCCCCAAAATGGTGGTCTCGTCCAGGAGGGTGTCCACCACCCGGTCGATCCCGAACCGCTTCTGGAGTCCGGCGGTGACGTAGTAGACGCCCCCCTTGCGGCCCACGTCCTCGCCAAACACCAGGATCTCGGGTCGGCGAAGCATCTCGTCGGTGAGCGCCGCGCTCAGGTGGGCCGCCATGGTCCGCTTGATGGGGTCGGTCATCTCTTCCGGAAGGCGGCGGCCCCATACGGCCTGCCGTCGCTCCGGGTCCGGTCGGCCGGTGGCGGCGGCCCGGATCCGCTCCTCGTCCCAGGGGGCCAGCGGTCGGGCGATCTCCCCGGCCGATTGGAGGTGGGGACGGCTCACCGCTTCTCTCGAAGCGGCCTCCACCCGGGCCTGGATGTCCGCTCGGATGGTCCGGAGCCGCTCCGGACTGGTGGCGCCGGTCTCCACCAGGCGACGGGCGTTCAGGAGAAGGGGATCCCGGGTCTCCACCGCCTCGATCTCTCCGGGGGTCCGGTAGGCCGTTTCGATGTCGCTGCCGGCGTGGCCCCACAGCCGGACCGTCTCGAGGCGCAGAAACACCGGAAGCCGGCGGGTCCGACACAGCTCCACCGCCTCGTCCACCACGTCCCAGACCTCGTCTATCGAGCCTTCGGCATCGAAGTAGCGGAGGTAGCGCATTCCCCCGAAGCTCTCCCGGATCCAGCGGGCCGGAGTCTCAACCGAGATCCCGATCCCGTTGTCTTCGCACACGAACAGGATGGGCATGGGATTGCCCTGCCTGGAGGCGTAGCGGGCCGAGTTGATCCCGGTGAGGGCCGTGGCGTGGTTGGCCGAGGCGTCGCCGAAGGAGCAGACGGCGATGGCGTCGTCCGAGAGCCCCAGCTCGTGGTCCAGTCGCCGGGCCCGGCCCAGGGCGAAGGCCATCCCCACCGCCTTCGGCAGGTGCGAGGCGATGGTGCTGGTCTGGGGCGGAACCCAGAGGCGTCGGCTTCCCCAGACCTTGTGTCGACCCTGGCTGATGGGATCGTCTCTGCGGGCGCAGAGCGAGAGGAGGGTGTCCAGGATCGGGTCCACCTCGGGGTCGTGCCGGGAGCGGGCCATCATGAATCCGCCCGACCGGTAGTGCAGGAAACAGGGGTCGCCGAGGCGGAGCTGGGCCCCCAGCACCGCGTTCTGTTCGTGGCCGGCGCTGGAGATGGTGTAGAAGCTCTCGCCCCGGGCCTTGAGGCGCCGGGCTTCCACGTCCAGGGCCCGGCTCGTGGCCTGGTCCTCCCAGAGTCGGACCGCTCGGCCGGCGGTGAGCCGGCTCCCGGGCCGCAGCGGATCGTCGTCGGCCAGGAGGTGAGGTGGGGACGAGGCCTGATCCAGATACTGGTCCAGCCTCTCTTCGACGACGGAAACGCGGTCCATGGCCAAGGGCGTATGTGCTCCAGGGGCGAACGAGTGTCGGCTGAGATCGGGTGGGAAGCTATGGCGGGCCGGGGCGGGTGTCGAGACGTCTCCCTGACGCCGCCAGCGCCGGGGGTGGAATTCCGGTGTCGGAAGGGATACGATCGTTCGTGTTCGCGCTTGCGTTCCTCCCGGCACCTGATCCCCACTCCGTTCCGTCATGCCCAACACGTCCTCAGGCCAGCCTTCTCCGGTCCATCCTTCCGCTTCCTCTTCCGCCGAACTCTGGAAAAGGGCGCACGCGGTGATTCCCGGAGGCGTCAACTCGCCGGTCCGATCGTTCAAGTCGGTGGGGGGGGAGCCCTTCTTCGTGGAGCGTGGCGAAGGGGCGTGGCTGGTGGACACCGAAGGGCACCGGTACGTGGACTACATCATGTCGTGGGGCCCCCTCCTGCTGGGGCACGCCCATCCCGTCATCGTGGAGGCCCTGGAGGCGCAGCTGGTCCGGGGCACCAGCTTCGGCGCTCCCACCGGAGCCGAGGTGGAGATGGCCGAGCGCCTGGTGCGGATGGTCCCGGGGGTGGAGATGGTGCGCCTGGTGAACTCAGGGACCGAGGCCACCATGAGCGCCCTGCGGGTGGCCCGGGGCCATACCGGTCGCAACCGATTCCTCAAGTTCACCGGCTGCTACCACGGCCACGCCGACCCCTTTCTGGTGGCGGCCGGCTCCGGTGTGGCGACGCTGGGGCTTCCCAACTCGCCGGGTGTGCCGGAGGCGGCGGTACAGGATACTGCGCTGCTCCCTTTCAACGATCTGGACGCGGTGCGGGACCTCTTCCAGGAGGACGGCGACGAGTTCGCCGCGGTGATCCTGGAGCCCGTCATGGGCAACGCCGGGCTTATCCCCCCGGCGCCGGGCTTTCTCGAGGGGCTGCGGGAGATCACCGAGGCCCACGGGGCGCTCCTCATCTTTGACGAGGTCATGACGGGATTCCGGGTGGCCCGGGGCGGGGCGCAGGAGCGGTTCGGGGTTCTGCCGGATCTCACTACCCTGGGGAAGGTCATCGGGGCCGGGCTTCCGGTGGGGGCCTTCGGGGGACGCCGCGAGATCATGGAGGAGGTGGCGCCGGTGGGGCCCGTCTACCAGGCCGGGACCCTCTCCGGCAATCCGCTGGCGACGGCGGCCGGAAACGCCCAACTGCGATGGCTCGAGGAGAACGACCCGTACCCGGAGCTGGAGGCGTACGGTCAGCGCCTGGTGGACGGTCTGCTGGAGGCCCTCTCCGCCGCCGGCGTTCCGGCCTCGGGGCGAGCGCTGGGATCCATGTGGGGGATCTTCCTGCATCCGGGACCGGTACGCTCCTTCGAGGAGGCGGCCCAGGCCGACACCGAACGCTTCGGTCGCTTCCACCGGGAGATGCTGCGCCGGGGAGTGTTCCTGGCGCCGTCGCCCTTCGAGGCCGGGTTCCTCTCGGTGATGCATGGCGAGAAGGAGCTGGAGCTCACCCTGAAGGCCGCCGGCGAGGCGGCGGAGGTGGTTGGACATGGCGGGGATCTCTGATTGGTGGCGCCGGCGCCGCGAGGAACTGGCCGACAGTGACGGGAGCCCGCTGGGCGGGTGGGGGATGGGGATCGCCGCCCTGGTGGGAGGTGCCGTCATTCTGTTGGGCGTCCTTTTCGCCCTCCTCATCATGTTGGCGCCCCGACCGGCGGCGGCCCAGGAGCTGGCCGACTTCGACTACGAGCACCTCTCGCTACGGGGGGTGGCTGCCCACGTGGGGTACATCGTCCCGTCACGGGTCGAGCCCACCGGGTCGTTCGGTGCCCGGGTCGACCTGGGGTTCCTGGGGCCCGGCGTTCGGGTCACCGCCGGGGTGAACCGCTGGTCCTCGCGGCTGAAGGCCCGGGAGGTCAGAGGGTTGGAGCGGCAGGTGGAGGAGCTGATCCTGGAGCAGACCGGTGATTCGGTTTCGGTTGACCTCGACGAGATCACCTGGTCCGACGTGGCCCTCAACGCCGATGCCCACGTGGTCTGGAGCATTCCCCTGGGGCTCCTGACGTACGCCGGAGCGGGGGGCACAGCCCACGTTCTCCGCGGGGGCGGGCGGGCCATCGAAGGGACCTTCGTGGAGGATCTCCTGGACTCGGTGCGGGCCGGGGTGAACCTCCACGGGGGGCTGGAGCTTCCCATGGGCGAGCGGGCCCGGCTCCTGAGCGAGGTTCGCTACGAGCTCACGGAGAACCTGGCCTACTTCCAGTTCATGGTGGGCGGCCAGTACATGTTCGGCGGCACGCCTCCAGGCGAAGGGGCCCGGTGAGTCCGGGGCCGGTCCTCTCGGCCCTCCTCCTCACCCTCAGCCTTCCTCCCCACCCCCTCCCCCTCCTGGCCCCGGTGGCGCTGGCGCCGCTGGCCTTTCACCTGGAGCGTCTTCCCACCACCCCCGCCGGTACTCGGAGCGCGGCCCTGGCGGGGATCGTGGTGGGCGGTCTCCACGCCGTTCTCCTCCTCCACTGGCTGCCGGGGGCGGCGGGTCCCCTCATGGGGCCCGTCAGAGGGGTGGCGGGGGCCCTTGCCGTATGGGGTCTGAACGCCGCCCTGGTGGGGGTGGCCCTGGTCCTGGTGCACCGAGGAATCATCCGGGGACGCCTTGCCCTCCCCGTGGGACTTGCGGCGGCGTGGACGACGTTGGGCTGGGTGCCCGCGACGCTTCCCGTGGTGGGCTTCCCCTGGCTGGGGCCCGAGGCGGCGCTGGTGGGCCGGCCCGAACTCCTGGGTGCGGCCGACCTGGTGGGCGGCGCGGGCGTGGCCGGTCTCCTGGCCTTCTCGGGCGGGGCACTGGGGCAGTGGCTGGCCCGCCGGCGGAAGGCGGAGAGAGTGGGAGGCCGGACTCGGCGATGGCTGGGCCTGGCGGGAGTCCTCCTGGCGGTGGCGGCGGTCTACGGTCACGGTCGGGCCGCCCAGCTCGCTCCGGCCGGCGGCGATGAGATCCGCGTCGCGGCCCTCTCCCTGGATGCCGATCCCCACCTCCTGGTGGATCGGGAGGCCCGGGAGCGACGGCTCACCGCCGGGCTGCACCGCCTGAGCCGGGAGCTGCGCCCACGGGAGGCGGACCTGATCGTCTGGCCGGAGTCCCCCACCGGAGCGTGGGACCGGCCCATGGAGCCGTTTCTGGCCGGTTACTGGAGCCGTCGGTCCGGGGCTCCGGTCCTTTTCGGTGCGGTGATGGCCCTTCCGGGCCAGGGGAGGAGCAACCGGATCCTGATGGCGTCCGGCGCCCGGCGGGGGGGCCTGGAACGAGCAGGGGACCTCAGGGTCGTGCGCGAGAAGCGACGGCTGGTGCCGGTGGTGGAGCGGGCGTACGCCCGGGGCCTCCGCCGGGGGGGGCTGGACGGCCCGGTGGAGGGACCCTTCGTCCTCCCCACCCCGGGGGACGCGGAGCTCCAGGCCGGCGCCCTCATCTGCTTCGAGGCCCTCTTCGCCCGAGAGGCCCTTCACCTCAGACGAAGGGGGGCGCGCATTCTGGCCTTTCCCGCCAACGAGGGGTGGCTCAACGGCCCCGGGGCCGGCATCCTGGACAGCGCACGACGTCAGCACCGGGCGGCGCTGGTGCTCCGGGTGGTAGAGACCCGCACGGGCGCGGTCCGCAGCGCGGTGGGAGGGCCCGCCGGGACGTGGTCCCCGGTGGGACGAGCGCTGCCGGGTCAGGTCCGGGCCGTGGAGGGAGCCGGCTACCTGTTTCTGGGGGAGGTGTCCCCGGGG
>SLNQ01000115.1 GCA_007132965.1 Gemmatimonadota bacterium | reverse complement strand
TCTCCACCAGAACCCAGGGGTCCTGGGCGCTGGGTCCGGTGCCGTCGCTGGTCTTGCGGAGCCCCGACAGGGAGGTGTAGGAGTAGTACTCGTCACAGTTCTGGACCAGAATGTCCGAAGACGACTCCTGGATCCCGACACCGATGACGTACTTTCCGTACTCCTTCAGCTTGAGGACCAGCGAGGAGAAGTCCGAGTCGCCGGTGAGGAGAATGTAGGTCCCGATCTCGGGTCGGGTGAAGACCAGCTCCATGCCGTCGATGGCCATCCGGATGTCGGTGGCGTTCTTCTTGGAGCTTCCGTAGGCCGGGGCGAAGATGAGGTCGATGGACGCCTCCGACAGGGGGACGATGTACTGCGGGTAGCGCCGCCAGTCGGCGTAGGCCCGCTGCACCGTCACCTTCCCCTTGATGATGTCGGAGTTGAGAAGCGTCTTCAGCTCCTTGGAAAGGTCACTCCGCATTCCCATCGTGACGTTGTCGAAGTCTACGAGGAGAGCGGCGTTGGGAGCCTGCGCAGGATGTGTTGAAGCGTGTGGCCCCTCAATATGGGGGGCCTTGGCGAAGGGGATACTCATGTCGTTTGTAATCTACTTTCTCTCTTGGTGAACATGCGTTCACCGCGAGACCTCCCCTCCCCCGCCCGCAGCGCGCTCACTCTTTGAAAGCGGGCTTGCGGGGGTTGGCCAGGGAGGCCTCCCGGTACTCAGGAACCGGGCGACGTCCGATCCGCCTCCACGAGGCGGGTGAGCTCTACCCGACGAATCTTGCCCGTTCCCGTCGTGGGAAAGGCGTCGAGAAACCGAACGAGGTCGGGCACCTTGTGGTCCGCGAGCGTCTCACGACACCACTCCTGCACTTCCTCCTCGGTCACGATCGCCCCCTCCATGGGAACGATTGCGGCACAGATCGCTTCCCCCAGGAGATCATCCCGCACCCCCACCACCGCCGCTTCCAGCACGGCCGGATGGGCATGGAGCCGATCTTCCACTTCACGGGGATAGACGTTGGAACCGCCCCGAATGATAACGTCTTTCCGGCGTCCCACCAAATGGACGTACCCCTCTTCGTCCACGATCCCCAGGTCACCGGTGCGAAAGAAGCCCTCCTCGTCGAACGATGCGGTGGTCTCTCGGGGCTGGCGGTAATAGCCACGCATGACGCCGGGACCCTTCACCATCAGCTCTCCCAGGCTCTCTACGGGAAGCCGGCCACCGTCCTGCTCCACCACCCTGATGCTGGTGTCCTGGACGGGCCGCCCCACGGTGAACCGCCGTTTCTGGGCAGGGTCGTCCGGAAGGCAAAGGCAGAGGGTGGACGCCGTTTCGGTAAGCGAATAGGCGGTCAGGAGCAGGGGGCAGAGCTCGGCCTCCACCGCGGTGAACAGATCCTCGCGCATGGGCGCCCCGGCCACCAGGCCCACTCGCAGGGAGCTCAGGTCCCGGGGCGAGCTCCGCTGCTCGTTCAGCTCGGCCGCGAAGATCATGGGGACGCCGTAGTGGACCGTCACGCGGTAGGACTCGATGAGGTCCAGGCTCTCACCGGGACGGACCTCATCTTGAACCACGAGGGTGGCGCCGGCGAGGGCCGTGCCCAGCACCCCGGGGCCCAGCCCGAAGACGTGAAAGAGGGCCGTCACACCGATGATTCGGTCGCCGGCCTGGATCCCCACCCCACTGTTGGTGGCCTCGGCGGCATGGAGCAGGTTCCGACGGGTCAGCTCCACTCCCTTGGGCTTGCCCGTGGTTCCGGAGGTGTAGACGATGGTGAAGAGCGCATCGGGATCGTCCTCCACCGCAGTTGGGACCTCACGGCCCCGTCCGGCGGAGACCAGGTCTTCGAACTGGTAGATGCGGTCATCGTACCAGAGGTCCTCCTCACCCACCGTCACCAGGTACTGCAGTTCCGGAAGCTGGGGGAGGAGCTCCTCGAAGAGCTGGAGGTAATCCACCCCGTAGAGGTTCTCGACGGTGATGGCGCACACCGCCTCGGAGTGCCGCAACATGTACCTGAGCTCCGCCTCGGCAAGCCGGGGGTTCATGGGGACCAGTACCACACCCAGCCGGGCAAGAGCAAAAATCGAGAGCACGAATTCCGGACAACCGGGAAGGATCACCGCCACGCGGTCGCCGGGCTCGATGCCCATGCTGGCCAGCGCCGCCGCCAGCCACCGCGCCTCCTCCTCCACCTGTGCGTAGGTGTGGGCCTGGTTCCGGAAGAGGAGGAAGTCGTCATCCGGAGTTTCCCGGGCGCGCCCCTCCAGCATCTGGGTCAGGGAGAGATTCGGGGCCAGGTCAGCGAGGGCCATGGCACCTCCAGGCGACCATCGTTGCAGGGGGGTGTTCGGTTCGGGGCATCCCAAGGGTTTTCGTCGTGGCGTCGGCCGGACCCGCCACATGGGCGTGGGGTTTGGGTACGCCGGCTGAGAAGATGGAAACTATAGAGCGGCATCCCTGCATCGTCAATCGTCGGCGTTGGTACTGGCTTGAAGCACCTCACGAACCACTCCTGCCGGCACGGGATGGCTCCAGGCCTCTGAACCGACCTCTCCACGGTGAACCTGACCGGGTTCGTCCAGGAGCACGAACCGCACCTCCCCCCCTCGGACCTTCTTGTCTCGCTTCAGGTGATCCAGAGCCCTCTCAAGCGGAAGACCGGCTGGAGGGATGGTGGGAACGTCCAACGCCCTCGCCGCCGCCTCCAACTGGCGCGCGGTCCCGCGTCGGGTCACACCCAGGCGCTCCCCGAGTCGGGCCTCCAGCACCATCCCCATGGCAACGGCGGTTCCGTGGGGGAGTCGATACCCGGAGGCCGCCTCCAGGGCATGGCCCAGCGTATGCCCGAAATTCAGGACTTGCCGCAGTCCACCTTCCCGCTCGTCTCGACTCACGACCCCGGCCTTGATCTCCACCGATCGGATGACGACCTGGGCGGTGGGGGTTTCCTCTCCAGCCAGGAGTCGCGGCGCCAACTCCTGGATTCGTGCCAGGTAGCCCCGGTCGGCAATGGCCCCGTGCTTGACCGCCTCCACCAGGCCCTGGCTCCGCTCGGCCCGGGGCAGGGTTTGGGCCAGATCGGTGTCTGCCAGGACGAAGCGTGGTGGATGGAACGCTCCCACCAGGTTCTTTCCCGCCGGGACGTCCACGCCGGTCTTGCCTCCCACCGACGAGTCCACCATGGCCACGAGGCTCGTGGGCAGCTGCACCACCGGGACTCCGCGCATGTAGGTGGCCGCCACGAACCCGGCCAGATCGCCCGTAACTCCACCCCCCAGCGCCAAGACGCAGCCGTCGCGGCCCACGCCGAGCTTCAGGAGGGTGTCGGTGAGGCGGGCCCACTCGGTCCGGGTCTTGTGCTCCTCCCCCTCGGGAAACTCCACCGAGTCCACCCGGAGACCGGCACCGTCCAGGAGTACCTGTAGGCGGTGAGCGTGAAACTCCATGACCTGCTTGTCGCCGATGACGACGTACCTATGGGCCCGGGCCCGCTCGCTCAGGAGCTCCGGGAGCCGCCGGAGGACGCCGGGCCCCACCTCCACCGGATACGCGCTCCCCAGGGAGGTGGCCACCATGACTCGATGGCTATCCGGGTGGCCGGGCACGGGGCGGGCCACCCCCACCGCCGCCTCGGGCGTTACGGCTGACGAATCCGGAGTCAGCACGACGAAGCCTCGCCCCGGCAAGCCGAGCCCGAGGCCAGCGCCTCGCCGGGCGACGGACCCTCCCAGGCCGTCGGCTCGATCCAACCGGAGGTCTCCAGGGGCTCCACCTCCCGCAAGGAGTTGGAGAGCCCGTGGGGCCGGGTCACGTCCCGAAGCAAGCGCCCCGACGAGGGCTCCACCATGGCGCCGGCCACTTCGGCCACCAGGTCGTGGACGAAGGGCCGCTCCCTCCAGGCCGGGTGGGGAATCACCAGCCGGGGGCTCTCCATGGTGCGGCTCCCGTAGAAGATCAGGTCCACGTCCAGCGTCCGGGGGCCCTGCGGCACCGTCCGCACCCGTCCGGCGGCCGCTTCGGCGGCCTGGAGGATGTTCAGGAGGGACAGGGGAGCGAGGCGGGTCTCGGCCCGAAGCACCAGGTTCAGAAAATGCGGCTGCTCAACGGGCCCCCAGGGCGCCGACTCCACCACCCGGGAGATGGCCCGAACGCAGAGTTCGCGGCTCAGGAAGTCCAATCCCGACTCCAGGTGTCGCCTCCGGTCTCCCAGGTTCGATCCCAGCGCCAGCAGCACGGGGACCGGGGGCGTAGCACCTCCTTGGCTCATGCCCCCTCACTCCCCTCGGCCGAGGACGTCCCGTCCGCCGGAGCCCCGCGCGACGGGTCTGCCGGCTCGCCGGACGAAGCCCCAGGCGCCCGGCCGTACCGGTCCTGGACCCGAACCACGTCGTCCAGCTCCGGAGTCGAGGCCTCGAGGATGCGGCAGTCGGTCTCGGCGGTGATCCGATGCAGGGTTCCGGGCTCGATCCGGATGCTCTGCCCCTCCAGGAGGGTTCGCTCGGCGAGGGCGTCCAGGCCGGCGCCCACCTCCAATCGGAGGCGGCCCTCCAGGAGGTGCAGGGTCTCGTCCTTCTCCTCGTGGAACTGCAGGGAAAGCGCCTCCCCGGCCTTCACAAAGAGAAGCTTGCCCACGTACAGGTCCGTGTGAGCCCAGATCAACTCGTAACCCCAGGGCTTGTCCACCCGCCGCGGCTCCTCCGCCACCGTGTCGTCCAGCCCGGACCGGGCAAAGCCGGAGGCGTCCAGGTCAGGTGTGGAGAGCCTTCCCCGTCCTTCCGGCCGGTGTCCCGCCGGACGGTCGTCGTGGCCCATGATACGCTTCCTCTCCATGGTGTACATCGGATGCGAATTTCCGGAGGAGGGCATCGACGAACCCCCCGTTCCCTTGCGGAGTAGGAGTAAGGTAACACATTCAGTTGAACGGTCGGCCGGAGACGGGAGACTCGGCCACCACGGAACTGAACCATCACGCCAGCAAGGTGACCATGAAAACCCATCGCAAGTCCGGGGCCGTCGCTTCCCGCGCCCCGATCCGTCGTCTGACGGGCCCCATCGCCGCGCTCCTCCTTCCGGCGCTCCTGCTCCTGGGGGGCGCCGTGGCCTGCCTCGACACGGTGGACCCACCGGAAAGCCTGGCGTGGGAAGGGCAGCTTCAGCCAGTGACCGACGACGCGGCGGAACCGAACGATGAGGGGGAACCGAACGATGAGGTTCCGGTGGCGGGTTCGGTGGGGGCCGTCACCACAGGGGAGCAGACCCAGATCGGGATCGGGATCGACCAGGGTCCTGTCGAGGCAGAGCTGGGCTGGCTCTTTCGCACCGGCAGTTGCAACGACCCGGAGGATCCCATTGCGCCGGCCGAGGTCTTCCCTCCCATCAGCACCGACGACCTGGGTCAGGGTGAGCTCACCGTGGTGACGGGCCAGCGGCTGAACCGCAACCGCACCTACGCGACGCAGGTCTACTCCGAGCCCGAAGCCCAGGGCACGCTCCTGGCCTGTGCGGACATGGAGAGGGTGGATCTGGGTGGAACCGGGGCCTCCCTCGGCCGCTGACGTCGGGCCGGCCTCCGGGGCCCGGAGCAATGGGTGCTCGGGGGCGCCCTGGATGGATCAGCGGGGCAGCGCCAGGTAGACGCCGGCGTTCGCACCTGCGGGGAAGAGTTCGCCACCCAGGCGAATGAACAGATTCCGCCCAGCCTGCATGACGATGCCTCCAACGGCGTTCACTCCCTGTCGGGTCTCGACGTCGTCCTCCACGAAGTAGTGTCCGCCCTCGTCACCCAGCTCGCCGGTGGGGTCGCGGAAGCCCTGGAATGCCGTGCGAGAGGTATAGCCGGCTCCGACGTAGACCGCGATCTCCGGGTGGAACGCCCTCATGGCACCCACGTTGACGGACGTGTACTCGGACTCGTCGGCAAAGCGCGGATGGCCCAGGAACTCGGCCTCCTCCAGCGTCATGTCGGCCTTGAAGATCTCGCTGTCAGCCCGATCGTCCAGGGAATGCTTTACGTCGACGAACCAGCCCCACCCGCCTCCAAACAGCTGAAAGGCCGAGAGACCGGTGCCCACATTGGGCACGTTTGCCAGGTACCCCATGCCCACGTAGCCTTCGGTCCGAAGGTCGTAGGGGGTGTCCGTGGGGACCTGGCCCTCGACGGCTGACGGAAAAAGCAGAAGCGTCAACCCGGCCACAACGGCCACGACGACTCCCGCGAGCCCGCTCGACCAGCCTTCCGCTTCCGCACGAAGCGAAGTACACCGTATTCCCTGCATTTCATGATCCTCCCAAGACGTTGAATGATCCCGCCGGCTCCGCGCTTGTCGGCTCCTGGCCCGGGGAACCTCGGCACGACCGTCATGTACGACAACGCACCGTGTGAGGGAGGGCCCCCCGTGCCACTCCGCACCAATCCCCATCGCCACGGAGGGCGTGATGTCCAACCGACGAACGGAGCGTGCCGAGCACCTGGAGCCCCGCCGAGTCGGGTCTTCGCATCGGCGGTTCGCCTTCTGGCTCCTCCTTGCTCTCGTCCCCTTCGTTGTCGCGGCCTGCCTGGACCTTGGGGTCACCAACCCTGACGGCGACGACAACGACGACGACTCGGACACCCCTGACGATACGACCTTTCATTCTCCCGCCCACGGCGCCGACACGGGCACGCTTTACGCCGTGCAGCTCCGTTTTTCCACCACCCCACCCTCGGCCTGACACGGCCCTTTTCGCCAGACCGATCGACCTCGCCGGTTCAACCCATCTAGCCCTGAACGAAAACGGCGGGGGCCGCATGAGACATCCGACCCCCGCCGACACTCCGTTCACCCGGCCGCTGAGGGCCGGGCCCGCTTTCTCGGGTCAGGACCCGTAGTACGGTTCAGAACCCGTAGTGCGGCTCAGAACCCGTAGTTGGACACGGGAGCAGCCTCCGGACCGCCCACACCTCCGTAGCTCTGCACCGGCACCCCCAGAAGCTGGGCATCTCGGGCAGGGATCGGATGGTGGAGGAAGGTGCCCTCGGGCAGGTCACCCCAGCCCCGGGCGGAGAAGAAGTAGTTGCCGAAGCCCTTGTGGGTGGTCTCGGCACGCCACTCCCACTTCAGCGTTTCGAAGACGTCCCCGCAGGTTCCGTCGGGCAACCGGGGTACGCAGTCCGCGTTCTCCGCGGCGGTCCCCAGCCCACCGTTGGTCATGCGGGTCTCGTCGATCAGGTCCACGGCGGCCTGCACGTTGCCCATGTTGTAGTGGGCCTCGGCCTCGAGCAGCCGGAGCTGCGTCGCCGAGATCTCGGCGTGGCTGCGGGTCCCCGTGGTGAGCCAGCCGTCATACCGGTAGAGCCGGTAGTTCGACCAGCGCCAGGTTCCCCGAGCCGCCTGCTGATGGTGGGCGCCCAGACTCTCGTTGGCCAGCCCACCGCAACCGATCACGCTCCAGTAGAGCCCGATGTTGGGGCAGTCGTTATCCTCGTGCCCCTGGCGCTGCTCCGCCAGAGTCTCGCCCTGCGGGAAGCGCAGGTCGGGCGTCACCACCACGAAGGGCAGTCGGTCGCCGGGGCTCTGGGCGATCCAATCCTGGTAGCCTCCCGACTGGTCGGCCATTCCGGTGTAGTGATAGTTGTTCTGAGACCAGAGCGGCGCGTTCATGTTCGTAAGGGCCCCGAATGCGAACGTTCCGCCCGAGACCACGTCCATTCGCTTGCTGGTGCCGCCGGACGCTTCGATATCCGCGAGCACCGCCTGCCAGTCGACGGCCTGGCGCTCCTCGGGCGAGCGGGCCACCGCCACCCGGAAGTGCGCCCGGAAGGCGTGAGCCCACTCGGCCAGCTCCTGGCTTGTCATCTCCCGGGACATCCACGACGACGGCAGCTCGAAGTCGTTCTGGCTCGCGATCTGCGCCGCCTCGGCCAGGTGACCCAGCGCCGCGTCCATCACCTGATCGTAGGGCACCGGAGCTCCGATGTCGTCAGCGGGAACGGTCTCGTCAAAGATCTGACCCTGGTCGTAGAGCAGGGCCACGGTGCCATGGCCCAGCCCCATGACGAACTTGGAAAAGGCTCGGGCCCGGGCTTCACGGGTGGGGCTGAGCTCCACGTCGTCCAGCGACACGAAGCCCTGACGGGCCGTGGCTACCGCTTCGTAGCTCTGCTCCCACGGGTGGGCCAGGTTCGAATAGAAGTCCCACGCAGTGCTGTTGTTGGGCGCCGCCCGGGGGAGGGCCGAGAAGGCCACCATCCCCTCGTTGGCAGGCCACGCCGAGTGTTCGAAGGCTGTAGTGGAAAGTGACATCCGGTGTCCGGAGAAGAAGGACTGGCCGGCCCACCAGGAGTTGAAGCTGCCGCTGATCAGCGACTCCAGATCTCCCGGCTCGGCCAAGGCCCGTTCGGCGTCCGGCGCATTCGGATTCTCGATCTCGAGATCCGCGCACGCGACCCCCCCGAAGAGGAGGGCCACGGCGAGGATCGTAAGGTTTCTAATCTTCATCGTTTCACCTCTCATCAGAAGGAGACCTGGACGCCCAGGGCGAAGGTCCGGAAGTTCGGATACTGGAACCCGTCAACCCG
>SLNQ01000068.1 GCA_007132965.1 Gemmatimonadota bacterium | reverse complement strand
CCGCCGGGGGCCGCAGACCACACCTCCGGGTCTGGACCGGAGCCTGCCAGAGGTCCCGCACAGGAGGACACCCTCGATTGACTTTTCCACACCCGCTCCCTACCCTTGGTGCCCCCTGTCGGATGCGTCCCTCGCCCACCTCAACCGAAGCCCGCCGGCCCCCAGGAAGGAGATGGAGCTCACCCCAGCCGAGGTCTGGTCAGAGGTCCTGGCAGCCGCCAGGGATCGCATGCCCGAGCAGAGCTTTCGCACCTGGCTCCAGGGAAGCGAGGCGGTGGGATTCAGCTCCGACGAGCTCCTGGTGGAAGCGCCCAGCGAATTCCACGCCGAGTGGCTGGAGGACAAGTACGGCGACGACCTGACGGAGATCCTGCGTCGCGTCCTGGGCAAACCGGCCAGCCTCTCCTTTCAGTCCTCCCCGTCAGGGTCCGTCGCATCGGTTCCCCAGGTGGAGCTCGCCTCCGACCCCGCCGCTCACGCGCAGGGATCCTCAACGGCGGGCCCCGGTGTGCAGACACCTTCGGGCACCCCAAGCGGCCGGACCCACCTGCACGCCTCGGCTCTGAACGAGCGCTACACCTTCGACCGCTTCGTGGTGGGGAACAACAACCAGCTGGCCGCAGCCGCCTCACGGGCCGTCTCCGAGAAGCCGGGCCGGACGTACAACCCCCTTTTCCTGTACGGGGGCGTGGGCCTGGGCAAGACCCACCTGATGCACGCCGTCGGCCATTCCATTCTGGAGCGTGACCCGAACCGGAAGGTGGCCTACGTCACCACCGAGAGCTTCATGAACGACCTGGTCCGGGCCATCCAGCAGGGGACCACGCGGGAGTTCCGGCAGCGATACCGGAAGATCGATCTCCTCCTGATTGATGACGTGCATTTCCTGGAGCGCAAAGACAGCACCCAGGAGGAGTTCTTCCACACCTTCAACGCCCTCTACGACGCCGGCAAACAGGTGGTTCTCACCTCCGATCGTCCGCCCAAGGAGCTCCCGGGCGTGGAGGACCGCCTGGTGTCTCGCTTCGAGTGGGGCCTGGTGGCCGACATCAAGCCTCCGGACTACGAGACGCGGGTGGCAATCCTCCAGAAGAAGGCCGACGACGACGGGCTCAGCATGGACGAGGAGGTCATGGACTTCATTGCCAGGTCGTGCACGGCGTCGGTGCGGGAGCTGGAAGGTGCCGTGATCAAGCTCCTGGCCTACTCCTCGCTCCGAAAGGAAGAGGTCACGGTGGATCTGGCCCGGACCGCACTGCAGGGGGTGCTTCGGGAGCAGGAGTCCGGGGGACCCGGGAGGCTGAGCCCCGAAGTCATCCGTGACCGGACGGCGGCGGAGTGGGGAGTCAAGCCCCAGGATCTGACATCCAAACGGCGGACCCGGGAACTCACCGTACCCCGACAGGTGGCCATGTATCTCATCCGCGAGCTGACCGACGAGTCGTTGAACCGAATCGGCCAGACCTTCGGCGGCAGAGATCACTCCACGGTGATCCACTCCATCCGGAAGGTGGAAGAGACCATGGAACAGGACGAGGCCTTCGCCCACAAGGTCCGCGGCCTCCATGCCCGACTGGAGAGTTCGTGAGATGCAGTCGCAGGGGTCGTGGGAAACTGGTGGGAAACGGTGTGGAGAAGGCCAAGCTTTTCCACACCGTGTCGTTGATGGTGGATTCGGTGGAGAACGCTCAGGGCTTTTCCCCGGACTTTCCACCACCACCCCACGGACGGGGGAGTGGTCTGCCGCACCGGATTCCGATATCCTGATGCGCGGGTCTTCCACAGATCCACATCCTCTACTGCTACTACTAGTTTGTAGTCTATAGAGAGGTAGAAGAACAACTCCCGGTGGAAAGCCGCCGGCGAACCTGCATTCTGGAGCCGAGATGAACTTCACCATTACCCGCCAGAACCTCCACGAGGGGCTGAACGCCGTCTCGGCCAGCATCCCCTCCAAGACGACCCTTCCGGTGCTCTCGAACATCCTCCTGCACGCCACGGACGACGGCGTGTTCATGAGCGGCACCGACCTGGACGTGGCCGTTCGGATCCACGTTCCTGCCCAGGTGCTCGAGGCCGGAACCATGACGGCGCCTGGTAAGAAGCTCCAGGAGATTGCCCGTGAGCTTCCGGACGAACCGGTCCAGGTGGAGACCCGGGGCGACCAGATCGAGCTCCGGTGCGGTCGATCCCACTTCAAGCTGAACGGGCTCCCGGCCGAGGACTTCCCGGCTCTTCCCAGCGTCTCGTTCGAGGGCGGCTGGCAGGCCACCGGAGAGGATCTTCTCTCGCTCATCCGCCACACCTCTTTCGCCGTATCCACCGAAGAGACGCGACCGGTCCTCAACGGGGTGTTGTGGGAGCTCCGGGACGGAGAGATGCGGATGGTGGCCACCAACGGGCACCGATTGGCACGAATGCGGATCCCCGCGGGACCGTCCATGGAGACCACCACTCAGCTTATTGTACCGCCGGCCGCGTTCCAGCAGGTTCAGCGTCTCTTCAAGGGAGACGAGACGATCCAGGTGGGTCGCGAGGGCAACCACCTGGGCTTCCGGGCAGGCGGGACCGAGGTCTACAGCCGCCTCATCGATGGCACCTACCCTAACTACGAGCAGGTCATTCCCAAGGACAACGACCGGATTGCCATCGTAGACCGCAAGCCCCTGGAGTCGGCCATCCGCAGGGTGGCGGCGGTGGCCTCGGACCAGACCCACCGGATTCGCATGCACTTCACCCGGGATCAGGTCATCTTCAACGTGCTGACCCCGGATCTGGGGGAGGCGCACGACGAGTTGGAGGTGAACTACGATGCCGAGGACCTGCAGATCGGCTTCAACGCGAACTACCTCCTCGAGGTGCTTCGCTACATCGGTACCGACGAGGTGAAGATCAGCTTCAAGGCGCCGGAACGGGCGGCGACCCTCGAGCCGGTATATGCAGAGTCAGAGGAGGGCGCCGACCGTGCCGACTACCTCTGCCTGGTCATGCCCCTGCGCCTGGTGGACTGACGGGGTCGTCGGCCCCGGCGCTAGCCAGGAGCTCGCCGGCGGTGAAGAGGCGGACCAGGGGAACACCGGCTTCGACCTCCAGGTGCTCGGCGCCGCCGCTCTCCCGGTCCACCAGCGCGAGGACCGCCAAGACCCGGGCCCCCAGATGTTTCACGGCGTGAACGGCTCTGAGTGCAGAACCTCCACTGGTGAGGGTGTCTTCGACCACTACGACCCGGGCATCCTCTGGGAGCCCGCCCTCGATCTGCCGGGTGACGCCATAGCCCTTCGGCTGCTTTCGGACGGAGAAGGCGTTGACGGGGCTTCCGTCCAGCCAGCTACGGTGGGCCAGGGCGTAGGCAATGGGGTCGGCTCCCATGGTGAGGCCCCCCACCCACTCGGGCCTCAGGTCGTGGGCCTGGAGGGCAGCCAGACCCACTGCTCCCACCAGCGCCTGACCCTCTGCGCTCATGGTCGTACGGCGGGCATCGATGTAGTAGGACGAACGGGCCCCGCTCGCCAGGGTAAACTCTCCCATGACGAGGGACCGTTCGACGAGAAGCTCCAGGAGGCGGCGGCGTTGATTCATACCCAAGAACTTCCACCCGAAGGCGGTGCCGTCAAGGCGCGGATGCGGCCTGGACGCCCTCTGGCGTTCCTCCTTCCGCTTCTCCTGGTGCTGGGTGCCTGCGAATCGGATCCGGTGGACACCGGGGACCTGGCGTTTGCCCAGGTGGGTCAGATCCAGGTTCAGGTGCAGTCGGTGGTGGCGGGGGGAGTGGGCAGCCTCGAAGAGACGCTCTCGTGGCGCTCAGAGGGCCCCTGGGTGCTGGCCGAGCGAATCAGCTACGACGGCCAGATCGGCGGAGAGACGGTGCGTCGGCCGGTGCTGAACCCCGGAGAGCTCGCCCCCGAGTACTCCTCTCTGATCCAGCAGTTGAACACGACCCCCGGCCTCCGGCTCTTCTCTGACGAGTCACCCCAGCAACTGGATCCCGAGTGTGGCTCCCTCCGCTCGCGGGTGACGGTGACGCTGAGGGACGAGGTCAGAGGAGAGGCGGCCCGCTGGATTCGGTGTGCTGACGGGACCTTCTTTACCACCACCCCGGGGAGCGCCGGACCCGATGCCGGAGCATCGCGGGTGGTCACGGCGGCCCAGCTCTCCCGCTTCTTCACCCTCGGAAATGACGCCGTCTCCTCGTACCTCGGGAGCCTTCCCTTTCGCACGCTGGCCATCGGTGAGGACTCGCCGGCTCGTCCCGGGGGCCCGCGGGTCTTTCGGTCAGACGACGCCGAGCCACCCACGGGTTGGATGGAGTTCTGGAATAGCCACGCCGGCGCGTCGGAGCCACCTCCGGAGGTGGACTGGGAGCGGGACATGGTGGTCCTCGCCGCGGTGGGCCGGCGTCTGGAGGCTGGTGACTCGGTGCAGGTCGGTCGCATCCTCCCCATCGACGAGGGAACTCGAGTCGAGGTGGTCCATCGGGTTCCCGGGGACTTCTGTTCTCCGGCGGCCAGGGAGGGCTACCCCTTCCACCTTGCGGTGGCTCCCAGGGCCGAGGCACCGATCCAGTTCGCCGATCCCATCGTGGAGCGAGTGCCGTGCGGTCGGTGAGGCCCAGTGAGGAGACGGTCCGGTGAATCTGCGGCGTAAGTACGTCCTGATCCTGGTGGGTTTCTCCCTCGTCCTGACTCTGGGAGGCGGGTGGCTCTCCTGGACTGTGGCTCGGGGCGCGGTGGAGGACCAGATGGACGAGAAGCTGGTCTGGGTGGCCGGCGCCGCGGCCGAGGTGGGCCTCGACGGGACCACGCTTCTGAACTTCAGCCAGCCCGGTGACTCCATCGGCGCCTACTTCTCGGCGACCCAGGCCCGGCTGGAGCGCTTGCAGCGGTACGTGGACGAAGCGTACGTCTTTCGGCGCGACAACTCCGTGATCGTCTCCAGCGTGTCGCCCACCGAGCTTCCCATCGGAACGCCCCTGCGCTGGCTGGACGCCTACGGACCCGAGCTGGAAGAGGCCTGGGAGATGGGCGAGGCCGTGACCCCCGCCTTTACCGGAGACGACGGCCGTCTCTACAAGTATGCCTTCCAGCGCCTGGAAGACACCGATGCGATGATGGCGGTGCTGGTGCCTTCGGACTTTCTGGATCCCCTGGCCGGGTTCCGGCGCACCCTGTTGATCGGGGCCACCGGGTCGGCGGTCCTGGCGGCCCTCCTGGCCGTCCTCCTGGCTACCAACATCGTCCGTCCGCTGGAACGCCTGTCGCGGGTCGCCATTCGGATCCAGCGCGGCCGGTGGGATCGACCCGTGAAGACGGAGCGGGGCGACGAGCTGGGACGCCTGTCCCGGGCCATGGAGCGCATGAGGCGGGGGGTCGTGCAGCGGGACGAGCAGCTGCGGCTCATGCTGGCCCAGGTGGCCCACGAGATCCGCAATCCGCTGGGCGGACTGGAGCTGTTCGCCTCGGCGGCATTGGAGACCGATGACCGGGAGGAGCGGCTCCGGCTGCTGTCCCGGGTCCGGCGCGAGGTGGAGAGCCTGAACACCATCATCGACGACTTTCTGGCCTTCGCCCGGCCCCTTAAGGCCGAAACCCGACTCCACGACCTTCGGGAACCCATCGACGACGCCGTGGAGATGGTCAAGGTGGGCCTGCCCGACGACGAGACCACGCTTCAGGTGCACCTCCCTGCCGAACCCCTCATGGCCCGAGCCGACCCGGACCACGTGAAGCGGGTAGTGCTGAACCTCGTGCAGAACGCGGTCCAGGCCGGAACCCACGTCCGCCTGGCAGGATGGTTGCAGCACGGAGAAGTGGTGATTTCGGTGCAGGATGACGGACCCGGAGTGGCGAAGGAGGACCGGGAGCGCATCTTCGACGCATTCGTCACGGACAAGGAGCAGGGGGCGGGGCTGGGCCTCGCCATCGTCCAGCGGGTCATGGAGTTGAACGAGGGACGCGTCCAGCTCCTGGACGGTGATTCACCCGAGCCGGACCCTCATCCGGGACGGCTCGGTGGGAGCGGAGCGGAATTCCGCATATATTTTCAGGGATCGGACGAACTTCCACCGGACGACGGCTCGAATGACGCCCCCGACGACACTCACGGGCACTGAGCCCTTGTCCAGGACCCTTCCCCAGGAGGTGCTGCCATGGCACAGATCCTGATCATCGACGACCACGACAGCATGCGCGAGGGGCTGGAGCTCCTTCTGCGTCGACGAGGGCACCGAACCATTTCGGCGGAGAGCGGCGCCCGGGGACTTGAGTTCCTGGAGGAAGGTGGGGCCGACCTGGTCATCACGGACCTGAAGATGGCCCACATGGACGGGATCGAGGTTCTTGAGAAGGTCCGAAAGAACTTCCCCAGCACCGAGGTGCTGGTCATCACCGCCTACGGGACCATCGAGAAGGCGGTGGAGGCCATGAAGCTGGGGGCTGCAGATTTTCTCACCAAGCCCTTTTCGTCGGAGGAGTTCGCGGTGAAGGTGGACCGGCTCCTCCAGACCCGGGAGGAGCGGGAGCGGCTTCGTCGCGAGAACCGGAATCTGCGGGTGGAGAACACCTACCTGCGGGAGGAGATGCCGGATTTGTCCAGCGCTCCTCGGTATTCCGAGATCATCGGTGAGTCAGAGGCCATGAAGGACGTGTTTCGCTGGATTGACCGGGTGGCTCGAAGCGACTCCACCGTCATGATCTACGGCGAGTCGGGCACGGGGAAGGAGTTGGTGGCCCGAGCCATCCACGCCGGCTCGAGCCGGGCCGATGGCCCCTTCGTGAGGGTCAACTGCGGAGCGCTCTCGGAGTCGCTGTTGGACTCGGAGCTCTTTGGGCACGAGAAGGGGGCCTTCACGGGAGCCGAGCGCAAACGCCGGGGGAGGTTCGAGTTGGCGGACGACGGAAGCCTCTTCCTGGACGAGGTGGCCACGGTGGCCCCGCAGACCCAGGTGCGACTCCTTCGGGTTCTGCAGGAACGGGAGCTGGAGCGGGTGGGGGGCGAGAAGACCATTTCCGTGGACGTGCGGGTCATTGCCGCCACCAACCAGGCCGCCGACGAGTTGATCTCAGGCAATGGCTTTCGGGAAGATCTCTTCTACCGCCTGCACGTGGTGCCCATTACCCTGCCTCCCCTCAGAGCCCGCAAGGAGGACATCCCGCTCCTGGTGGACCACTTCATCGAAAAGCTGCGGGCTCGCACCTGCTCGCCGGTGGAGGTCGTCACCGATGGTGCCCTCGAGCGTCTTGCGGGGTATGACTGGCCCGGCAATGTCCGGGAGCTGGAAAACGTGGTAGAGCGTGCCCTGGTCCTTACCGAGTCCCAGGAGCTGGACGCCGATGACCTTCCGCCCTTCGACCAGGGACAGGGTCAGAGAGAGCGAAAAGGGGATCCGGTCCTGACCTCCGATGGCCTGGACCTGAATCACGTGGTGGAGGGGATGGAGGAGAGGCTCCTGCGGCAGGCGCTGCGGCAGTCGGACGGCGTCAAGGCCGAGGCCGCCCGCCTCCTGGGGCTCAAGCCCAGCGCCCTCTACTACAAGTTGGAGAAGTACGGCATAGAGGCCTGACATGTGTTCTTTCCGCCAGCCCACGACCCATCGGCCCGGCGGGCGCTGCGGCGCTCGCGGGAACGGGGGGGGTGCGGCTGCGTCAAAGGGGCGCCCCGGGGCTCGTCACCCCCGATGGCGGTCCTTGAGGGGCCTGGGCTACACCCTCCTCCTGGCGTTCCTGGCCTTCCCCGGTCTGTCTCCGGCGTCGGCGTCGGCCCAGTCCGGGTTGGAGGAGGCCGAGGCCCGCTACGAGACGGCGTTGGCGGCGTACCGCCAGGTACTTGGAGCCCGGGACCAGGCCCTCCAGCAGCACGACATCCTCATGGATCGCCAGGAAGACGCCCGGCGGTCCGGTGACGACGACAGGGCCCAGGAGGCCATGCGGAGGGTCCATGAGCAGGGCGTGCAGGTCATGCTCCTGGATCAGCAGCTTCGGGGGGTTGCCGCCGAGCTGCAGGAGGCGGGCCAGCGGTACCTGGCCCAGCTGGATGCCCGGGAAGAGGAGCTCCTGGACCGGATCGAGGAGACGGTCCTCCCCGGCACCCGGGCTGCGCTGGACCGGGAGTTGAGCGAGGTGAGGGCCCGATACCGGGAGGTGGAGCGGGAGTCCGGGTCTCCGACCCTGGGCGAGCTTCGTCCCCTTCCCGACGTGGCCATCGACCGGCGTGACGGTCCCGAGGAGCTTCGGGGAAAGGCGGGAATCCTGGAATCTCGAGCTGCGGAATACGACTCGGTGATCGTGGACCTGGAGAGGGAGATCACGTCGCGGGAGCGGCGATTACAGCAGGAGCGGGGCCGGCAGGATCTGATCGCCGGTATCTCCCGGTTCGACGACGACGTGCTCACCGGGGGAGGGCTCACCCCGCCGGCGGGCCAGGTCGGGTCCGAGTCGGCTGATTCCGGAGCTCCCGTGAACCTGGCGGAGCTCTCGTTGCCCGATCAGCTGGTGCTGTTGCGGGAGTACCTGACGCTGGCTCAGGGGCTCCGTGATGAGGCGTTGACCCGAGCCCGCGTGTTCCGGGACCGGGCCGAGGGGG
>SLNQ01000255.1 GCA_007132965.1 Gemmatimonadota bacterium | reverse complement strand
TCTCGATGGGATCCTCCAGCTCAATCTCCTTGGCCACCGTGACACCATCCTTGGTCACCGTGGGGGCACCGAACTTCCGATCCAGAACCACGTTGCGACCCTTCGGTCCCAGCGTGACCCTTACGGCACGGCTCAGTTTGTCGACACCGGTCTTGAGCTTTGACCGGGCCTCTGTATCGAATTTCAGGTCCTTTGCAGCCATCGTCGCGCTCCTTCGATGGAATGGTCGATCGTTGTCAAAAGAGAATCAGGATCCGGCCGGCGCTGCCGACCACACCCCGATTCAGCTTTGGATCACGGCAAGAATGTCGGACTCGCGGAGGATGAGGAACTCCTCTCCCTCCACGGTCACCTCGGTCCCGGAGTACTTCCCGTAGAGGACAGTGTCGCCCTCCTTCACGTCCGGATCGAGGCGCTCGCCCTGCTCAGAGAGCTTGCCGGGGCCGACGGCCACGACCTTTCCCTGCTGGGGCTTCTCTTTGGCGGTATCGGGGATGTAGAGGCCGCCGCGGGTCTGGTCGGCCTCTTCCAGGGCCTGAACCACGACCCTGTCAGCCAGCGGCTGGATCTTGGTGCTCGTCTTCGTCGTCATTGACTCTCCTCCGCGTTTCACGGTGAGGGTGAGAGGGTGACACAGTGTTAGCACTCACGTCTGTCGAGTGCTAACAACCCAGTCCCTAATGTAGAACAACGAGGGAAAGTGTCAACGCCCTGAAACCCCAGGGGAGAGGGGATGGATCGCCCTTTCGGATAGCGGCTGGCGGGAGCATTGAAACAGGGGCGGGGCCGGCAGCGACATCAAGGGGCATCTCCCCCCGTTCAGCTTGTCGATTCCCGGTTCAGGGTGCCGGTCCCGAATGGCAGGGGAGGATCAGACTTCGCGGGAGCCGGTGGCCAGCTGCTCCATCCGGCGGACTCCGTCCAGTCCCACGATGGCATGTACTACCTCGTCCGCCAGCGTCTCCGGAAACCAGAAGCCGAGCTGGGACAGGTCCCTGAAGGAAGCCCTGGCTTCCCGGTAGGCTCGCTCCAACACGGACCTGGCGGAGTGTCGGAAGGGCCCCTCCACGAGGCCCGCCTCTACTGGCCTCTCGCCGTCCCAGAGTGCCTGGAGGAGCACCTGCTCCTCGGGGCTGCCGTGATGATGGATCTGGGCCACCAGGAGGTTGTGGCTTCGGCGTCCCACGTCGAACTCGAAGTCCGTGAGATCATCCACGATCTGAAAGGCCGTCCCCAGACGTGCCACCGCCGGTTCTGCGGCTCGCACTCGCTCAAGGGTCTCACCCGTTTCCAACACGGTCGGTGGGACGAAGGCCAGGGCGAAGAGGGCACCTCCCCGGACGCGGTGCACCCCGTCCACCATCGCCTCGGGGGTGGGAATCTCGTCCACGCCTCCTTCCTCCGACCCCTCCAACTGACCAATACGGGCCATGAGGTCCAGGAGGCCCTTCAGGATCTCGTCGCGCTGCTCCGGGCCGAACTCCTCCGACTCCACTCCACGGTCCAGGACCCGGCGAATGAGCCGCTCGAAACACATGAGCTGGAGAATGGACAGGAAACGGGTGCCGTTTCCTGTGTCCAGCGGGAGCAGGCTCTTGCCCTGTTCGTCGAAGATGTTGTCCGCAGCGGTAATGGTCCCCTTGATGCAGAAGTTCACCTGGGCGTAGCGACCCAACCGTCCGGTCTCAACCCCCAGGGCCTCGAAGAGCGAACGGAAGAGGATCAGGAAGAAGTATTCCTGGAGAAAGGGCAGCGTTTCAGGCCGATCCACCCGACCGTCCACCGGAACGGGAGGGGCGGATCTCCGGAATTCCGATGCGAGAATCGCCTCCAGGTCTTCATGAACCGTGGCCACCGCCCTGGCTTGATCGGCAATGGCGGGAGCCAGGCGGTCCCAGATCCCCTCCTCCTGAAGGAGACGAACGGCGCTTTGAGAACGGAAGACGGGCGATAGGGTCATGGAGATCTGTTCCGTGGTCGGTGCGGGGACCGCCCCCCCGCGGGCTGTTCGAGTTCGGTTGTTCGGACCGATAGGTCCTCCGGTCCCAGGCTCACCCGGGACGGCGGATTCGAGCCGAGCCAGGCGGGTCCGATCCGGCGAAACGGGTTACGAATCTACATCAGGGCGGGGGTCCTTCGCCATGTGCCGTCCTGCGAGCTCCAGGCCGACCAGGGTCAGGTGAGGATCGACCCGATCCACCGATTCCGCGTGATCGGCCAGGATCCCGGCGTAGCCGCCCGTGGCCACCACAAGGGCCTCCGGCCGGCGCCACTCATCCTGGATCCGCCGCACGATCCCGTCAATGGCCTCCACGGCCGAGTAGAAGATTCCGCTCTGGAGGCAGGTCTCGGTGCGTCGGCCGATCACCCGTCCTGGAGGCCCGAATTCGACCATCGGAAGCTTGGCCGTATGGCCCTTCAGCCACTCCTGACCGGCCTGGAGTCCCGGGGCGATGACCCCGCCCTGAAACACCCCGTCGGCAGTAATGCAATCGAAGGTGGTGGCGGTTCCCAGGTCGACGACGATGGTATCCCGACCGAAGAGGTGGGCCGCCGCCAGGGTGTTCACGATCCGGTCCGCCCCCACCGTGCTGGGTTGCTCCACGTCGAGCCGAATGGGAAGGTCCGCGTCAGGCTCCACCACGAACACCCGTCCGTCCCCCAGCGTCGAAAGAGCTCGACGCAGACGCTCCGCATGGGCCGGTACCACCGATCCCAGCACGGTGCGCCGGATCCGGGCCGGCATCACATCACCTTCCCGCAGGAACGCTCGAAGCAGCAGGACAAGCTCGTCGGCCGTCCGGGGCACTGGCGTGGAGTAGCGCCAGTGAGCCGCCACCTCCAGGTCACCGGGCCGGAAAAGTCCCATCACCGTTTCCGTATTCCCCACATCCAACGTCAGGTGCATCCCGTGATCTTCGCTCACAGCCGTTCCCCCTGAAGATTGGATCCACCGCCCCCGAAGAGGGCCGGCGGTCCCTCGCCCAGCACACGCACGGTCCCTCCTCGCAGCGTCTGCATACGCCCCTGCTCGTCGATGACCTGGAGCTGCCCGTCCGGTGCCACCCCACAGGCCCTCCCCTTCACCCCTGTCGTGGACCAAACCTCCTGACCACAGAGGATGTCCCGTTCCTTCCAGGCGGAGAGAAGCTCGTCGTCGGCCCGGTCCGCTGGGGGGTCCGCCACGGTCCGGAGCTCGCGCACCAGCATCGCCGCAAGCTCGTCCGGCGCCACTGGACCACACCCGGCCTCGTTAAGGAAGGCCGCGCCTTGCAGGAGGTCGGGGCCGTGCCCTCGCGGCGACCCGTCTCCTCGCGGCGATCCGTCTCCTCGTGGTGACCCGAGTCCTCGCGGCGACCCGTGCGTTGACGGACCCGAGGGACGCCGGAGATTGATCCCGATCCCGGCGACCACCCCAGAAGACGGCGAACCGGACACCACCTCGCACAGCACGCCCCCCACCTTACCGGGCTCCGGCCGGTCCGGGCCCGCCGGGATCAGGAGGTCGTTGGGCCACTTGAGTCCCACCTCCACGCCTGCCACCGACTCCACGGCACGCGCCGCGGCCACACCCACCGCCATGGACGTAACACCGGGTGCCCCTCCCGGCGGCGGGGGAAGCAGAACGGAGATCCAGAGACCCGCGTCGGGAGCCGACATCCATCGCCTTCCGGCGCGGCCTCGGCCTTTCGTCTGCTCCCGGGCCACCACCACCGTGAAGGACGGGGCCCCCTGGCGAGCCCAGTCCAGGAGGCGTCGGTTGGTGGAGTCCAGCCGCTCGTGGACCTCCAGGCGAGTCGCCCCGGGGATCCTCATGGCTCGATCCCTTCCAGGAGAAGCGAGACGTTGGCCGATGGTGCGGAATGGGTGAGAGCCCCCACTGAAATGAGATCCACGCCGGTCCGGGCCACCTGGCCCACCCGGTCCAGTGACATGTCCCCGGACGCCTCCAACACGGGACGCGGCTCCTCCCAAGCTTGTACCTGCTCCACGACCCAGGTCATCTCCTCATTGGTCATGTTGTCCAGGAGGACCCGATCGACCCTGAGTCCCTCCAGCGGCTCGATCTGCCCGGGTCTGGCCACCTCCACCTGCACCAGAAGCTCGTCGTGGTTCTCCCGGCGTACCGCCTCCACCGCCTTTCGGAAACCGCCCGCGGCGGCGATGTGGTTTTCCTTGATAAGCACCATGTCGTAGAGCCCCATCCGGTGATTCACCCCACCCCCGGCTCGCACGGCCGCCTTTTCCAGTTCCCGCAGTCCCGGCGTGGTCTTCCTGGTGTCAGTGATTCCGACACCGGTTCCTTCCACGGCCTCCACGAAACGTCGGGTCAGGGTGGCGATCCCCGAGAGGTGAGCCAGAAAGTTCAGCGCGGTGCGTTCCGCGGTGAGGATGCCTCGGGCCGACCCCTTCATCTCCACCAACCGGTCACCGGATCCCAACGGGGTTCCTTCGGCCAGGGGGCCCCGAACCGTCACCATGGGGGCCACCTGCCGAAACACCTCCACGAAGGCCTCCCCGCCAGCAATCACCAGGGGCTCACGGGCCACCACCCGTGCCCGGACCTTGATGCCCGGGGGCACCGTCCAGAGCGTCGTCCGATCTCCGTCGCCGATGTCCTCGGCCAACGCCGCCCTCACCACCTCGGGGAGGCTCGCCGGGAGACCGTGGGCGGTTTCTGCCATCAGTCCTCCTCGTCTGAAGTGGAACCTTCGGCCAGGCTCAACCCACCGGCCGGAAGAACCGGATCCTCGCCCGCCATGTCATGGGGCGCCGCCACACTTCCATCCAGCACCTCCCGGTAGAAGGCCTCGTAGATGGGCACCACCTTGCGGGCGTCGAATCGCTCCACCGCCAGCCTGCGAGCCGCGCCGCTGACCTGAGCCCAGCGGTCCGCGTCGCCCAGAATCCCGACGGCCGCCTTCGCCATCCCGCCCACGTCGCCCACGTCCAGGAGCGCACCGGTCTCGCCGTCCACCACGACTTCGGGCACCCCCCCCACCCGGGAGGCCACCACGGGAACCCCGCACGCCATGGCCTCCAGCGCCGCCAGGCCGAAGGACTCCGATTCCGAGGGCAGGAGGAAGAGGTCGGCGCAGGCCAGGAGCTCGTCCACCGAGGTGTGCTTTCCCAGAAAGACCACGTGGTCCTCCACTCCCAGGACCTCGGCCCGCTGCTGAGCCCGGGGACGATCCGGTCCGTCCCCCACCATGACCAGCCGAGCCGGGACGTCGTGTCGGATCCGCGCGAAGACCTCCACCACATCCTCCACCCGCTTCACGGGCCGGAAGTTGGAGATGTGCATGACGATCTTCTCACCTCCGGGCGCCAGGGTGGATCGGTGGCAGGGTTTGTCCTCCCTTCGGTACCGGTCGGTGTCGATGAAGTTGGGGATGACGCGAATCCGGTCCTTCTCCACCCCGAAGCTCCGCTCCGTCTCGTCGCGGAGAAAGCTGGACACTGCAGTGAGCCCGTCTGAGCGACGGATGGAGAAGCGGGTGATACTGTGAAAAGACGGATGCTGCCCCGTGAGGGTGATGTCGGTGCCGTGGAGCGTGGTCACCACCCGGGGGCCCGTCTGCCCGTTCATCATCTGCCGGGCGATCCAGGCCGAAGTGGCATGGGGGATGGCGTAGTGGACGTGGACCAGGTCCAGGTCGTAGTGGCTGGCCACTTCGTGAATGGATACCGCCAGCGCCAGCGAATAGGGGGGATGTTCGAAGAGGGGGTACTGGTCCATCTCCACCTCGTGGAAGTAGACCCGCTCCCGGAACCCGTCCAGCCGGAACGGCTGGGCGTAGGAGATGAAGTGGATCTCGTGGCCTCGCTCGGCCAACTCCAGTCCCAGCTCGGTGGCCACGGCCCCCGAGCCACCGTAGGTGGGATAACAACTGATGGCGATCTTCACCCCGGGTCCCCCTCCCTGTGAGCCTACGTCCAATGTCGGTCGAACACTCCAGTCGCTCCGCTCCTGCCCTACCCTCCCCGCTCGGCCCCGATCCGCTCCCACCACGCGGCCACCTCATCCACCTGATCCGACACGGGCCGGGTGGCGTCCAGCGCCAGCACCGCGTCGTCCGGAAGCTGATTGCGGAACCAGGTGAGCTGACGCCGTGCATACTGCCGAGTGGCGCGCTGCACCCGCTCCACCGCTTCCTCCACCGTCATCTCGCCAGCCAGCACCGCTGCCGCCTCCCGGTACCCTGTGCCCGTCATCCCCGGATCGTCGAGAGTGAATCCAGCATCCAGGAGCGCCTGAACCTCCTCCAGGAGCCCTGACTCGAACATCGTTCGGGCCCGGGTTTCGATCTGACGGTCCAGTCTCTCCCGGGGCATCGAGAGGACCACCACCGCCACCGGGACCGCCGGTCCTTCAGGTGGGGCGTGCTCGTGCCACCAGGAGAGGGGACGTCCCGTCAGGAGGGCCACCTCCAGAGCCCTGATCAACCGCTGCGGTCCCCCCTCGGCCGCCACCGCCGCCCGCTCCGGGTCCAGGGCCCGCGCCCACCGCTCCAGGTGGCCGCGAGGCTGACGGGCCAGCCACGCCTGCAGCCGACGTCTCCGTCCCGGGTCCCGCTCCGGCTCCCTGAAGATGGGCTCGGTGAGGGCCTTGAGGTAGAATCCGGTACCGCCCACCAGGAGGGGAAGACGGCCTCGGGACCGTATCTGGCGAATCCAGCTCCGGGCCGATCCAGCCCACCGGGCCGCAGAGTAGCGCCGGTCGGGATCTACCAGGTCCAACCCGTGGTGAGGCACCGCCGCCCTCTGGGCATCCGACGCCTTGTCGGTCCCGATATCCATCCCCCGGTAGACCTGGCGCGAGTCCATGGAGATGATCTCCGCTCCGAGCCGCTGGGCCAGTGGAATGGAGAGGGCCGTCTTTCCCGAGGTGGTGGGTCCGGTAATGGCCAGGGCCTGATAGCTGCTCACCGTCCGAACTTTCGCTCCAGTTCGGTCCTGGAGAGCCGGACCGTAGTGGGACGCCCGTGGACGTCGTGGAAGGGCAACTGGGTTGCGAAGAGCTGGTCGAAGAGCTCGTGCATCTCGCTCTGATCCAGCTCCTGTCCCGCCTTGATGGCCGCCTTGCACGCAAAGCTCATGGCCACTCGCTCGTGCTGGTTGCGAGCCGACCGCATGAGCTCGGAGCCGTGCGTGAGCTCTTCCACCATCTCGCGAAAGGAGCGTTCGGCGTCGAAGTGAGGATGCGGATCCGGGACCGCGTGCACGATGACGGTGTCGCCGCCGAAGCCCTCCACCTCGAACCCCGCACGGTCCAGGAGTCCTTTCAGATCCTCCACCAGGTCGTACTCGGCAGGCGTGAGCTGCAGGGTCATGGGAAAGAGGAGCCGCTGCCCCTCGCCCCCTCCGCCGTCGAATCGCTCCATGATCCGCTCAAAGAGCACCCGTTCGTGGGCGGCGTGTTGATCGATGAGGAGCAGGCCGTCCCGGACCTCGGCCAGGATCCACGACCGATGAACCTGCCACAGACGGGGGCGATCCAGCTCCGGCAGTGGGCCCGGGGCCGCGCCATCCTCTCCCTCCGGCCCGACCGTCCCTCCGGAGGCGTCGGAGCCGCCCTTCGGGCCAGCGTCTCCCTTCGTCCCTGCGCCCGGTTCCCCACCCAGCACGGCCTCCCCTGCACCGGGAGAGCTCGACCCTCCACTCATGAAGAGCGCCATCTGCGGATCGGGCTCCGGGTCGTACTCACTGGATACGGGACGACCCTTCCCCGATCCGGAGCGCTTGTCGGCAGGCCGCTCCCGAACGCGCCCGGACGTGGGGGGAGCGTCGGTCGTGGGGGGGCCATCGGTCGTGGAGGGGCCATCGGTCGTAGCGCTTGAGCTCGCCGTGGCGCGTGAGGGAGCGGCAGGCGTATCGTCCTCGCCTGGGGCCGCTGGGGGGCCGAAGGCGGCTGCGCTGGCTTCACCCGCCAGCGCCTCCCGAACCGCCGCCTCCACCAGACCCTCCACCGCTCCCCGATTCCGGAAGCGGACCTCGGCCTTGGTGGGGTGGACGTTCACGTCTACGCTTCCAGGAGGCACCTGGACGAAGAGCACCACCCACGGCCTGTGCTCCGGAGGTATGGTGGTCCGGTACCCCCGGTCCACCGCCTTCAGGAGCGCGGCCTCGCGAAATGGCCGGCCGTACACGAAAAACGCCGACCTTCGGAACCCGCCCCGGGTGGCGTCCGGTCGTTGAACCAGGCCTTCAACCCGCATCCCGTCCCGCTCCAGTTCCACCGGAATCATGGTTTCGGCCGCCTCGCTTCCCCATACGTCGGCCACCCGCTGAGAGAGGCTCGAGGTAGCTTCGGCGTCCAGGAGCACCCGATCTCCGGAGGCGAGCCGCAGGTGGACCCCGGCATTCGCCAGCGCCAGCGGCGTGAGGATCTCACTCACCGCCCGGGCCTCAGCCCCCGCCGAGTTCAGAAATTTGGCCCTGGCCGGCGCATTGAAGAAGAGCCCTTCCACCGTCACCGTGGTCCCCCGGGTCCGGGCCACGTCGTCCACCGCGGTGATCCGGCCCCCCTTCACCCGGATCCGGGTGCCCACGTCCTGCCCTGCAGCCCGCGTCTCCAGGGTGAGGCGCGACACGGAAGCGATGG
>SLNQ01000069.1 GCA_007132965.1 Gemmatimonadota bacterium | reverse complement strand
CGGCCTCCGGCTTCGGACCCGGCGCCCGCCGCCTCCTCGTCGGGGTGACCCTCCCACTCCAGCGAGTCGTCCTCCTGGGCCACCAGGGCGTCCATCCCTACGACCCCTTCTTCCAGCCAGTCGTATCGTCCGTCCAGCGTCTTTCGGGCCAGGCTGTAGGTGGGGACGTCGTCGTTCAGGAAGAGGCCCCGGAACGAGCGCTCGATGCGCCTGCGGGCCTGTCGGCAGAAGAGGTCGGCCAGCTCCTCGGGGCTGCGCTCGGCAGGGTTCTCCTTCACCAGCTTCCGGGCCCGGACGCAGGCCGCGGTCATCATGAAGGCTTCGGCCCCGATGTCCACCACCCGCCCCAGGACCGCCTGACGCTTCTCCAACCCGGCTCCGTGGAGAGCCATGCAGTGGAAGATGTTGCGTGCCAGGCGCCGGGAAGCGCGGTTCACGTAGCGGAGGTGGGTGGCCAGGGGCCCGAACTCGGAATAGCGGGGCCAGCTTCCCCAGCCCAGCCACCGGGAAGGGTACCACCAGGCGTAGTGGACGGCTGCCCGGATCGCCGCCGCCACCCGTTTGCCGGTGGGGGCCCGGGGGTCCACCATGTCGCCGGCCACCTTCAGGTGGGTGTCCACCGCCTCCCGGGCAATGAAGAGCCGCATGATCTCGGACGAGCCCTCGAAGATGAGGTTGATCCGCAGGTCGCGCATGCTCCGCTCCACCGGGATGGGCAGCTCGCCCCGATCCCGGAGCGAATCAGCGGTCTCGTACCCCCGGCCGCCGCGGATCTGCAGCGTGTCGTCCACCACACGCCAGGCGGTCTCGGAGTGCCACATCTTGGCGATGGCCGCCTCCAGCCGGATGTCCAGCTCCTTGGCGTCGGCCATGGCGGAGGTGAGCTCCACCCCGGCCTCCATGGCGAAGGCGTCGGCCGCCATCCGGCCCAGCTTCTGGGCGATGGCGTCGTGCTTTCCGATGGCCTGCCCCCACTGCACCCGCTCCGCCGCCCACTTCCGGGAGATCTCCAGGAGGCCCTTGCCCGCCGCCGAGCAGAAGGCCGGCAGCGAAAGCCGGCCGGTGTTCAGGGTAATGAGGGCCAGCTTCAGCCCCTGACCTTCGCCCCAGATCAGGTTCTCCCGGGGGACCTTCACGTCGCGGAATCGGATGATCCCGTTGGACAGGCCCCGCAGCCCCATGAAGTGGCACTCGTGGGGGACCTCCACTCCCTCCGAGTCGGCTTCGACGATGAAGGCGGTGATGGGCCGCTTGGCCTTGATTCCCTCCCGGGGCGGCGTCCGGGCCATGACCACCATGAGCTCGGCCCGGGGGCCGTTGGTGCACCAGAGCTTCTCGCCGTTCAACACCCAGTGCGAGCCGTCTTCGGAGAGCTCGGCGGTGGTGGCCAGGTTTGCCGGATCCGACCCCACCTCGGGCTCGGTGAGGGCGAAGGCCGACAGCGCGCCCTCAGCCAGTCGGGGCAGGTACTTCTTCTTCTGCTCTTCCGTCCCAAAGAGGGTCAGGGGCTGGGGGACCCCGATGGACTGGTGGGCCGAGAGAAAGGCGCCGGTGCTCCCGCAGCGGGACGACACGATGCCCAGCGCGCGGTTGTAGGTCACCTGAGAGAGGCCCAGCCCGCCGTACTCCCGGGGGATCTTGATCCCGAAGGCCCCCACCTCCCGGAGGCCGTCCAGGACCTCCTCCGGCACGTGGCCCTCCCGGTCGATGGCATCGCCGTCGATGTGCTCCCGGGCGAAGGCCTCCAGGCGGTCCAGAAACTTCCGGCCGCGCTCCGCCTCGTCCGGGTCGGGCTCGGGGTGGGGGTGGAGGAGGTCCAGGCGAAGGTCTCCCTCGAAAAAGGAGCGCATGAAGCTCTCCTTTTCCCACTTGGACTCCCGGGCCCCTTCGGCTACGGCACGGGATTCCTGCTCGGTGGCGTGGGTCGAAGCGTCGGACATGGTTCGGCTCGGAGTGGAGGGGAAGCGCCGGCACGTCGGCTCGGCTGCGCATGGGGGAGGGGCACGACGGTGCCCACAAAGCTCTTTCCCCTACCCCCTCTGCGGCGTGCGGTTCATCGGAGCGTCGGGCTCGGGGCGTCGAGGACCTCCCGTTGAGGTGCGCCGGTCAGGAGAGTCTCGATCTCGCCCATGCGGGCATCGGCGTCCCGCTCGCCCATTTCCACCAGGTGGGTGAGGTAGCGCGGCTCGAAGAGGAGAAAGGAGAGGACGTCGGGGCTTTCGGTCTGGTGGGTGCCCAGGCCCCGGATCAGGTAACGCAGGAAGGGGGGAAGGTCGGCCTCGAAGTCGCCGGCCAGTTGGGCCAGATCCCGGCAGGGCCGCAGGGTCAGCAGGTCCACGATCCGGAGCCCGTCGCGCTTCTCGGGGGGGATCCTCCGAAGGAGCCGATTGATCTTCTCCACCCTCCACGCGTCCTGATCCAGCAGGTCCAGGAAGACGGCGTTCAGCATGGAACCGATGACCTGGGCCGGCGGCGGATAGCCTCGGGTAAAGGGATGCTCCGCCTCCCGGGAGGTGGGCTCGAAGCGGGTGGAGAGGGCCAGGATTCGACCGGCCCCGAGGTGGACTGCCGGTGAGAGGGGTGCCGACAGTCGAATGCCGCCGTCGCCGTACCACTCCTCTCCGATCTGCACCGCCGGAAAGAAGAGGGGCAGGGCAGTGGACGCCATGATGTGGTCCAGGGTGAGGGGAGCCACGACGGCCCGCCGCTTGGGCCGTGTCCAGGGCCGGATCCCGGAGCCCTGTACCCAGGTGATGGATCGACCAGTGGTGTAGGAGGAGGTGCTGATGGCCACCGCTCGCAGCCGGCCCGCCTCCAGGTTCGCTGCAATTCCGGGGATGGGTCCCTCGCTCGCCTCCAGCGGACCGGCCAGGTACTCCCGGAGGGGTGCGGTGTCCATGAGGCTCCGGATGCGGGGCTCGCCCAGGAGGCCTCCCGAGACGAGCTGAAGACCCCAGCGAAGGAGGTTCAGGGTCAGGTGGCGCGGATCCACCTCGAAGACCCGATCCATGGTCAGGGAGAGCCAGAGCTCGGCCAGCTCCTCCACCGCCGTCCGGAAGGGGCCCGGATGGGCCGCCAGGTGCACGGCGTTGATGGCGCCGGCCGAGACCCCGGTGATGATGGGGATCTCCAGCGTCGGATGACGGCGAGCCACAGCCCTCAGAAACCCTACCTGGTAGGCTGCCCGGGCCCCGCCTCCACCCATGACCAGGGCCAGGGGGCCCGGCGAGTTCGCGGCGTCGGAAGAGGAGTTCATGAGCTGAGGAGGGTCGCTTGTCCGTACCGGAGGCGTGGCTGTAGCTTCGATGGCTGAAGGATCCCGATCTCCTTCAACGGTAGCGGGTATCGCCGTGTCGTTCCAACAGAAGGGGCTCGAAATGCGACCCACCCGAGCGCCGCCCGATGCCTCAAGCGTTTCTTTCTGGGCCAGAGTGAACCAAGCCATGAGATCATTTCTGAACCGAACCCCGACGCAGGGCGCCCTCGGCGCCGCCGTCCTCCTGTCCGCCTTCCTGTTGCTCGTGAGTCCGGCACCCTCGGAGGCCCAGTACGAGGTCCCGCCGGACCCGGCGGGGTGGGCCCTCCTGGACGTCACAGTGGTGCAGAGTGACGGAACCCGCCAGGAAGGAATGACGGTGGTGGTCCGTCGCGGGACCATCCAAACCATCGAAGCCGGCGCCGAGGTTCCCGCAGGGCTCCGGGAGATCTCCTGGGACGAGGGGACCCTCTACGTGTATCCGGGCTTCGTGGACGGGCACGGAGATGCCTCCGTCTCCCTTCCCACACCCGACCGGGACGACGTGGAGGCATGGAGTCCCACCCGGGAAGTGCAGAACTTCACGCCCCACCGGCGGGCGTCGGACTACCTGGACGTGGCCGGGGCGGGTCTGTCCGGTGAACGGGAGGCCGGATTCGTGGCCTCGGCCGTCTTTCCGGGTCGGGGGCCCATGCCGGGACAGCCCTCCCTGATCCTGCACCGGAGGGACGCCCGGACGCCGGCCGAGCTGGTGCTGGAGCCCTCCCTGGGCATGGCCATGGCCTTTCAGGGCGCCCAGGGGGCCTATCCCTCCACCCTCATGGCCGTCCATGCCCTCATCCGGCAGGCCTTCTCGGACGCGGAGCACCACGGCGCCCGCACCTCGGCCTGGGTTTCCGACCCCCGGGGCACGACGGCCCCACACCGCGACGAGGACCTGCGTTACCTGCAGGAGGTGGCCGCCGGCCGGCATCAGGTCTTCTTCCGGGCCAACGGCGCCGAGTACGTGCGGCGGGTGCTGGCCCTCTCCGACGAGCTGGGCTTTCAGCCGGTCATCGTGGGCGGTGAAGGGGCCGGTGAGTTCGCCGGCGAGCTGGCGGCTCGAGACGTGCCGGTCCTGCTCACCGCCGATCTGGACGATCCCGACGACTGGGATCCGGAGTCGGAGGAGGCGCCCGATCCGGCGGCGGCCAGGGAACGGGATCGCCTGGTGCCCATCTACGAGACCGCCGCCCGCTTCGAGGAGGCGGGAGTACGGTTCGCCCTCACCTCGGGGGGCACCGGTGACGACAGTCCGCTTCCTGGTGTCCGTCGGTACGTGGAGTGGGGTCTCTCGCCCGAGGCGGCGCTGGAGGCCCTCACCCGGACTCCCGCCGAGCTGCTGGGCGTGCCCGAGCTGGCCCGGGTGGAGGAGGGGATGGCCGCCACCTTCATCGTCACCGACAGGGAGCTGCTGGACGAGCATACCCGGGTGACCTGGACCTTCGTGAACGGGCTGGCGGAAAAGGCGGCCGAGCCCCGGGTCGAGGGCGAGGAGCCCGATCCTGACGCCGAGGTGGAGCTCGACGACGTGGTGGGCCGATGGGAGGGGTCGCTGGACGCCGCCGGCCAGGACGTACCCCTGACCCTGGAATTCCGGGAAGAGAACGGGGAGCTGACCGGACGCACCCGCAGCGACGACCTGCCCTCGACGGATCTCGAGAACGTGCACCTGGACGGGGCCAGCCTCAGCTTCACGCTGCCGGTGGCGGAGATGGGCGGCGAGGCCCGCTTCGACGCCACCATCGACGGCGACCGCATGCGAGGCTCCGGCTCCATCTCGTCGCCTCAAGGTGAGTTCCCCTTCAGCTTCGAGTTCCGCCGCGTCTCCGGAGGGCAGCGATGAGCGCCTCCATCTCACCGGCAGTCACCGCCACGAACCTGACCGAGACCTCCATGAGATCTACGAGTTTCGTTGCCGCAGTCGTCGGCTTTGCGCTGATGCTGGCGGTCTGGACGAGCACCCCCGTCGCCAGCCAGGCGCAGGTCAAGGTGCAGCTTCCCGAGGACGCCGGCACCCATCCCACCGGCGATCTCTTCATCCAGAACCTGGATGCCGTCTGGACGGCCGCAGGGGAGGTGCACGAGAACGCGTCGATCCTGATCCGCGACGGGATCATCGAGGCCATCGGGCCCGACCTCACGCCTCCGGAGGGCGTGGAGGTGGTGGACGGCTCGGGCCGCACCGCCATTCCGGGGATCGTGGATGAGCACTCGCACATCGCCACTTCGGGGGGATTGAACGAGGGCACGGCACCGGTGGTGCCCGAGGTGAGCGTCCTGGATGCCCTCGACCCCACCGACTTCGGGATCTACCGCGCCCTCCAGGGAGGGATCACCACGGCCAGGATCATGCACGGCAGCTCCAACCCCATCGGTGGGCAGAGCGCCGTGATCAAGCCCCGCTGGGGCATGCAGCAGTCCCGGGACCTCCTGGTTCCAGGGGCGCCCCGGGCGGTGAAGTTCGCCCTGGGCGAGAACGTGACCCGGAAGGCGGCGCAGGCCCGGGGCCCCGCCACCCGCTTCCCGGCCTCCCGTCCGGGAGTGACGACGCTCTACGAGCAGGCCTTCACCGCCGCCCGGGAGTACCGGGAGCTGTGGGACGAATACGAGGCGAACCCCGGCGCCTTCCAGGTGCCCCCCCGGCGTGACCTCCGCCTGGAGGCCCTGGTGGACATCATGGACGACCGGATTCGGGTTCACGCCCACTCGTACCGGAGCGACGAGATCCTCATGCTCATGCGGGTGGCCGAGCGCTTCGGCTTCACCATCGACAACTTCACCCACGCCATGGAGGGCTACCGGGTGGCCACCGAGCTCCGGGAGCACGGGGCCGGCATGTCCACCTTCTCCGACTGGTGGCAATTCAAGCTGGAGGCCTACGACGCCATTCCATACAACGCCACCATCACGGCGGAGCAGGGCGTGCTCACCGCCGTCAACTCCGACATTCCCTGGCTGCAGACCTTCATGAACTGGGAGATTCCGAAGCCGGTGCAGTACGGCGGCGCGTCTCGCGAGGAGGCGCTGCGGATGTTCACCCTGAACCCGGCCATGATGCTGGGCATCGAGGACAAGGTCGGATCGCTGGAAGAGGGCAAGCACGGCGACGTGGTCCTCCTCACCGGCGACCCCTTCGACGCCTTCTCCCGGGTGGAGCAGACCATCGTCGACGGGATCGTCTACTACGACTCGAGCCGGGAGGAGGAGACCCGGGGTGAACCCTTCAACGCCTTGCCGGATCTGCCGGCGGATCGCTACCGGCCCACCGCTGAAGCCGCTGACCCCGCCGCCGGGGTCCAGCCCCGGTCCGTGGACGCGGCAGAGCTGGACCCCTTGAGCCCCGAGGCCGGCACTGTGGCGCTGGTGGGGGCCACCATTCATCCGGTGTCGGGACCGGCCATCGAGAACGGCACCCTGGTCATGCACCACGGCCGGATCCAGGCGGTGGGTCCCCGGGACCAGGTGGAGGTGCCGCAGGAGGCCCGGACGGTGGACGTGTCGGGCCGGCACCTGTATCCGGGGATGATCGACCCCCTCACCCACCTGGGTCTCTTCGAGATCGGGGCCGTCTCGCAGGCCACCGACCGGAACGAGATCGGCGAGTTGAACCCCCACATCCGGGCGCTGGAGGCGTACCAGCCCCATGGTCGGGCGCCCTTCGTGGCCCGGGCCCGGGGGATCACCGCCGTCCTCACCGCCCAGACCGGCGGGCTGATCCAGGGGATGGGCTCGGTGGTGCAGCTCCGGGGCGACACCTGGGAGCGAGCGGAGATCCAGGGCGACGCCGCCCTCCTGGTGAACCTTCCGGTGCCTTCCACGGCCCCCGGGCAGTCAGCCGGGTGGGGTGCGTTCGACGAGCACCAGCACGGCGCGGATCTCACCTGGGCCGGCGACGCCCTCTTCCAGCACCAACATGACCTGTCGGCCATGGCCGGCGGCGTCGCGGTGGCCACGACCGCCCGCCGGAACGACGACGGGCCGGAGCCCTCCCTGGACACCGGACGCATGGACGAGCTGGTGGACTTCTTCCGGCGGTCCGTCGAGTACAGCCAGGCGCCGGAGTCGGCCCGGCGTGGCGACGAGCACTTCGAGGCCAACGTGTGGGGCGGCGACGCCGTGGTCCTCGAGGCCATGATGCCCGTGCTACGGGGCGAGATCCCCATTTTCTTCAGGGCCGACTCGGAGTGGCAGCTTCGGCACGTCTTCCTCTTCCTGGAGGAGTTCCCCGCGGTGGAGGGCGTGGTGGTCGGCGGTGCAGAGGCCTTCCGCCTGGCCCGGGAGCTGGCTGAGCGGGACGTGCCGGTGATCCTCACCCGGACCCGGAGCCCCACCCCGGACCGGGACGACTCGGTGACGGCGGCCATGCGCAACGCCGCGGTGCTGCAGCAGGCCGGCGTCCGCTTCGCCTTCGGTACCGACGACTCAGCCGATGTCCGGAACCTGCCGGAGCACGCGGCCATCGCGGTGGCCTACGGGCTCGCCCCCGACGCGGCCCTGGAGGCCGTGACCCTTCGGTCTGCCGAGATCCTGGGGCTGGGCGACGAGATGGGGACGCTGGATCCCGGAAACCGGGCCGACCTGCTGGTTACCGACGGGAACCCCCTGCAGCCGCTGACCCACATCGAGACCATCTTCATTGCGGGCCACGAGGTGGATCCCCGGGACAACGACCACTCCCGCATGTACCGGGAGTTTCGGGACCGGCGCTGAGGGGCGATCACCGTACCTGACTCAGAAGACGGCGGCCTCCAGGAGCCCGCGGCCGATGGAAGTCACACCGAGCCAGATGAGGCCGAAGGCCGCCAGGGTGCACACCACGTGGAGCAGGTAGGTGCGCTCCTCCGGAGGACGGCGACGCATGAGGCTCAGGGGGAGCTGGGCTACCACGGCGGCGAGGAGCATGGCGACCAGGTGCCCGATGAGGGCGCTGCCAATGCCCGCGGCCAGGCGTCCCGCGAAGAGGATGACGAACCCCAGCACCACCTGCAGGTGGAGGAGTCCGGCAAAGCTGGCGCCGGTGATGCGCATTCCCCGGTCGTAGCTTCGGTTGGTGGCCCAGCCGTAGGTGGCGTAGGCCAGCGCCAGGACGCCGGCCAGGAGTACCAGGTAGCGGAGTCCGGAGTGGGCGTGGAGGAGTCCGGTGAGCATGAATGAGCGACCTCGCGTTCAGGGAGATTCGAATCCGATTTCAAGATCGGTGTCCGCGCCGGTGGGGGAAACCCCATGTCCGCGCTTTCCGGGTGTGGCCGGGGGGATGACGGCTTGAGCCGCACCGAGGCCGTTGCGACGGGAGGCGTGGAACGGCCCTGCCCGTTCGGGGTGGT
>SLNQ01000366.1 GCA_007132965.1 Gemmatimonadota bacterium | reverse complement strand
CGCACCCCCGCCGGCGCCGGAAAGGGACGCCTCTCGGCCAACCGATGGGACAACGGCAGCCACGACCTGATCCGGGGCCCTGACGGTACGATCTACGTTGCGTGGACCGAGTACGAAGGGGCCCTGCGGCTGAGCCGATCCACCGACGGCGGCCGCACCTTCTCCGATCCCCTGCACGTGGCCGGAAGCGATGGCGAGCCGGCGCGGGGCCCCGCCCTGGCGGTGGACCACCGGGAGCGGGTCCACCTGGCCTGGACGGTAGGCGAGGACCCCACCGCCGACCTCCGTTTCGCCACCTCCCTCGACGGCGGCGCGTCGTTCGGTGAACCTCGCACCCTCTTCCGGACCGGCGGCCACTCCGACGCCCCCGCCCTGGCAGCGGACCCGGCGGGGACCCTTCACCTGGCCTTCGGCGAGAGTGAGGACGGCCCCTTCGGCCCTTCCCACGTCCGCTATGCCCGCTCCCACGATGGAGGTGAAAGTTTCGAGGAAGCGAGGGCGGTCTCCCGGGCATCGGATGACGAGGCGCCCGGAGGTGGGTTTCCCTCCCTGGCGCTGGACGCGGACGGCAACCCGCTCCTGACCTGGCATGTGTTCCCCGAGCCCGGATCCCGGCCCGTGGGCATGGCCTTCACGGTGGGCCGGGAGGGGGGCGACCGCTTCGAGCCGCCCACCCTGGTCCCGGGGACCGCCGACCCGGAAGCGGGCTTCAACGGAAGCCTGCAGGGCCTTCTCATGCGCACCATCGCCGCGACGCCCGGCGAGGCCCGCGGTGAAGTCGAGGGGGGAACCATCGCTCTGGTCCACGGCAGCTTCCGGCCTGACCGGGAAAGCCGCATCCGGCTCTGGTTGGGTGAGCTGCGCAGGTGAAGCCGCCACCCAGCCGGCACGCTCAACCGATCGGGGCATGCCGCTCCAGCCGGGGCAGGGTCCAGTCCCCGGCCACCGCAAGCACCGCCCTGTACTTCCAAGGCGCGTTGGCCACGAAGTGGTGCATCGACTGATGTGCCCGGCTCACCTCTCGCGGCGCGACCTTCGCCGCCATCGGCTCCACGCTCTTCCTCTCCCGCGGGCCCGGCGGAGTCCGGTGTGTCCGTCTCGCGGAGACACCAGGATCTTCGCTCGCTTCGACGAAATCGATGTCACGTTCACCGCCTTCTTTCACTTCGCACCGATCGCCGAGGAGGAAAAAGCTCCGGGGTCAGTTCCTCTCCCGATCCCTCTGGTACCCGGGGTCTCTCGAGGGATCTCGGTAGGGCCCCCGGCCCCGGGAGTGGAGGATGATCGCTCCCCCGGAACCGGCCAGGCCGTAGATGGCGCTCGCCTGGAGCGGGCTCAGCAACTCGATGCTCTCGAACTCGGAGACCTGGAGGCCTCTCAGGAAGGGTCCCACGGTCGCGACTCCTCCGGTCATCCGGACCCCGTTGATGACGACGAGCACCATCTCGCAGACCGTCTCGTCCTGCAAACCGCGAATGGCTCGCCGCATCTGCACGCACACCGAACCGAACGGGGCAGGGCCCCTTTCAGCGAGGGGCGAACCCTGCCCCTCCCGCCCCTCGGCGACCTCCACCCCAGGGAACCTCCGGATCACATCGATCACACGGTCGCCCCGCTCCTCGGCATGGGCCAGTTCCACGCCGGCCGCCACGTCCCGCCGCGTTCCCGACCTGCGCCGCACCACTTCCAGGCCCGTCCGGGGCGAGGCCGTGACGGTGACCCCCTCCAGGTCCATGACCCGCGCCGGCACGCTCACCTCCGCCTGCACCGTGGGACCGGTTCCGATCCGGAGCGCCTCGTCGCGGGTGCCGTACGCCACGTGCTGGATCTGCAGCCGGTAGCTCCCCGGCGCCACGTCCACCAACACGAACCTGCCGTCGCCGTCCGTCAGCGCCGTCTTGCCCTCAGATAGAAGCGTCACCACCGCCCCCACCACCGGCCGACCGTCGGCCTGGTCGACCATCCGTCCTTCGACCCGCACCGGCTCTCCTTGCGGGCCCGTTCCTCCCCCGTGGAGCCGGATCTCCAGCCCCTCTTCCTCCGCCTCCGCCACCTGTCCCACGGTGGGAAGTGGCACGGTGAGGTCGTCCACCCCTGCGGCGGTGGGAAGTGGCACGATGAGGTCGTCCACCACTGCGGCGGCGCCCGCCATCTCCACCACCCGCGCCCGCCCCGGCCTCCCGAGGAAGCTCGGGCGGACGGTCACCGTTCCCGCGGAAGGGACCCCGCAGAACAGGAAGCTCCCCCCCGCGTCGGTCACCGCCGTCCGTTCGGTCTCGGTACCGTCCTCCTGCCAGATCAGGGTCACCTCGGCCTCCGGCAGGCCGAGCTCTTCCTTTCCGGCCCGGACCCGCCCCACCACCGCGCTCCCCTGACCCTCCCCCTTCGCCCCACATAGGGCCGCCAGGACGTCCTCGAACGACGGGGTCGCCAGCTCTACCGTGCTCCCTCCCTCAGGCGGCACTTCCACCTTCGCCGGCACGCCCCCGGTCAGCCCAAGCTCCTCGAGCCCGGGGTGTGCAAATCCCACCTCGTAGACCCCAGGGGGGAGCTCTGCGAAGAGGAAGCGCCCCGCTTTGTCCGTCGTCTTCACGTCGTCGACCCCGCTCACAAACACCGCCGCCCCCTCCAGCGGATCCCCACTGAATCCGTCTCGGACCACCCCCCGGAGCGCCGGATGCCGCGGCCCCTCGAAAAGCCGCTCCCACGCCCCTTTCTCCAGAGCGAGAACGTCTCCCTCCCGGGTGCGGACCTCGATCACCTCCCCTCCCACCTCCCGGATCTCCTGGGCGACCAGCGCCTCGTCGTCCCGGCCCTCCTCGTCGGCACCCGCCGGGCCGAGCAGGAGAGTGCGGACTTGCCACCGCCTCGCCACCCAAGCACCGTCGGGAAGCTCCAGGAAGTCGACCCGGAGGGCGAACCCGTCCTCCCTCCCCTCCGCCGACCCGGCTTCCCCGGGCATAACGGTCAAGAACCGCAGGGTGCCCGTCACCTCGTCCATCCAGAGCTCGCCTCGGAGTCCCCGGGCCCCGTCCTCCTCGCTCCCGGGCGCAAAGCCCACCCCAAGCAGCCCGGGACGGTCCCCCCGGTGCACCCGCCGGAAGCAGTGGATCTCCGGGAACCCCTCCGCCAGCAGGGTCTCGGTATACGCGGCGAAGTGCTCCGCCGTGAGCTCGTCACCGACCCGGGCCTCCTCCTCCAGCACCCACCTCGCGTCGGGGCTCAGCGTGCGGGTGAACTGGCGGACCCGGTACTGCAGGAGCCCCTGCTCCCGCACCAGGGCCTCTCCCTGGAGGGCCCGTCGAGCCTCGTCCCACACTCGGGCCAGTTCGCTGTCTTCATCCAGAAGCCAGTAGCAATGGTCTCCGGTCTCGACTTCGATCTCCTCGGGTGCGGCCGCCGGGTCCGGCACCGCCTGGGCGGCCAGGGGTGTAGGAGTGCCCGTGAGAGCCAGGAATAACAAGCCCGGCTGGAGGAGCCCTGCGGGGCCCAGGTCAGAAAAAGCAATGCGGAACATGAGGCACCCCATGCTGCGGGACTGAAACACGTTCTCGGTCACCGACCCCTCCCCGTCCCTCGAGACGCCTACCCGGGGGGGTTTGGGCTCTCGGCAAAACCGGGACCGGCTGGGCGAAGCGCAGCCCTACCGTGCGCCCCACTTCAGGGCCCGGACCGCGGGATCTCAGGGCGCGTCGTCCCTGTCCCGGTATCCCTCGATTGGCGTAAACACCATCGTATGGTTGCAGACGTCGAAGGGCGACTCCTCGCACTCGTTGAGGCATTCCTCCGGGGAGAGGGAAGGAGAACAGGTATTCGCACACGCCTCGCTCAGTCCAACCACCGACGTCAGGCCCGTGACGGGACCGTCCGTCAACGCTCCGGGATTGAATGACACGGGAACCAGCACGAAAAGGCTAAGGGTGAATATTCCGATCCCGAGCTTCATGAACATGATGAGCCTCCCAGATTGAGGTTGGACTGCGTGACCGTAGAGCTCCGCGGACGGAAACAGGTGAAGAACCCCTTTCTTTGCTGACCCTACGACTTCTGTAGTGCAGGCTCCAGGATCAGTTCCGTTCCATATCGCCCTCGTGCTCGGGATCACGGGCGGGATCGCGGAAGGGGCCCGTTCCCCGGGAATGGAGCACGATCGCACCCACGGAACCCCCTAGGCCGTAGCGAAACCCTGCCTGGACGGGTCTCAGGATCTCGATGCTCTCGAACTCCGCCACCTGCAGGCTTGCGAGATACGCGCCCGCTTCGTCCATCCCTCCCGAGATCCGGACCCCGTCCACAACGAGGAGCGCCATGTTGCAGGCTTGCGGAGCCAGACCCTCCAGGCCTCGGCTCAGTTCCACACAGACCGATCCGGGCGGTGGCGAACTCGGTCCAGGCCGACCCTCCATGACCCGGACACCGGGAGCTCCCCGCAGAAGGTCGATGACCCGGGCCCCCCGGGTCTCGGCCCGTGCCAGCGCGGCACCGGCGAACAGGACCCCCGCTGTTCCGGAGGCTCGACCCTCCTCCGCACCTCGGGACCGGACGGTGACCGTCAGCCCCTCCAGGGCGATCACGTCGGGAGGAAGGAGCACCTCCAGCTCCGCTCCAGAACCGCCCAGGATGTCCACCATCTCGCTTCGGACACCATATCCGCCGTGTTCGACCCGGAGCTCATAGGACCCAGGAGCGACCGTCCCCAGGACGGTGGTCCCATCGTCCCCGGAGATGCCGGAGGCCGGCTCACCAACGAGTTCCACTCTGGCACCCACCACCGGGTCCCGGGTGGCCGCGTCCAGGATCCTGGCCACCATGCGGGTCGAATCCACGGCCGGATCGCCGGACAGCTCCGCCACACGCTCCCGGATCTGCCTCCCGAGCGTCGTCCCCGGGACGCGCAGGGTGTGAACCAAGATCTCGCCCTCCGAGGGCTCGATCCACTCTGAGTGCAGCTGGCTCCCGTCGTCGCCCCGGACCACCATACGCCATTGAAACTCGGCGCTTCGCCCCCACCCCCGGTCCGGATCCGCGCAGAGAAGAAAGCTCCCGTCCGGGCCTGTTGTCACCGTACTTCCCTCCCACTCCATTCCCAGGCCCGCCGGCTCCCAGAGTCCGTCCACCCAGACCCGGACATGGTGGAGCTCGACGAACAGGCCGTCGACCGACCGCTCCCCCCCCTCGGCGACGACCGAGCCCGTCACGACTGCCGGTAGCCACTCCCCCCTTCCTTCGTCCGTTTCGGAGCACACTTGGGAGAGGATCTCCTCCGAGGATGGCGCCTGGACTTCCATCGTCGTCTCGTCCCCGGCCCGGATCTCCACCTCCACCGGCTCGCCCCTGCGGCGCAGGGCTCCCAGCATCGGCTGCTCCAGGACCAGATGGTAAATGCCTTCGGGCACCTCACCCAGGCGGAACCGGCCGTCGGGTCCGGGCCGCACCCGGTACGATGTCCCCTCAAGACCGACCGTCGCGTCCGTGACGGGACGGGTGCCCGAAGCGTCGAGGACGATACCTGCCAGGGATCCGGTCGCCGCCAGACCAAGCACCTCGCCATCTCGCAGGCGCACGTCGAGGACCTCGCCTCCTGTCTCCTGCACCCCCCCGATCACGGCGCGGTCACGGAACATCCCCGCTCCCTGCTGGCGTTCCATGCGAAACATCGGGGAGCGGATGTGCCAGCGACTGACCACCCACGCACCATGCGGGAGCTCCGCGAACTCCACCCGGCCTCCGAAGGCATGATCGGGCACGGAGATCGTGCTCCCGAAACCCTGGGGAGGCGAGGTATACCGGAAGGTCAGGAACTGGAGACGTCCGGTGGCTTCTTCCAGCCAGAGGGCCCCCTCAACCCCGGGAGCCCCGAGGTCCTGCAGTGGCTCGAAGCCGAGCCCCACGAGCCCCGGGTGGTTTGCGGTCCGAATCGCCCGAAAGCAGTGCCCGTCCAAGAAGGCCTCGGAAAGAAGGGCCGCCGCATCCGGTGCGTAGTATGTCCAGGCACCGTCCTCCGGCTCCACCTGGATCCAGCCCCTCTCCATGAGCTCTTCCACCGGTGCGCTCGCGTACGGATCCCGCATGTAGCCTCCCCCGGCCCGCTGTTCCTCGGTCACGATCCGCCGGGCGTCGGGGGTCAGCTGCCTCTCGTAGTTCCGGAGTCGATACCGGTGGGCGCCCCCCTCCCGGCCCACGGCCTCCGCCTGAAGCACCCTGCGGGCCTGGTCCCAGAGTCGGGCGGTCTGGGTTCCCTCTTCGGGACCGACACGGCATCCCCTCGTTCCCACCTCCACCCGGATCTCCTGCAGCAAGATGGGATCGGGCCGGGCCACCAGATCACGTCGCACGGTCTCGTTGGCGCGGAGCTCGAAGGGACCCTCCTCGGCGCTGCTCCATCCGAGCCGTTCGGCACGGACCAGATATCGGCCCGGCTCCGGAGCCCGGAGGGAAAAGCGTCCCCGCCCGTCGGTCAGGGTCTGGGCCCGGACGTCACCGCGGGTGTCCAAGAGGCTGACGACGGCGGAGGTCAGGGGCCGCTCATCGCCGACTTCCAGAACGGTCCCCGTGATCGTCTGCGCATCCGCCGAGGAGAAGAAAATGAAACAGGCGGCAAGAAGGGCCGCAGACAGCTCCCGAACCGACCTTGCCAGCACCGCGGAAGAACGCATCTGGATGACCTCCCCTATCCGTGGGCCTGAGGAACGTACGGTTCTGCACGCTCAGTGCGCAGGCAAAAACTCGACCTCTCGATGGGAGGAAGGCGCTGCACTCGAGTGCATCTCTCAGCGTGCTGCGGGCACGGTCTACTCTACTCCACGAGGCGGTACCCCTCGATGGGCACAATCGCCTCGGGGTGATCGCAGACTTCGAACGGATCCTCCACACAGCACAGGCCATACCCCTGCTCACCATCGCAGATCTCAGCGCATGCCTTGTTGACGCTCACCATCCCAACCCCGCCAAGCGTCCCATCCAAGATTCCACCGACATTGAACGATACGGGAACCAGCACGAGAAAGGAAAGAGTAAAGACGCTGACTCCGAGCTTCGCGACCATGATACGCCTCCTGGATTGAGGTTTGACTACGCTACTTTACTCGCTTCTTGCTAAGCCAACGGCCGCCGTCGACGGCGGTCCATCGACTCGTTCCTCACCGTGATTCATCCCCTTTCAGGGGTCCAAGGACCCAGGCGTGGATCGTCGGGAAGGGCTCCTCGCTGTACCCGAAGAGAAGGTCGTCTTCCGAAGAAACCGCGATCGTCTTCACCGGGCGATCAAGGGCGAACTCCCGGATGAACTCCCCCTCCCATGTGAACACGTGGACTCTAGTGGGAAGATCCGTGTGATCCGGGCACGTTGCCCCGCACCAGAGGCCATACACGTGGCTGGCAGTGGCGTCCACGTCGACGTAGGCCCATCGATTCTCCGGCTCCCATCTGAACCGCGAAGCCTCCTCGTCCACGCGGTATCGGATCCGCACATCTCGAGGCCCCCGGATCGTCCTCAGATGCCGGCCGCCCATGTCAAAGAAGTCGATGCGACTTGTCGATTGGTAGACCAGCGCGACATGTGTGAGTCCGGGATCGGTAGCCAACCGTGTCCGGTTCAACCGAGCCCGACCCTGCGGGTGCCCGACCTGGCTCCGGGAGACTGGGACCCGGGCGGTAATCCACCGCACGGGATTCCCGCCCGGGTCCAGTTCAAGAAGGGTGTAGTCAGGGAAAAATCCGTTCGTGAGAACGCCGCCGGGCGTCCACACGGGATGGAAGGGGGTGAGCGGACCGAGCAGCCGGAGCTCTCGGTCAAGCCGATAAGTTCCCTCTCCACCCTCCGTCGTCGGCACGAAGTGCGAGAACCGCCGACTCGCGTAGTCGAAGACCCAGAACCCGTCCGCCTCGCGGGAGTACGTGACCCAACTCGGATCCAGGAACTCGCCCGGGCCCTCACCCCGTCTCCCGAATCGGTCGACGATCTCCCCGGTCCGCCAGTTCACCACGGTGATGAGCGGGTTGGAGATACGGTCCGAAACGAAGAGGCGGTCACCAACTACCCGAAGTGATGACACGATGCCCCAGGCTTCCGAGGTCCCGAGCTCAGACCGGATCTGGAGCGTGTCTGTCGGCTCCGTTCCGGACTCGAGTAGAGGGCCCTCTGAGGGATCGATCCAACGGTCTTCCTGAATCTCGACTCGCACCTCCGGGAGGCTCGCCGCTTCGGTCAGGATGGCGCCGGCGTCGGCGGAAGCGTCGGCACATGAGACGACGAGGAGGATCGAAGACAGCCCCAGCCATCCGCGGCAAGCGGAATCCGATAGAGCCTGGCTTCTACAGCCTCTAGACACGAACTCGCTCCTCTTCTGGCAGTGGCCGTTCTTCTCTTCTCCATCCTTCAGGGAACGGCAGTTACGGTCTAAGTAACACCGTGCCTGAGACATGTCAATACTTTTCTATCGAAACGGGTGGGGGTAGTAGCGCCCAGTCTCCTCCAGTTGAATGATTCTGCTTCTCTGTCGCCAGGTTAATACTACTATGTCATAAAGTGGTACTTTTGGCTCGCGAGCCGTTCATGCCGCAGGCGGGACAGTAGGATAGTGTGGCGATGAGGATGCGGGCTGTGACGCTGCGCTGGGTGGTGATCGAGGCCGGGTTATGTCGTTCCGCCCGCAAGGGGGGCGCCTCGCGGGCGGAAGCCTTTGGGTAGCGGAGCGGGCACATAACCTGGCGTGCGCCCGCCCCAGGGCGTCACCGAGGCGGGAACCTCCCCGGAAGCCACGCGCCGGAGACACCGGAGCTGCCGTCCGACGGGTCGAT
>SLNQ01000048.1 GCA_007132965.1 Gemmatimonadota bacterium | reverse complement strand
CGGTTCGTCGGTCTCGCGGGTAGACACGTCGGTGCTCCTTCGATGCGGGAAATTCTGATCACGGGTGGTCGCCAGCGACTCGAGGCACTGCAGCACTCGCCGGTCGGTGGTGAACTCCTCCAGGGACCGGGCGGCCTTGCGGACCCAGTTGTCCGGAGAGGTGGTGCCGGGGCGGTTCTGGGGGCGCTCCTCGAGCCAGAGATCCTCCAGGTTCACCACCACGAGGCCGGCGGGGCCCATCCCCAGCCACTGCAGGACGCGGCGAAGAACCCGGAGGGGCTCGGGCCAGTCCGCATCCGCCGCCTCGGGAGTATCCGGGCCCGCAGCAGCTTCCACGGCGTCGGCGATCTCACGGAGGCGGTCCCGGAGCTCTTCTTCGGCCCAGAGCGCCGCAAAGGGCGCGGTGTCGTGGGTGTTGATGGCGGCCACCGACCCCTCCGGCGGGAGGGAGGGGTCGTTGGGTTCGTCCGAGGTGGTGAGGTGGAAGGGGAGCACGTACATGCGGCGCAGTCCCCGCTGGTCCATCTCGTCGCGGACCTCGCCGGGAACGGTGCCCAGGTCCTCACCCACCAGCACGGTCCGGTGGCGGTGCGACTCCAGGCAGAGGATGGCATAGAGCTCCTCGGCGGGGTAGCGGACGTAGGCCCCGTGCCGGGGACTCTCGCCGACGGGAACCCAGTACATGCGGTGGAGTCCCATGACGTGGTCGATCCGGAGGTAACGGGCGTGCGGCATGAGCCGGGCCAGGACCTGTCGGAAGTGGCCGTGGCCGTGGGTCCGGGCCGCCTGGGGCCGGATGGGAGGCAGTCCCCAGCCCTGCCCGTCGGGATGGAAGCCGTCGGGAGGGGCTCCCAGCTCGGCCCCGGCGGCGAAGCGTCCGGGCAGCGCCCACACGTCGTAGCCGCCGGGGTGGGCGCCCAGGGGGAGGTCCAGGTAGAGCCCGGTGCTCTGGTCGGGGGTCGAGGTGGCTGCCCGGTGGAGCTGCTCCGGAAAGCGGAACTGCCCGTAGAGGTGCCGGTGATAGTCCACGGCCCGGTAGGTGTCTGCGGGGATGTTCGAGGGGCGCCAGGCGGCGGGCCACTGGTCCCACGGGTCGTTGCGGGCCTGGAGGGTCGCCCGGAAGGCGGCGTAGTCCAGGGCGTCGGGATACCGTTCCAGGTACCGCTGGAAGGCGGGCCCTTCCGGGCCTCCCCGGCGGACCCAGGCCCGGGACAGGTGCTCCAGCAGCTCGGCCTGCACTCTGTGGACCTCCTCCAGGTTCACTCGCCGGCCATCCCGGAGCTCCCGGATGCGCCGTCGGAAGCCTTCGGATGCCGCCAGCCGTCGGGCCTCCTCCGAGAGGTGCCATTCCGGGAGCTGGGTCGGATCCAGGTAGATCTCGTTCCAGAAGAGGCGGCTCACCGGCGAATAGGGGCTGGTCTCCACCGGGTCGTCCAGGAAGGCCGACATGAGGGGAAGGGTTCCTACCGCCGAGCCGCCCCGCTCCGCGGTCCAACCCACCAATCGGCCCAGGTCGGTGAGATCCCCCACCCCCCAGTCCCGCACCGATCGGAGGGCGTTCAGGGGGAGGAAGACGCCCCACTCCCGATCCGGGGCCCGGGCGGCCTCGCCGTTGGACCCGAAGGCCTGGGGCGGGGCCACGATGAGAAGCCCCGAGGCCCTCCGGGAGCGTGCGGTCACCTCCACCCGGTGGTAGCCGTCGGGAAGCCGCCCCGGCACGGCGATTCCCTCGGGACCGACCTGGGCGAAGAGTTCGCGAGCTCCGGCGGGATCCACAGGGTCGAGGCTTCGGATGCGAAGCTCGACCCGGCTTCCGGTGGGCAGAGCCGGGCCGCACCGGATCAGTGCCGGACGATGAGACCACGCCACGCTCACCGGCTCGATGAGGCGCCGCTCCCCTCGAGCCTCTGCGGCCCTCAGGAGCTGCGGGGCGTGTCGGGGAAGCTGGTTGGCGTCCAGGCTCTCGTCCTCCCCGACGCCCAGGGCCGTGAGGATGCGGGCCAGCGTCTCGGGGGCGGGTTCCACCGCCCGGTCGAAACCGTCCAGGTGCCGGGTCTCGATTCCCCAGTGCCGAGCCAGCTCCCGGAGCGCGTCCAGCTCCCGGTAGCCGTCCCCGACGGGGGATGGGCTATGGACCGGCATCCTCCTCTCCTCCCGCCGGCTGGCGGCCATCGAGCAACGAGAGGATCCCCGCCAGGGGGATCCGGGCCCAGTCCGGGCGGTTGTGAATCTCGTAGCGGAGCTCGTAGAGCGCCTTCTCCAGTACGAAGAGGTCCAGGAGGTGTCGCTGCGAACTCTGGTCCCGCGGAAGCAGGGCGGCGATGTCGGGCACCGACAGGTAGCCGGCCAGGAACTCCACCGGCACCCACGAGGCCCAGAACCGGGCCAGGGCTACGGCGTCGGGGTCGCTGGGGCTGGCCACCACCCCGTGCTCGGGGAGACTGCGGAGGGCGGTGCGGGCCGCGTAGTCGAACGAGCGCAGCATTCCCCCCACGTCCCGGAGGGGAGAGCGCTTGATCCGGCGCTCACCCAGGGGGCGATCCGGCTCGCCCTCGAAGTCGATGATCTGGAAGTCCCGCCCGGTGTTCAGCACCTGCCCCAGGTGGTAGTCGCCGTGAACCCGGATCCGGCGACCGTCGAACTTGCCCTCCAGGAGAGGAGCGAAGCGAGCCAGCATGTCCTGCCGGGCACCCAGGATCGTGTGGGCCATATCCCGCTCCTCCTCGCCCAGCGCCTCGACCCTCGCGGCCAGGCTCTCCAGCGAGGTGCCCAGGAGGTTTCGGATGGACTGGTAGAGCGAGCGCTGATAGAGGGTGGAGAAGGGTTCGGGGCGGAAGGTCTCGGGCTCGCCTCGGGAGCTGAGGGCCGCGTGGAGCTCACCGGTACGGCGCCCCAGAGTCCGAGCGCTCTCCAGGTAGGGCTCGATGAGTAGCCCCACCTCGTGGGGCATCTCCTCGCCCTGGAGACGGGCGTGGGCCCGGGCCAGCGTATCCCCTGGAAGGGGAAGGCGGGTCGGCTCCAGCTCCGAGGCGAGTCCGTCCTCGAAGTATCGGCCCAGGGCGTCCAGGGTGTACTCCCAGGCGTCCCCTTCGTTGGGCACGAACCGGTGCAGGACTCCGCACGCGGTGGCGGCGCGGCCGCCGTCCCTGAGCTCGAGGACGCCCATCAGCTCCGGTGTGCCTTCGAAGCCCACTGTCCGGAGAAACTCCCCGATTTCCCGGTCGGGATTCACCCCCCGCTCCACCCTCCGGAAGAGCTTGAGGATCCACTTCCGGCCGAAAATCACCGAGGTGTTGCTCTGCTCTGCTCGCCCGGGAACCGGCGCGAGCTGGTCACGCCCGGGGCCCAGGAGCTCGTTGGCGTCGGCCATGGGGACACCTGCGAGGCTGCAGGTGTCGCCGGAAAGTTCCTCGCCCCGGGCCACCACCTCCAGGAGCCTCCAGGCAAACTCCGGGTGGACCGTGGCATCGTGGACCAGGCCCCTTCGGTCGCCCACCGACGAGCGCCACGCCACCGAGGCCGGGCGTTCCCGGATCAGCTCTTCGGCGGCTTCCCCTTCAGTAGAGGTCAGGGGGACCAGGTAGGTCTCGGGGTCGGCGTCCACGTACTCCACCTTCAGAAGCGTGATCCGCCCCGCCGCATCGCCATCCACCGCAAGGACATCGGTGATGGTGCCGTTCCGCACCGCTCGCCCCTTTCCGGGAAACCAGCGCTGGCCGCGAACGTGGGCCACCAAGAGCTCTTCCACCTTGCGACGACCCCGTCCCTCCAGGGCCTCGGTCCACTCCCGGCGGGAGCGGACCAGGGGAATTTCGTCCACCTCGCGGACGCTGGCCGGGGGCACCTCCCGGCGATCCAGGAGGGCGTCTTCGGTCTCCATCTGAAACCAGAGGAAGCCGTGGGGCGGAAGGGTCAGGGGGTACGGCGTCGGGCCCACCCGGGGGAAGGGCGTGTGGCCGAAGAGCTCCAGGGGAACCATGTCTTCGAACTCCCCCAGCTTCAGCGCCACCGGTTGGGCGAAGCGGGACAGGTTGGCCACCACCAGGATGGTGTCCCCTTCGTGGCGTCGGAGGAAGGCCACCACCTTTCCGTTGTCGTGGTCCACCCACTCCAGGCTTCCCCGTCCGAAGGCCCGGTGCCGCCTGCGGAGAGCGATGAGCCGCCGCATCCACCACAGCAGGGAGGTGGGATTCCGGTCCTGGATCTCCACGTTGACGGCTTCGTAGTGGTATTCCGGGTCGATGATGGCCGGCAGGAAGAGCTGCTGTGGGTTGGCGGTGGAGAAGCCGGCGTTCCGATCACCGGACCACTGCATGGGGGTCCGCACGCCGTGTCGGTCTCCCAGGTAGAAGTTGTCGCCCATCCCGATCTCGTCTCCGTAGTAGAGGACCGGTGTGCCCGGCAGCGAGAAGAGGAGGGAGTTCAGAAGCTCGATCTGGCGGCGGTTGTTGTTGAGCAGGGGCGCCAGCCGCCGCCGGATGCCCAGGTTGATCCGGGCGGTGGGGTCCTCGGCGTAGACCCGGTACATGTAGTCCCGCTCCTCGTCGGTGACCATTTCCAGCGTCAGCTCGTCGTGGTTCCTGAGAAAGAGCCCCCACTGGCATCCCTCGGGAATCTTCGGGGTCTGCTCCAGGATGTCGCGGATGGGAAAGCGGTCCTCCATGCGCGCCGCCATGAAGAGCCGGGGCATGAGGGGGAAGTGGAAGTTCATGTGGCATTCGTCGCCGTCGCCGAAGTACGCGGCGGCGTCTTCCGGCCACTGGTTCGCTTCCGCCAGGAGCATCCGGTTGGAGAAGTTCTCGTCGACGTGAGCCCGCAGCTTCTTGAGGAAGGCGTGGGTCTCGGGGAGGTTCTCACAGTTGGTCCCCTCCCGCTGGAACAGGTAGGGGATGGCGTCGAGGCGAAGGCCGTCGACCCCCATGTCGAGCCAGAAATCCAGGATGCTGAAGAGTTCTTCCTGCAGCCGGGGATTCTCGAAGTTGAGGTCCGGCTGGTGGTGGTAGAAGCGGTGCCAGTAGTACTGGCCCGCCACCGGATCCCAGGTCCAGTTGGACGGCTCGAAGTCCTTGAAGATGATGCGGGCGTCGGAGTACAGCTCCGGGTCGTCGCTCCACACGTAGAAATCCCGCTCCGCGCTCCCGGCCGGCGCCTGTCGGGCGCGCTGGAACCAGGGGTGCTGGTCCGAGGTGTGGTTGATCACCAGTTCGGTGATGACCCGGATCCCCCGTCGGTGAGCCTCCTCCAGAAACGCCTGGAAGTCCTCGATGGTGCCGTAGTCGGGGTTAACCCGGCGGTAGTCGGCGATGTCGTAGCCGTCGTCCCTCAGCGGGGAGGGGTAGAACGGGAGGATCCAGAGGGCGGTCACCCCCAGCTCCTCCAGGTAGTCCAGCCGTCCGGTGAGCCCCCGGAAGTCGCCGATGCCGTCGCCGTTGGAGTCGGCGAACGAGCGAACGTGGAGCTCGTAGATGATGGCGTCCCGGTACCACTGGGGGTCGTCGGTGAGGGGCGGTGCGTGCGGATCTATGGGGTTCATGCCGCGGGGCCTTCCTTGCCTTGCTCGGGATGTCAGAAGTACTCGAAGTCCTGTTCACCGCGCAGGCGGCGCGCCACGCTGAAGATGTGCGCCGGCGAGACCTCCGGGTCCAGGCGGACGAAGTTGCGACCCCCCTCCCAGAGATAGCGGCCTCCTGCCAGCAGGTCGTGGACCTGGTACGATTCTCCCGGCCTCAGCCCGACGGCCTCGTGGTCCAGGTCGATCCAGCCGCTCTGCGGATGGTGGGGGTCCAGGTTCACCACCACCACGATTCGGTTCTCTCCCCCGGCGTCTCGCTTGCTGAACACCAGGATGCGGTCGTTGTCCGTCGGGTGAAAGCGGAGGGTGTCGTTTCGGTGGAGCGCCGGGTTCTCCCCCCGGATCCGATTTACCCGGCCAATGAAGTCCCGGAGGTTGTCGGGCCGGTCCAGCGTCCAGTGTCGCAGCTGGTACTTCTCCGAGTCCAGGTACTCCTCGCTACCCGGCTCTCGAGGAGTGTGCTCCATGAGCTCGAAGGGAGGGCCGTAGATGCCGTAGCTGGCGGTGAGGGTGGCGGCCAGGACAAGCCGGGTCATGAAGGCCGAACGGCGACCGGTCTGCAGGTACTCGGTGAGGATGTCCGGGGTGTTGGGCCAGAAGTTGGGCCGGAAGTACTCCGCCACCTCCGTGCCCGTGAGCTCCTCCATGTACCGCCTCAGCTCGACGGCGGTGTTTCGCCAGGCAAAGTAGGTGTAGGACTGGGTGTAGCCCACTTTGGCCAGCCGGTACATGACCCGGGGCCGGGTGAAGGCCTCCGAGAGGAGGATGACCCCCGGGTCCTTCGCCTTCAGTTCGCCGATGACCCACTCCCAGAAGGGGAAGGCCTTGGTGTGGGGGTTGTCCACCCTGAAGATCCGCACCCCCTGGTCCATCCAGTGGGTGAAGACGTCCCTGAGCGCCTCCCAGAGCGCCTCCCAGTCTTCGGTCTCGAAGTCGATGGGATAGATGTCCTGGTACTTCTTGGGCGGGTTCTCGGCGTAGCGGATGGAGCCGTCGGGCCGCTGACGAAACCACTGGGGATGCTCGGATACCCAGGGATGGTCCGGCGAGCACTGGAACGCGATGTCCAGCGCCACCTCCAGGCCCTCCTCCTCGGCTGCCTCCCGGAAGGCCACGAAGTCGTCCAGGGTGCCCAGCTCCGGATGGACGGCGGTGTGTCCTCCTTCCTCTGAACCGATGGCCCAGGGGCTTCCCGGGTCGCCGGGCTCGCAGGTGACCCGATTGTTGGGGCCCTTCCGGTTCGTGGTTCCGATGGGGTGAATGGGCGGAAGGTAGACCACGTCGAAGCCCATGGAGCGAACGTAGGGGAGCATGCGCCGGGCGTCGCGGAAGGTCCCGTGCCGGCCGGGCTCCGGAGAGGTGGAACGGGGGAAGAACTCGTACCATGCGCTGAACCGGGCCCGGGGCCGATCCACCACCACCTCCAGGGGAGCGGTGGGGTGGTGCGTGGCGAACCGGCGGTCCGGGTGTTGGGCCATGAGGGCCGGAAGCTCGCCGGTGAGGGGGCCCGAAGGCCCGGCCAGGGGCGAAGGGTCGGCGGCCAGCGCCGGGTCGTCGGCCCACCGCAGGAGTCGCTGGGCCCAGCTCTCCAGATCCCGCACGTCGGCGCTTTTCGGTCTGGCCTTCCGAGCCCGACCAGCGGCCTCCTTCACCAGGACCGCCCCTTCCTGTAGCTGGAGGGAGACGTCGGAGCCGGCCTCGACCCACTTCTCCATCTCGGCTCGCCATGTCAGGAAGGCGTCGACCCATCCCACCAGGGCGTACTGATAGCGGCCCACCTCGCCCAGGTGGAAGGCTCCCCGCCAGCGGTCGTTGCCCAGGGGCGTCATGGGGGCCTCGGTCCACTCCTCCTCTTCCGCTCGCCGGTGACGGAGTCGGGCGGCGATGCGGTCGTGTCCATCGGCGAAGATGTCGGCCTCCACCACGAGCTCATCCCCCCTGACGCGCTTCACCGGGAAGCGTCCGCCGTCGACCTGGGGATCCACGCCCTCGATCTCGACCCTGAATCGGCCGTCCACCGGCCCGGGCCGAGGGGAGGCGGGGGCGAAAGAGCTCTGGTTCGGCGAGTCGGGTGGAGGCACGGATGCGTTCGGTTGGAGGAAGCGGAGACGGCGGAGCGGCTGCTCCCCTGAATCTTCCCTTCGACAGGCAGCAAGTTCCGTGCGGGGGGATCCGGATCGCCGGGGCCGGGTGCCGGGTAGTGCCGCACTGGCCTGCGTAGGTATCGTCGTGAACCGTGACCCAGGAGAGATGGATGACCGAGTCGCCCGGCCGGAGCCCCACCGCCTCGAACCGGAGTCCGGAGGTGGCCTACTTCACCATGGAGATCGGGCTCACCTCGGAGCTTCCCACCTACAGTGGAGGCCTGGGTGTGCTGGCCGGCGACACCGCCCGGGGGGCCGCCGACCTGGGGCTTCCCTTCGTGGTGGTTTCGCTGGTTCACCGCGCCGGCTACTTCAGACAGACGCTGGATGACGCCGGACGGCAGCACGAGGAGCCGGCGTCGTGGCGGCCCGAGGAGTACCTCCGGCCCCTGGAGGCCCGGGTGCAGGTCGAGCTGGAAGGACGAACCGTGAACCTGCGAGCGTGGGAGTACCGGCTGGAAGGGCACGGCGGCGCACACGTCCCGGTGTACCTTCTGGACTCGGACCTGGAAGAGAATGCAGAGGACGACCGGCGGATCACCGACCTCCTGTATGGGGGCGATCGCCGCCTTCGTCTGCAGCAGGAGGTGGTCCTGGGGGTGGGCGGCGTGCGCCTGCTGCGGGCCCTGGGCTTCGACGACGTACGTACCTTCCACATGAACGAGGGCCACTCGTCGCTCCTGACCCTCGAGCTCATGCGGGAAGGGGGAGGCCGGTCGGGACTCGGGACCGAGGCCCTGGAGGCGATGGTGGCGAAGGTGACCCGCCGCTGCGTCTTCACCACCCACACGCCGGTGCCCGCCGGTCACGATCGGTTCGGGGTCGAGCTCATGCGCGAGGTGCTGGGCCCGGAGGGAGCCGCGCTCCTGGGCGAGCTGGGTCTGGTGGAGGACGACGAGGTGAACATGACCCACGTGGCGCTGCGGTTCTCTCGCTTCACCAACGGGGTGGCGCTCCGCCACGCCCGGCTCTCCCGGGAGATGTTTCCGGGACACGTCATTCACGCCATCACGAACGGGGTGCACGCCGAGACCTGGACCGGCGAGCCCATCCGGCGGCTCTTCGACCGGCGTATTCCCGGATGGCGGGAAGATCCCTTCCTGCTGCGCCACGCCGTGGCCCTCCCCCTGGACGAGCTGCGCCGGGCCCACGACGAGGCCCGGGCCGCGCTCCTGGACGACGTGGAGCGCCGAACGGGCCGTCGGCTGGACCCGGACCGGCTGACGGTGGCCTTTGCCCGTCGGGCCACGCCCTACAAGCGTGCCGACCTCCTGCCGGCGGAGCCCCAGCGACTGCTGGAAGTGGCCCGACGAGCCGGTCCCTTCCAGCTCATCTACGCGGGCAAGGCGCATCCCCAGGACGAGCGGGGGCAGGCCATGATCCGGCGGGTGGTGGAGGCGGCCGACACGCTGGGCGAGGAGGTCCCCCTGGTGTACCTCGAGGACTACGACATGGAGCTGGGCGCCCTCCTCACCGCCGGCTCCGACCTCTGGCTCAACCAGCCCCGCAAGCCGCTGGAAGCTTCGGGCACCAGCGGAATGAAGGCGGCGCTGAACGGGGTGCCCTGCCTCAGCATTCTGGATGGCTGGTGGATCGAAGGGCACGTGGAGGGGGTCACCGGCTGGGCCATCGACGAGGAGTGGCAGGATCCGGTGGACGACGACCTGGAGCGTGACCGGGCCCTGGCAAAGCTGGAAGACGCCATCCTGCCCCTCTTCCACGGCGACCCCGACGGCTGGGCCCGGGTCATGCGGAGCGCCATCGCCCTGAACGGCTCCCACTTCCACGTTCGCCGAATGGTCCAGGAGTACGTGGACCGGGCGTACGCCTCCTGAGGCCGCCCACGCCGGCTCCCCGAGCATGACCGATTCTTCCCGATCCGTCGCCGCCGCCCCCACAACGTCCGACGACGAGACGACCGAAGACGCCCCTCGAGCGTGGCACGCTCTCCCGGCCGAACAGGTGCTGGACGAGTTGGAGGTGGATGGTCGCCAGGGGCTGAGTGACGAGGACGTCCAGCGACGCCTGGAGCGCTACGGTCCCAACCGGCTGCCCGAGGAAGAGAGGGAGGGGCCCCTCATGCGCTTCCTCAAGCAGTTCCACAACGTCCTCATCTACATCCTCCTGGTGGCAGCGCTCTTCACCGCCGCCCTGGGGGAGTGGATCGATACCGGCGTCATTGTCGCCGTCGTCCTGGTGAACGCCATCGTGGGCTTCGTTCAGGAGGGGAAGGCCGAGGAGGCCCTCGAGGGGATCCGGAAGCTTCTCTCGCTGGAGGCCACCGTTGTCCGGGACGGAAACCGCAGGACCGTGCCGGCGGAGGAGGTGGTCCCCGGCGACCTGGTCCGGCTGGAGAGCGGTGACCGGGTCCCCGCCGACCTGAGGATCCTGTCGGCCCGAAATGCCCAGGCCGAGGAGGCCGTGCTCACCGGAGAGTCGGAGCCGGTGACCAAGGAGCCGGAGGAGGTGGACGCCGAAGCGTTGGTAGGCGACCGGCGCTCCATGGCCTTCTCCGGTACGCTGGTGACCTCGGGCCGGATCTCCGGCGTGGTGGTGGCCACAGGGCAGAAGACCGAGATCGGTCGCATCGGCGAGATGGTCTCCCGGGTGGAGGGGGTCACCACACCCCTTCTGAAGCAGATCGACGCCTTCGGAAAGAAGCTCTCGGTGGCCATCGTCCTGGGGTGTGTGGCCATCTTCTTCGTGGGATGGCTGTTGCAGGGCTTCGAGCCCACTGACGCCTTCCTGGCAGTGGTGGCCCTGGCGGTGGCGGCGATTCCCGAGGGTCTCCCGGCCATCCTCACCATCACCCTGGCGCTGGGGGTTCAGCGAATGGCCCAGCGCCGGGCCATCATCCGGCGCCTGCCGGCGGTAGAGACCCTGGGTTCGGTGACGGTGATCTGCACCGACAAGACCGGGACCCTGACCCGCAACGAGATGGCGGTGGAGCGGGTGCTGTTGGCCGAGGGCGACTGGGAGGTGACCGGGTCGGGCTACATCCCCGAGGGGGATTTCCGGTGGGACGACGGCGAGGCCGATCCCACCGACGACCCGGTCCTCATGGGGCTGATGCGGGTGGGGCTCCTGTGCAACGAGGCCGAGTTCACGAAGCCTGCTGATTCCGGGCATGAGGAAGGGGAGGACGGTGAACGCGTTCTCCAGGGCGATCCCACCGAAGGGGCCCTCCTGGTGCTGGCCGAGAAGGCCGGGCTGGATCGGGGGAACGAGGAACACGAGCACCCCCAGGTGGACATGATCCCCTTCGAGTCGGAACGGCGCTGGATGGCCACCCTGAACGAGACCCCCAACGGAAAGACACGCCTGCTGGTAAAGGGAGCTCCCGAGCGAATCCTTGCCCTCTGTGACTCCGTCCGGACTCGCGACGGCGCCGCCCCCCTGGAGGTGGAGGAGTGGGAGGCCCGCATGGAAGAGGTGGCGGAGAAGGGTTACCGGCTCCTGGCGCTGGCCGAGGGGGAGCCGCCGGAGGTGGAGGGCGACCTTACGGATGAGGCCGTGGAAGGGGGGCTCACCCTCCTGGGGGTGGCCGCCCTCATGGACCCGCCCCGCCCCGAGGCCATCGAAGCGGTCCGAAGCTGCCGTGATGCCGGGATCAGGGTCATGATGATCACCGGGGATCACGCCACCACCGCCCGGAGCATCGGAGCTCGCATGGGCATCGGCGACGGAGAGCGGGCTCTCACCGGGTCGCAGGTGGAGCAGGCCGGCGACGATGAGCTGAGGGAGCTCATTGCCGACCACGACGTCATTGCCCGGGCCAGTCCCGAGCACAAGCTCCGCATCGTGCAGCTCCTCCAGGAGGCCGGTGACGTCTGTGCCATGACCGGCGACGGCGTCAACGACGCCCCGGCGCTGAAGCAGGCCGACATCGGGGTGGCCATGGGGATCAAGGGGAGTGAGGCGTCCAAGAGCGCCTCGGAGATGGTGCTGGCCGACGACAACTTCGCCTCCATCGAACGGGCGGTCTACGAGGGGCGCACGGTCTACGACAACCTGAAGAAGACGATCCTATTCATTCTCCCCACGAATGGTGCCGAAGCGCTCATCGTCCTGGCGGCGGTGGCGCTGGCCTTCGCCGAGTTTCCGGTGACGCCGGTGCAGATCCTCTGGGTCAACATGATCACCGCCGTCACGCTGGCGCTGGCGCTGGCCTTCGAACCGCCGGAGGCCGGAATCATGGAACGGCCGCCCCGCAGTCCGGGCGACGCCATCCTCTCGCGCTTTCTGCTGCGACGCATCGTCTACGTGTCCGTATTGGTGGCGGTGGGGTGCATCCTTCTCTTCCACTGGACGCTGGGGCGGGGTCACGACGTGGACTACGCCCGGACGGTGGTCGTCAACTCGCTGGTGGCGGCGCAGCTCTGGTACCTCTTCAACTGTCGCTTTCAGTGGAAGCCCTCTGTGGGGTGGAAGGCCCTGGTGGGGAATCGGGCGGTCCTGGTGGCTGCCGGGCTTCTCCTGCTCTTCCAGGGGGCCTTCACCTATCTTCCATTCATGAACACCCTCTTTCGGACCCAGGGACTCTCGTTGGAGAGCTGGGGACCGGTGCTCCTGGTGGGTCTCGTCCTGTATCTCGTGGTGGAGTCGGAGAAGGCCGTGGGACGGCGGCGAATCCGGCGCCAGGCGCAGGCCCGGGGCTGAGCGGCCTGCCCGTCCGAGGCCACCGCCTTGGCCCGGCCCGTCACATCTCGTAGGTTTTCCACCATGAATCGACCTTCCAAGCGAATCCTCTGGGTCGACGACGAGATCGAGCTCCTGAGGCCGCACTGCCTCTTCCTGCAGCAGCGCGGCTATCACGTGGATGCCATCTCCAACGGCGACGACGCCCTGGCCCTGCTGGCCGACGACCCCTACGACCTGGTGCTCCTGGACGAGCAGATGCCGGGGCGGCGGGGACTCGAGGTGCTGGAGGAGCTGCGCCGGGACGATCCACACGTGCGCGTGGTCATGATCACCAAGTCCGAAGAAGATCGGACCATGACCGAGGCCATCGGACGGCGTGTGGACGACTACCTGGTCAAGCCCACCAGCCCCCGCCAGGTCCTCTCCATGGTCACCCGCATCCTGGAGGGGTCGTCCATCCGGCAGCAGCAGGTGGCGCAGGACTTCGCCGCCCGATTCCCCAGGATCTCGCGCCTCAGGGAAGACGCTGTGACCCCCGGCGACTTCGCCTCGGTCTACCGGGAGCTGGTGGACTGGCACATCCGGCTTCAGGCGGCCGGCGAGGAGGGACTCCTGGACACGGTGGACTCCCTCATGGACGACCTGCGGCGGGACTTCGGCGGGTGGATCCAGCGCGTGTATCCCCGGTGGATGCGGGGCCAGGAGGAGCCGCCCATCCTCTCCACCGACCTGGTGGAGTGTTTTGTGCTCCCCCTGCTGGGCGACGATCCGGTCTTTCTGGTGGTGCTGGACTGCATGCGGCTCGACCAGTGGCGAACCCTGGTGCCCCTTCTCTCGGAGTTCTGCGAGGTGGAGGAGGACCTTCACTACTCCATTTTGCCCACCGCCACACCCTACTCCCGCAACGCCATCTTCTCGGGGCGTTTTCCCGACCAGATCGCCCGGGACAACCCGGGGTGGTGGGAGGGGATGAACGAGGACGGAAGTCTGAACGCCTTCGAGGATCGCCTCCTGCGGGAGCACCTGGAGGAGCTCACCGGCCGGGCGGTGTCGGTCCACTACGACAAGGTCTTCTCGGATCGTGAGGGCGAGCAGGTGCGGGCCCGGGTCAATTCGGCGGTCCGAAACGGTGCCGGCGTCATCGCCCTGGTCTTCAGCTTCATGGACCTGCTCATCCACTCGCGCTCCGAATCGCCGGTCTTCATGGAGGTGGCCCGCGACGAGATTTCCCTCCGTGAGCTGAGTCGCTCGTGGTTCGAGCGCAGCATCCTCTTCCAGATCCTTCAGGAGGCGGCCCGGGAGGGCTATTCCATGGTGGTCACCACCGACCATGGCTCCATTTTGTGCAACCGGCCCACCACGGTCTACGCCAGGCGAGACGCCACGGCGAACCTGAGGTACAAGTTCGGACAGGACCTCCGGGCCGAGGACGAGAGCACGGTCTTCTCCACCTCCGACGCCGCTGACCTGCGCCTGCCTGCCGGCCGATTGGGACTCAGCTACGTGATCACCCTGGAGGACTACTTCATGGTGTATCCCACCAAGCTCCGGGAGTACCAGAACCGCTACCGCGGCTCCTTTCTGCACGGTGGGATCTCGCCAGAGGAGATGATCGTGCCGGTGGCCACCCTGACCCCGCGGCCCCGGTGAGCCTGTACCTCAGGATCCTCTCGTACCTCAAGCCCTACCTGCCGGTCTTTCTCCTGTCGGCGGCGGCTACCACCATCTTCGCGGCGCTGGACGCCTACTCCTTCGCCCTGCTCATTCCCTTCCTGCGGACGCTCTTCGCCGACGTGGACGCCCAGGGTATGCAGGCCGCCGACGCGGGAGGCCAGGAGGCGGCGGATCCCAGCGATCTGGCGGCGGACAATGGGCTCCTGGAGCTCCTTCTTGACGGAACCATCGGACGGCTGGTGGATCTCTCGGCTCCTCCGGACCAGGCGATCCAGGGGATCATCCTCTTTCTCCTGGTCATCTTTCTGGTCAAGAACGTCTTCGACTTTCTGCGCAACTACCTTGTGGCGTGGATCGAGCAGGCGGTGACCCGGGACCTCCGGAACGAGGTGTACGCGCACCTGGTGGACCTGGACCTGGTCTTCTTCGGTCGGACCCGGGTGGGACAGATCATCTCCCGGCTCACCCACGACGTGGAGCAGCTCCGGACGCTGGTGACCAAGGAGTTGGCCCGGATCATCTCGTCGGTGCTGGAGATGGCGGCCTTCTTCGCCCTCATGCTCCTGATCTCGTGGCAGCTCACCCTGGCGGCGGTGATCATCCTGCCCGGAGTCTTCGCCATCTGGGGACCCCTGCTGCGGCGAGTGCGCCGGGGAGACCGCACGATCCTGAACCTGGCCGGAGAGGTGAACAGCCACATCCAGGAGACCCTTTCGGGGATCCGACTGGTGAAGGCCTCGGCGGCGGAGGGCCACGAGCGGGAAAGGTTCAGGCGCCTGACGTGGGACTACTTCAAGGCCTTCATCCGGACCGAGCGGTTCCGGGCGCTGTCGCACCCCATTACCGAGACGGTGGGGGCGTTGGGGACGGTGGTGATCCTCTGGTACGGGACGCGGCTGGTTCTCACCGGCGGTGTGCTCAGCGGAGAGGAGTTCATCGCCTTTCTGGCGCTCTCCATGAAGCTCTACTCACCGGTAAAGTACCTGGGAAAGCTTCCGGCCATCATTCAGCCGGGCCTGGTGGCGTCGGAGCGGGTCTTCGAGTTTCTGGACGCGCCCGTGGAGATCCGGGACCGGCCCGGAGCGCGGTCCTTTCCGGGGGTACGCGAGCAGATCTCTTTCGAGGACGTGTGGTTCCACTACCGGCCCGGCGAGCCGGTGCTCCGGGGCATCAACTTCGTGGCGCCGGCCGGGAGCGTCACGGCGCTGGTGGGGCCCAGCGGGGCCGGAAAGACCACGCTGGTGGACCTCATCGGCCGATTCTACGAGGTCACCGAGGGACGGATCCTCATCGACGACAGCGACATCCGGGAGTTCTCCCTGCAGTCGCTTCGGGACCACCTGGGGATCGTCTCGCAGGAGACGGTCCTCTTTCATGACACGGTTCGGGCGAACATCGCCTACGGGATCGACGACGTCTCGGACGAGGCGGTGCAGGCGGCGGCCCGGGCGGCCCACGCCGACGGGTTCGTGGAGCGGCTGCCCCAGGGATACGACACCGTGGTGGGCGAGCGGGGGACTCAGCTCTCAGGTGGACAGCGGCAGCGCATCGCCATTGCGCGGGCCATCCTCCGGGATCCGCCCATTCTCATCCTCGACGAGGCCACCTCGGCGCTGGACTCCGAGTCCGAGCAGCTGGTGCAGCGGGCCATGGAACGCCTCCTGGTAGGACGGACCGTCTTCGTCATCGCCCACCGGCTCTCCACGGTCCAGCAGGCGGACCAGATCCTGGTCATGGAGGAGGGACGTATCGTCCAGCGTGGCACCCACGAAGAGCTGCTGGCCGGAGGAGGAGTGTACCGGCGGCTGCACGACCTGCAGTTCCAGGACGGTGCCTCAGCCCACGCTCCCGGCGGTTGAGCCGTGCCCCGCAAGGCGAAGGTTCGTATGGCCCACCGGCTCCAGAGCGGCCTGGTGGTGGGGGTGTCGCTCCTCCTGAGGATCCTTCCCGAGCCTCTGGCACAGGGCCTGGGCTACGGACTGGGCTGGGTGGCCGGATCGGTTCTGCGGATCCGCCACCGAACGGTTCGTCGAAATCTCGAGAGGGCCTTTCCCCACCGGTCCGAGGCGTGGCGCCGGCGGATCGCTCGCCGGGTCTTCCCCCACATCGGCCGGGAGGGGGTGACCCTGCTGCGCATGGCGGGCCTTCCGCCCCAGGAGCTTCGGCGCCGTACCGACCTCGAGGGATGGGACATTCTGGAAGCTTCCCTTGCCGAGGGGAAGGGGGTGCTGCTGGTCACGGGCCACCTGGGGAACTGGGAGATCGGAGGTGGCGCACTCGCCGTTCGGGGCGCGCCACTGGATGCGGTGGTGCGTCGTCAGAAGAACCCCCTGGTGGACCGGCGCCTTCGCCGAACCCGGGAAGCGCTGGGAGTGTCCGTCATCTACCGGGAGGACGCACCCCGCCAGATCCTGAGATCCGTGCGTCGGGGTCGGGTGGTGGCGTTGGTGGCGGATCAGAACGTCCGACGGGGAGGAATTTTCGTGGACTTCTTCGGTGTGCCTGCCAGCACGGCTCGGGGGCCGGCCTTCCTCGCGCTTCGAACGGGCGCCCCGATCGTGCTGGCCTTCTGCCACCGGCTCCCCGGCTGGCGAGCTCGGTACCTGATTCGTTTCCATCAGCTGGAGAGGCCGGATACGGGCGACCTGGAGAGCGACATCCGGGTCCTGACCCGGGGCTACCTGGAGGTGCTGGAGGCAGAGATCCGCCGCAACCCGGAGCAGTACTTCTGGCCCCACAAGCGCTGGAAGACCCGGCCGCCGGCGGGCAGGGACCACGAGGAACCGGATTCGGCCCTCTCTGTATGACGTGTTGAGCGGCGGAGGCAACCGCACCCGCTCCTGCCACCCGCCCGTTGTCCGATGCGCGGGCCAGCCCACTGCTCTGGAGCTCTTGTGATCTATATAGGCATTCCGGCCCACAACGAGGAACATACCATCGGTGTGCTCCTGTGGAAGATCCGCAAGGTGATGGCCGAGTTCGGCCGGGACTTCGAGATCCTGGTCCTCGACGACGCTTCCACCGACGGGACAGCCGAGGTCCTGGAGCGTTATACCCGGGTGCTGCCGCTCACGGTGATACGCTCCGAAGTGCGGCTGGGGCACGGCCGGGCCACAGAGCGTCTCCTCCGGGAAGCGTCGGAGCGGACCGAGTATCCGAAGCGGGACGTGGTGGTGACGCTCCAGGGTGACTTCACCGAGGATCCCGGCTCCCTGGTGGAGATGGTGAAGGCCATCGAGGGAGGGGCCGACCTGGTGGCGGGTCGGGTGGAGCCGGACGCCCTTCCTCGGGCCCGGCGCCTGTCTCGCCGTCTGGCCACCCTGCTGCTGCGGCGGGCCATCCGTAAGGCCCCTGTCTCCGATCCGCTGTGCGGCTTCCGTGCCTACCGGATCGTGGTGGTGCGGAAGGCGCTTCGGGAGATCGAGGGCGGGGCGCTGACCCGGGACGGGTGGGCCGCCAACCTGGAGCTTCTGGCTCTGCTGGCCCCCCATGCCCGTCGCATTGAGGAGAGTTCCGTGGAGGTCCGCTTTGCGCACCGTCAGAGGGAGACCCGTTTTCGTCCCTTCCAGGCGTTCCGGGACCTGCTTTCCCTGCGCAAGGTGGCCTGGCCTGCTGTCGTCCTCCTTCTGACCCTGGCGGGCGGGACCCTGGGTGCCGCTGAGCTCATGGCCCAGGACGCCGAACGGTCACCGTGGAGCGCGCCCATCGAGAGCTCGGTGGCTCCCGTGCCGTTCGGCCCCGGCGAGCGGATGGAGTACCAGGTCAAGTTGGGCCCGCTTGCGGTGGGCGAAGGACACATGGAGGTCCACGGAGTCGAGAGCGTGCGGGGCGAGCGCACCTACCACATCAGCATGGGGCTGAACGGTGGGATCCCCCTGGCCCGGGTCAACAACCTCTACCAGTCCTGGCTGGACCTGGACCAGCTCACCAGTCGGCGGTTCATACAGGACCAGAACGAGGTGCGCTACGAACGCTTCCGCCACTTCGAATTCTACCCGGAGGAGCGCCGGTGGGAGCGAGCCGACGTGGACGAGGAGGGGGAGCTGCCCACCGATCTGCCCCTGGACGACATCTCCTTCGTCTACTACGTGCGCAGCCTTCCCCTTGAGGTGGGTGAGACCTACACCCTGGACCGTTACTTTCAGGAGAGCGGGAATCCGGTGGTGGTGAAGGTGGTACGGAGGGACACCGTGGAGGTGCCTGCGGGCACCTTCAACACCATCGTGGTGGAACCCGTCATCCAGACCCGGGGAATCTTCGGCGAGGGAGGGGAGGCCGAGATCCACTTCTCCGACGACGAGCACCGTTTTCTCGTGCAGATGAAGTCCAGCGTGCCAGTGGTGGGCTCGCTCTCCCTTCACCTCGCCGAGGTCCGCCGCGGCGACAACCTTCGCAGCTTCGACCCTGACGAGGTGGCGGCCTCGTTGTTGCCCTGAGGCGGCTCTACTCGGAGGAGTCCTGGGCGTCGGCTTCCATCAGAAAGAGTGACGGTCCTCGGAGCTTGCGACCCTTTACCCGCAGCTGGAAGGTGTAGCGGCCCGGCCGGGGAAAGACCACCTCCTCCAGGGGCAGCACCAATCGGGTCCGGGGTGGAGGCCGGTTCTTGTCCCGGGGGTCCACGTCGGTATGTCCGTCCACGGTGAGGGACGGCTGCCCGTCGGGCCCCACCAGATCGACCTTGAACTTGTTTCGGCCCTGATCGCTGTGGTCCCACTCGATGGTGGTCACCAGGACCATCCGGTCCTGCTTGGCGGGAAATCCGGGGGCCATGAGATCGTTGAAGACGCCGTCGATATCCATCTTTCCGTCGGGACGGATCCGGGCGTCGTCACAGACCAGGGCAAGCTGTACGTGCATGGGCGTGTGGAACCTCGTTCAGGTTGCGGAGTGCGACTTCTCCAAGGTAACGCTCCTGTCGGAAAGCTCCAGCGCCGGGGAGGGTCGTTGCCCGACCTCAAGGGACCTGTTCGGGTTTGCCTCGGTCGGCCCACGCCGTTATCTTTTTTTGCTGCTACGGAAAATCTTCGAGTCAGCGCCCCGGCTTTCCCGGCTTCGTCCCGAAACGACCCGGACGCGATGCCCGGGCCCATCGTATTTGTACCAGCGGCATGACGTTGGCGGCAGGACGTTGGTGGTCCCCGTGATTCAGATCCGGGGGATTGAATGATCAATATTATGGAGGCTACATGACCGATAAGAGCAAACTCAAGGACCGTGCCCGAGACGAGCTGTTCAGCCACATCAACCGGTGTGGCGTTTTGCAGGCTGCTGAGGACGACCAGACGCACTGGATGAAGGAGACCATGGACTACCTGGCGGAACGGTACCCGGACCTGTCGGAGTCCGACCTCCAGGAGCTCTTCACCCTGGGGATGCGTTTCTGCCGGCCCGCGATTCCCCACGGTCGGCCTGCCGGGTCCGCCGAGGGAGAGGACGATACCGGCGAAGCTCATGAGCCGGTGGCCGTGGGATCCTCTGACGATTCCACCGCCGACTGACGCGAAGCGGCCGCAGGACACGGTAGAGACGCAGGGGCGTTGGATGGGTCCTCGGGCCCACCTCGCCCCTGCTTTTATTTACCCTTTCTCCGGCGGCTCGGGACCCTTAGATTTTTCACTGATCCGGTTCCCACCCCTCTGGCGAGAGAGCGCGCATGGGCCACCGATTCTGGAGTTCGGAGGAGTACGACGAGCGGGCGCACTCGCTCTACAACGAAGGTGACTTCGACGGGGCCCTCGAGACGCTGAAAGAGGGCCTCGCTCTTTATCCGAACGCGGTTGAGCTCTACGTGGGCCTGGGGTACGCACGGCTGGCTCGCGAGGAGTTCGCCTGGGCCCGACGCACCTTCAAGGCAGCGCTGGCGCTGGACCAGACCCATGAAGACGCCATGGTGGGCCTGGGTGAGGTGCTGCTTCGGATGGGCGAGCGGGACGAGGCGCTGGAGTTGTTCCAGGCCGTCCAGGACCTGGGCTTTGAGGATGACGTCGAACTCATGCTCACCATGGGAAGGGCCCTCTACCGGGAAGGGCTCTTCGCTCGGGCCATGGATATCTTCACCCGCCTGGCCACCACGCGCCCGGATTCGGCTGAAGCCGTGGCTTCCATGGGGTATGCGCTGCACCGAATGGGCGACGAAGTTGGTGCATCGCGTCACCTTCGGCGGGCGCTCCGGATGAGCCCGGCTCTGCACGAGGCCCGCATCTACCTGGGACACCTCCTCTACGACCGCGGGGACTGGGAAAACGCCCTCCGGGAGATGGAGGCCGTTCCGCCGTCGGAGCAGTGGGACCCTCTGGCGGTCTGGCGGCTCATCGAGCTGAAGCGTTCCCTCTTCAGGCTCTCGGAACATGACCCCCGGTTGCGCCCGTGGCAGGATCGCCTCCTGGAGCTGGAGGGAATGGAGGCGGATCCCGTGAACCGGCTTCTGGCCGAGATCGAGGCCCGGTTTGGAGTAGGCGATACCTGGCCGCTGCGGGACGAGAACCAGCTGGAGCTGTTTCAGAAGTCAGAGCGGGCCGCCACGGGAGCGGGGGGGCGCATCACGGTCCGGACGCGTAAGGGTGCCGTCTTCCACGGAACCTGGGATGAAGTGGTGCGCCAGATTCGCGATGCCGCCGGCTTCTCCCACGAGCCCCTGGCCCACTTCATGCGCCGGCTGGCGGAGCGCTGGCACGAGCGATACGGCGTGCACATTCCCCTCACCGATGCGGAAAGCTTCTTGAGAGGGGCTGCCGAGGCGGGGCTCTACCGCCTCAGCAGCGATTCCGGATAGAGCCCTTCGCCACGACCTTCAGAACGCCACCAACCCCAGAACAAAACCATGAGAGCCAGACTGTCCCTGGTGGACCGATTCTTCTCCACCCTGGTCGAGGAGATTCGCGAGCAGGAGCCTTCCTATCTGAAGGCCCCCTTCACGGTGGCCGAGATCTATCAGACCCTCGTCCCCTATCGAACCCACCGCGACCGCATCGGAGCCGAGCTCAACGGTGACTACGAAGACGCCCTCCTGCGTCTTCTGGCCGGTGAGAAGGACTACCTGGAGCTGGAGTCCGATACTGCCCGGGAGCGTATCCGACTCGAGTTGAGGTCGTCGAACCCCAACACCGGCTTGTACCGGGAGTACGCCGCCGTGGGCGTGCGTCTGAACGCGGACAAGCTTCCGGAGGCGGACGACGAGGCCGGCCCCACCGAGGATGAGGTGGGCCCCACTGACGACGAGGTGGATGCACTGGTGGGAAGGGCGTTGGATTCGGCTCGCCGCGCCGGGGCCGATGACGACCTGCGCCTCGACGACCTCCTGGGCGAGGCGTTGGACGATGAAGGCGACGAGGCCGACTCGTCCGGATCGGGGACGGCCGTAGTGAAGTCGTCACCGGCTCCGGCCGAGGCCGAAGCGCCGGAGACGAAGGAAGCAGCCCGGAGCCCGGAGGCCACCGCGGCCTCCGACAGAGTCACTGTCGACGCCATACCCGAGGACGTGGATATGAACGAGGTCCCCGACGCCTGTCCCGAGTGTTCCAGGACGCTTCCTCGCCGGGAGGGGCTACGGTTCTGCGCCTACTGCGGGGTCAACGTCTTTGTGGTTCCGTGCTCCTCGTGTGACGAGGTCATGGAGCGCGACTGGAGGTTCTGCGTCATCTGCGGTGATCCGGCCGACTGATTGGCGGCTGGGGTGGGGCCACGGGCCGGTCCTCATCCTGGCCCTGACCCTGGGCATCGTCGGCAGCGGGTGCGAGCGGGCCGATGGGCCTCCGTCGGATCCCGAACTCCGGGCATCGCTGGGCATCGCCGACCACATTCCCATTCACCAGGTCACCCTCAGTGGCAGCGGCGATCGTACCCGTGTCTTTCCAGCCCACCTCCAGGTGGACCGGGGCGACGTGGTACAGTTTCGGGTCATGGACTGGAGGGTTCACCGCGTTCGGTTCGCTGTGGACGAGATGGACCCCGACCCGAGTGAGTTCCTCCGAGCCACCGGGCAGGCCTCACCCGCACCTTTGACGGAGCTCGACGCCCGGCTCGTCATCACCTTCGAAGGCGCGCCCACCGGGGAGTACCACTTTGTGGTGGAGGGCTTCGGGAACCCGGTGGAGGGTAGCATCCGGGTTCGGGATCCCTGAGCCGGCCGGTGGCGAACGAGGTCCAGCGCGCCTATACTCCACCCGCAATCCCCTGCGCGGACCCCACATTCTCTGCCCTCCGGCCCCAGCGTCCATGGCTCGACTCGCGGTTGTTCCAGGTGATGGCATCGGACCGGAGGTCATGGGCGAGGCGGTACGGATCCTCCGGGTTCTGGCCCAGCATCCGGGGCTGGAGCTGGAGTGGGACGAATGGGATCTCGGCGCCGACCGATTTCTCGAGACCGGCGTCACCATATCGGACCGGGAGTTCCGGAGCCTGGCCGACGACTACGACGCCATTCTCCTGGGTGCCCTGGGCGATCCGCGGGTCCCCGACAACGAACACGCCCGCGACATTCTCCTGGGGCTGCGGTTCCGGCTGGACCTCTACGTGAACTACCGCCCCTGCCTGGTGAGGCATCCCCGGCACTCGCCCCTCCGGAGTCCAGCCGGCGCAGCCATGGACGTTCGCTTCTTCCGGGAAAACACCGAGGGAAGTTACGCAGGGGTGGGAGGCGCCCTCCGGCAGGGCACGCCGGACGAGGTGGCCATCCAGGAGGACGTGAACACCTACCGAGGCGTGGAGCGCATCATCCGGGCCGCCTTCCATTATGCCCGGAGCCGGGGGCGCCGACGGGTGACGATGGTGGACAAGGCCAACGCCATGGCAGCACCGGGTGCGCTCTGGAGAAGGGTGTTCGAGGAGGTGGCCGCCGAGCACGCCGGCATCGAGGCTCGGGCGATGTACGTGGACGCCATGGCCATGGATCTGGTCCGGCGTCCCGACCACCACCAGGTGGTGGTCACCTCGAACCTCTTCGGCGACATTCTGAGCGACCTGGGGGCGGTGTTGGCTGGAGGGTTGGGGATGGCGGCCTCGGCGAACGTCCATCCCGGACAGCACGCTCTTTTCGAGCCCGTGCATGGTTCGGCTCCCGACATCGCAGGTCGGGGAACGGCCAACCCCATGGCGGCCATTCTGTGTGTGGCCCTCCTCTTGGAGCACCTGGGTTGGACTTGGGCGGCCCGGAGCGTTGAGGCGGCGGTGGAGGCTGCGCTGGAAGACGAAGTAGGAACCCCCGATCTGGGAGGCGAAGCCGGCACCGTCGATGTGGGTCGCTGGATCGCCGATCACCTGACCGATGACCAGGCCCTGTGGGAGAGGCAAACCGATGAGTGACGCCAAGAAGAACATTGGAGAGATCCTCCGCGACATGGGGAGGGTGAATCAGGACGACATCGACCGGGCTCTCGAGCATCAGCGCAGGGAGGGAGGGTACTTTGGTCAGGCGTTGGTGACCCTGGGCGTGGTCCAGCAGGAAGAGCTGGAGTGGGGCCTCGCCTCGCAGTTCGAGATTCCCTACGTCTTTCCCGAAGCGTCCGCGGTGGATCCCGACACGGCCGCGTTGGTCACGCCCGAATGGGCCCTGGCCAACGGCGCCCTTCCCATCGCCCGCATCGATGATCGCGTGACCCTGGCGGTGGACTCGCCCCTCAAGACGGGAGTGGCCGAGGAGCTCGCGCGCAGGACAGGTCTCGAGGTGGAGCTGGCGCTGGCATCGAGGTCCAGCATCCGAAAGGTGATACGCGAGGTGTTTTCCCGGGACGAACCGGAGCGCGACGAGTTGAGCGAGGTCGACGCCGTGACCCCCCACGAACTCAGAAGCCTCGCTCACCGGGAGGGCTCCCCGAGCTGGGGACTCTCCGTGCGCGGTGATCGGGCCCTGGGGTGGTATCACGGCCGCCAGGGGACGCGGCGCTTCCGCCTGCGGGCCGGGTGGAACGAGCTCCTGGAACGGAGCCTCTCGCCTTCCCCGGCCGAGCGACTTCCGGCCCGGGGCGAAGGGGCGTGGATGGCGCAGTTTCGCGAGGGGGGCGGACACTCCGTGGTGGACGTGAAGGGACTCTCCACTGCGGCCGGCTACGAGCTCCTCTTCACTCCCCGGGAGGAGGACGAGCACGAACCGCACGTGCCGGAGCCCCCTGCCGAGCTTCTGGACGAGCTGGGCCTGATCCTGCAGGAGGGGAGCCTGACTCTGGCCGTGCGGGCGGTCCCGGAGAGCATGGGGTGGCAGCTCCTTCCGCATCTCCCCGACCTGCTCCTCCCCCAGGGACATCGCTCCCTTCACCTCTCCGCCCGGGAGGGACCGCCACCCCCCCGTGCCATCCTCACACTCCCGCTGGAGGGACCGGAGGCGGCCACCGAACGGCGTCTGAAGGAGCTCCGCGAGTTCCACTTCGACTCGGTAGCCGTGGAGCTGGAAGAGGGGCATCACGGCATCTGGGAGGCCACCCTGGAGTTGGCGCCGGTGGTCTTCGTGCACCTCTTCCGGAAACATGACCCGGGGGAGGATCAGGAGGCGGTGGACGCGCCGGCGCCCAGCCCGGAGGGCGTGACCTGGATCCTCGATGTGAGGCGCGAAGCGGACGGCGAGTGGACGTGGAGTCTGGAGCCGGTGGAGGCCTGATGCAGCTTCCGTCCGATCGCTGGATCACCCCGACCTGTACGAGCTGGAGGTAAGAGTCGCGATGGCGAAGATCGATCAATTTCTGAAGGCACTGGCGGAAAACGGGGGCTCGGACCTGCACCTGACCACCGGTGCCAAACCCCTGATGCGTCTGCATGGGGTCATGAAGCCCTTTCCCTTCCGCGAGCTCACCGCTCGCGACATGGAGTCCCTGGTCTACGAGATCATGCGAGACGAGTGGCGAGAGACGTTCGAAGAGTCCATGGACTTCGACTTTGCCTACGAGATTCCCGAGGTGGCCCGGTTTCGGGTCAACGTCTTCTGGCAGCGGAAGGGGATGGGGGCCGTCTTTCGGACCATTCCCACCGATATCCTCACCGCGGACCAGCTCGGACTTCCGCCTGCGGTGCGGCGGTTTGCCGAGCTCTCCAAAGGACTCGTGCTGGTCACCGGCCCCACCGGATCGGGCAAGTCAACGACGCTGGCGGCCCTCATCGACCTCATCAACGAGACCAGAACCGACCACATCCTCACCATCGAGGATCCCATCGAGTTCACCCACCAGAACAAGCGCTGTCTGGTGAATCAGCGGGAGGTGGGCACCAACACCCGCTCCTTTGCCGCGGCGCTCCGGGCCGCGCTCCGGGAAGACCCGGACGTGATCCTCGTGGGTGAGATGCGCGACCGTGAGACCATCGAGCTGGGCATGACCGCTGCCGAGACCGGGCACCTGGTATTCGGCACCCTCCATACCAACTCGGCACCCAAGACGGTGGACCGGATCATCGATGTGTTTCCGGCGGACCAGCAGCCCCAGATCCGGTCCATGCTGGCCGAGTCGCTGAAGGGCGTCATCTCGCAGGTCCTTTTGAAGAAGAAGGGTGGGAAGGGCCGGGTGGCCGCCCTGGAGGTCATGGTGGGCACGTCGGCGCTGGCGAACATGATTCGTGAAAACAAGGTGCACCAGATCCCTTCCATCATCCAGACCGGGAAGCGGGACGGCATGCAGCTCCTGGACCAGCACATCATGGACCACCTCATGGCCGGGCTCATCGAGCCACGGGAAGCCTACGCCAAGGCGCACAACAAGCAGATCTTCGAGTCGCACCTGAAGGAGTCCGAGGGAGACGCCTGAACCCCGCTCACGAGCCGGGGTACCGGCCCCGGAGCGCTGAACCAGACGTGTCAACCGATACAAGAGAGGGGTTTGGATGACGACTCAGGGACAAGAGCGAGAGGTGGTCTTTCTTTCCGGAACCAGGACGGCATTCGGCACCTTCGGGGGAAGTCTGAAGGACCTGACCGCCACCCAGCTGGGCGTGGCGTCGGCCCAGGGAGCGCTGGAGCAGGCGCAGGTGGAGCCTGGAGACGTGGATCACGTCATCTACGGAAACGCGCTGCAGACCTCCGCCGACGCCATCTACCTGGCCCGACATGTGGGACTCGACTCCGGCGTCCCCCAGGAGGTGCCCGCGGTCACCGTGAACCGGCTCTGCGGCTCCGGCTTCCAGTCCATCGTCCAGGGTGCCCAGGAGATTCTCCTGGGCGACGCGGAGGTGACCCTCTGCGGGGGAACCGAATCCATGAGCCAGGCTCCCCACGTGGTCAGGGGGGCCCGCTGGGGACGGATGCGCCTGGGCGACGCCGGCGGAAACTTTGAGGATCTCCTCTGGCAGGCCCTCCTGGACACCAATTGTGGACTCACCATGGCGCAGACCGCCGAGGAGTTGGCCGATCGGTACGGCGTGACCCGGGATGAGGCGGACCAGGTGGCGCTCCGGAGCCAGAAGCGGGCTGCCGCGGCCTGGGACGATGGACGTTTCTCCTCGGAGGTGGTTCCGGTGACGGTGCGGACCCGAAAGGGGGAGGTGGAGTTCGCCCGGGACGAGCACATGCGCCCCGACACCACCATGGAAGCGCTGTCCGGACTTCGGCCCTACTTCAGAAAGGACGGACTGGTGACTGCTGGGAACGCCTCGGGGATCGGCGACGGCTCGGCGTCCACCGTGCTGGCGTCCCGGAGCTGGGCCGAATCGAATGGAAAGAAGCCCTTGGGCCGCCTGGTCTCGTGGGCCTTCGTGGGGGTTGAGCCCAGCATCATGGGGATCGGACCTGCGCCTGCCATCCGGGCTGCGCTGGACCGTGCCGAGCTGGCCCTGGGCGACATGGATCTGGTGGAGGTCAACGAGGCCTTCGCCCCCCAGTACATGGCCGTGGAGAAAGAGCTGGGACTGGACCCCG
>SLNQ01000092.1 GCA_007132965.1 Gemmatimonadota bacterium | reverse complement strand
CCAGAGGTTTTTGAGACCTCCGCGTCTACCGATTCCGCCATCCCGGCAAGGACTCCGCCCCCACCTGCAGGGCGGCTCCAGCCCGGCACCGGAAGACCACCGGTCCGGACTCCTGATTGTCGCACGGGCGACTCAAGACGACAAGGCTCAACCTGACAGCGCCGCCAGGGCCCGGGCCCGGTTCGGTTCCCGTTCGAGGGTGGCCTCGTACGCCGCTCGAGCCTCCTCCTCCCGACCTACCGCCAAGAGGAGATCGCCGTGGAGCTCCCGGGCAGGCAGGAGCGGGCCCGGGGTCACGGGGTGCTTCTCCACGCGCTCCTCGATGGACGCCGCCCGGTCGGCTCGCTCCAAGGCCTCCTGCACCTCTCCTTCGCCGTAGAGGATCCACGCCTCGACGGCAAGGCGCTGCGCCTCGGTCCGTTCGGCCCAGTCGGCCTCGCCAACCGTCTCCAGGACATCCCGGATCCGGGCCAGGTGCGCCACCTCCTCGCGAGCTTCGGAAAGGGCACCGCTCCGGGCCATTCCGAGCCCCCGGGCGAAGCGGGTCACCGCCTCGGGAGGTCCGTCTGCCGCAGTTCGAACCTCAAGCGCCGCAGCCTCTTCCCATCGCTCCGATTCCAACGCGAGCCGGGCCTCCATGGCCGCAGCGTTGTACGGGAGGCGTCCGTCCAGCCCCGCCCGCTGGGCCAGCGCCCGCGCCTCGCCGACGAGTGAGTCGGCCCGGGCCTCGTCACCCAGCTGCAGGTACCCGTACACCATGTAGTCCCAGGCGTGGAGGCGCTCTCCGGAGTCGGGCCCCGCCGCTTCGGCGGAGCGCCGGTTCGTCTCGATGGACTCCTCCCAATACCCCAGACGGGTGAAGATGTGGGAAGGCATGTGCAGTGCATGGGGCGCCGCGGGAGCAATGTCGGCGTAGGCCCGGGCCGCCGCGAGTCCCCGACGGGCAAGGGCCGGGGCGTCATAGGCATGGATGAGATAGTGGGCCAGCCCCGGGTGGCGGGGGAGCTCCTCGAAGAGGGGTTCCATGAGGCTGGCGGCGTGGAGCTGCCGGCGAAACTCCGGGTCCGCAGGTGAGGCAAGGGCGGTGATCTCGCGGGCGAGGAAGATCGTCGCCTCGACATCCTCGGGGTGATCCCGGACCACCTCCTCCATCACGGCCTTGTACCGGGCGCCTCGCGTACGCCAGTCCACGGCCTCGTGGCCTTCGAAGAGGGCTATGACCGCCTCAACGTACCCACGCTCGCGAGCCGTAGGGGGGTCCAGCTCCAACGCTCGTCGTGCCGCCTCGAGCCCCCGGGCGTCGGCACCCGGTGCCGGGGGACCGGCGAAGGGATTCCCACGGTGGGCCAGCGCCAGCCCCCAGTGCGCCATCGCGCAGTCGGGATCCTCGCTCGCCGCAGCGTCGAAGGCTTCGCGGGCGGCGCTGAAGTAGAAGGAGTGCAGAAGCGCCACCCCGCGCTGCATCGTGTCACTCGCCCGAGAATCGCACGAGGTTGGAAAGCTCACCGTCCCGAGCCCGTCCAACTCCTCGGGTGCCTCCCCCATGGCGTGGTCGTGCTCCTCGTGTGTCGCTGTCGGGGCGGGGGCCTCCGGAGCGGACGCCTCCGCGTCGGGTTCCCCGGCCTCCGGCGCTCCGCACCCTACGAGGAGGGCCAGGGCGAGAGCGGGAAGGAAGAGGAAGATGGGAACCGCCCTTGGGCCCTGAGCCCCGTCCCCCATCCCCGCCTCGGGCCGACGCTGGTGCTCCGGCTCATGCTCCGTCCATCTCGCCATCGATCTCCTCCAGTTCGGGTCGTTCGTCGTCCTCCTCGGACACTCGACACTCGAGCGCCGTCCATGGGAGGGGCCCCCGCATCTTCCATCAGGTGCACCCCCTCTCGAACAGAGGCCGCTGAGAATGTACAGGGCCCGTCGTCGCGAATGCCAGGCCACCGAACCCACGGCGGCTCCCCGTAGACATTGCCGGTGAGTTACGGCGTGGTGAGTTTACGGCGGCTGGCCCTTGCCACCTTGGAGATCCCGGAGCACATTGAGCCGTCGCCGCGTTCCGCGGCGGCGATCCCTCCAGGAGTTCATCCAATGATCCGTTCGTGGATTGCAGCATCCGTACTGTCGATCCTTCTGCTCTTGGGACCGGCGGCGTGCGGAGGGGACAGCACAGAAGCCGGGGAGCCGGAAACTCCGGCCGCCGGTGCCGAGGAGGCGCCTGCCTCGGAACAGAGTGTGACGGTAGCCTGGAATGGAGAGGAGCTGCCCTTCACCCGCATCTCCTGCCGCGGGCTCTCCCAGATCTACGCATTCGCCACCATCAGCGCAGATAGTCACTATGACTTCCACTTCGCGACGGAGGATGGCGTGCCGTCGAGGGCGGAGCTCGTGATAGGGGACGCGGAATACTACGCGGGTTCCCGTGAGGAACTCGCGGGCATCGAGTACGAAGTAGGCGTTCGCGCCGGCGGCAAGGTGACCTTGCGGGCGGACAACGATGCGGCGAGGCAAGAACGCCCCGGCGGAGGCGAGGTCGAGTTCGAGCTGATCTGCTGAGAAGCTACGGCCCGGCGGCCGTTGGCTGCACCGCCGTGGGAATCCTCATCGGCTGCAGCTTCCCGTACGTCGCCACCCGCCACAGCCACTCCAGCGGGCCGAAGCGGAAGTGTGCCAACCACCAGTGGCTCCAGAGGATCTGCACCCCGAAGACCGCAAGGGAGATCAGCAGGGCCGCCGCCGGCCCGACCTGCGCCATCAGGCCCAGTCCTATTCCGTAGAAGATCAGGACGCACACCACCGACTGTGTTATGTAGTTGGTCAGCGCCATCCTCCCCACCGGCGCGAAGATCGACAGAACTCGCTTCCAGCGCTCGTGGTCGTGCGCCAGGAGCGTGGCGGTGGCGATGTAGCCGGCGGCCAGGAAGAGCATGGACGCCATGAACGCGAACTCGAACACGACCGCAAGCCACGGCATCGCCTCCCACGCCTCCGGTGGGACGGCCACCCAGGACATTAGCGCATATGCGATCGACACCGGCACGCCGACGCCCAGCCCCCAGGCGCGCACCCGCCGGAAGGAAGCGTGGTGCGCCTCTACGTTCTCGAAGATGCGGCGACGCCCGACGACGAATCCGATCAGGAAGATCGCCAGATAGGTGGGGAGGACGTGCAAGATCCAGGCGCCGGTCCAGTCGTGGACGAGCACGCTGATGTTGGTTGCCACCAGCGTCGCGACATCGCTGCTGCGGAAGCCCTCCAGATACGCTATGTCCTGCGGAAGCCACGGTGGCTCTGCGCCGGCAACCGTGAGCCACCAGCCCAGCAGGCCGAATGCGAGGGGCACGACCACCAGGAGGCCCACCGCGCAGACCAGCAGCGTACGGTCCGCGGCCTTTCGGAACAGGAGGAGGAGGAACCCGATCAGCGCATAGGCCATCAGGATGTCACCGTACCAGAGGAGGACGGCGTGGGGCACCCCGATGAGGAAGAGGATCGCCATCCGGCGGCTGAAGAACGGTACGAAATCGCCGCTCTTCGCCTTTGCACGGGTCATCTGAAGGGCGAAGCCCAGGCCGAACAGGAACGAGAACGTGGTGATGGCCTTGCCCTCGACGAACGCGGTGATCCCGTGGAACACGACCGAGTCGAGCGAGAAGCGCATCAGCTCCTCCCCGTACTCGGGAAAGAGGAAGTACAGTCCGTTGAACCAGAGGTAGACGTTCGCGATCAGCACGCCCAGCAGCGCGATGCCGCGGAGGATATCGAGGGTGACGATCCGCTCCGCGGCCCTCACCGGTCGGATGGAGTCGGGTGCCCCGGAGGCATCAGACACCCGGTTCCTCCCGTGGCCCCGGCTCCTTTCCTGGAGCTGCTGGTCCATCCCCTACGGTTCGATGGGGGAAACGTCGATGACCCCGAGCTGCGCCCAGAATCCCAGCTCGTCCCACTCGTACGTGTACTCCCGGATCTGCCCGTCGGCCATGGTGAAGAGGATCATCTCCGAGGCCCGCACCTCTCTTCCGTCGATGTCGTGGCCCACGAACTCTCCGGCCCCCGTCGCATGGAAGGTGACGTGCACCACGGCGTGATCCTCCCCTGCCAGGATACGGGGGTCCTCGAAGCGAAGATCGGGAAACGCTTCCCAGTATCCCTGGACGAGGGTCAGGAACTCGGAGCGAGTGGTGGCCTCACCGCCCACCTCGATGTCGTCGGCCAGGATCTCTTCGAGGGTGGCCACGTCCCGGTCGTTGTAGGCGTCCGTGTACTGCCTCGCCAACCCCTCATTCGCGGCGACTCTTTCCTGGATCGTCGCAGCGTCCTCCTCCGCGGGCTGAGGAGGGGGCTCGCCCGGCTCACAGGCGACGGCCCCGAGGACGACCAGGGCCCCGAGCACGAGCGCGGTGAAGGGGGCTGCGCCGGGGATCGGATGATCGGATGTGCGTCGCATGGCTGTCTCCATTGTTGAATGCCTTTCTTACGGCTGGATCCGGAACTCCCGCATGACTCCCATGGCCCCCGTGTACTCAGAGACGAAGAGGTAGCGGCCCGGCTCCAGGTCCACGGTGAAGTAGGCGGTGGAGCCCACCGGCATGGGGTTCACCCCTCCCAGGAAGGTGCCGGGAGCAGGCTCCATGAGGCCGGGGATGTTCACCCAGCTCATCCAGGCGGCAACCTCCTCGGGGTCTCCGTCCTCGTCGATCCGCACCAGGTTCACGTCGTGGCCCGGGAGTCCTTCGGGCTGGTCGGCGTAATGGACCGCGATGGTGTGGCGCCCGGCCGCGAGTTCCCCATCCACCTCCAGCTCGTAGTTCGAGAGGGTGAGCCGGATGTCGGCGGAAGGCGGCGCGGCGCCGGAGGAAGCCTCGGTCACGATGAGCGGGTCGGCCATTCCCTCCATGGCGTGGAACTCACCCTCGGGGGTCTTCATGTAGCACTCCACCACGTACTGGCCCGGCTCCAGGTAGACCGTGGTCTCCACCGTGCCCCCCGGCGCCACGAGCCCCGGTCCCCCGGAGAAAACCACCTCCCCGTACCACTCGGGGAGCGGTCCGAACATCATGTCCAGCCCTTCTTCCTCCCCCACGGTCCCGTCACGCATGAGCGCCCAGACCTCATCGACGGGAACCCAGACGTCGGTCATGTAGTCGTCGAAATCATACCCCTCCGGCATGCGGAGAAAGAGCATGAAGTGGTGCTCCTCGCCCTCGTTGGTGAAGCGGAAGGTGTTCCAGCCCGAGGAGATCTCAGCCGGTACCCGGAAGGCGTAGTCCTCCGCCTCCACCTCGATGAGCTGGGCGTGGTGCGTGTGGGACGCGGCGTCGTGGTCCCCGTGGGCATGGACCCCTTCCGCCGACTGGGCGCTGGCGGTGTGGGGCGCGGCGCCGAGGGCGGCGACGAGAACAAGGATCGTCCCGGCTAGAACAAACGGTGTGGGTCGTTCGGCTCGGCTGCTCATGGGTGCTGCCTCCCTTTGGAATCATGACGAGGTGCTCGAGACGGGGCAGAAGCCCCCGCATCTCCTTCCTCCTGCCCATTCTTCAATGCGTCGAGCGCACCTCCTCTGTACTGTAGCGGGTGAGTATGTCGCGCCGCGAGCGTCGATTGAAGTCCACGATACTCCGGCACCGTCACAGTTCCCTGTCGCGAGAATCACTTCATCGTCACATCGACTCGGATGGCCTGCCCCTCGGGGTCCGGAACAAAGGGCGAGCGACCGCCGAACGGTTCCCTTCCAGATCCCCTCCCATGGGGGCAGCGGACTTCGGATTCTCATGAGCGAGTAGCTTCCGACCAGCAGCCCTTCGGTCTCGCATCTGGCCATACGCCGACGTCGACCCCGACTCGTACCGCCGCGCACACGCGTATCCGCAGAAGGCCTTCACTACGTGCGGTCGCTCCAGAACCCGCGTAGTCGATTCGAAGATCGTTGACAGGCGTGGACCTGGGGTGGTATTGTGCGGCTTTCTGTTCCGGGCCAACTCCTTCTCCTACCGGAAGCCCGACGGGCCGAGACCATTCGAGTTTGAGGCCTTGTAAGAAGACCTGCCGGATTCCTCACCCAGGTCATGATCGGAGCTGCGGCGATTCTCGCCTGCTCGTATATCGTCTGATCAACCCGATTGGGCGATCCATTCGTTCTGGAGGAGTACAGCCATGAACTGGTACCTTCAAGTACTGAAGCGGTACGCGGAGTTCTCGGGCCGGTCGCGCCGCAAGGAATTCTGGTTCTTCGCCCTCTTCAACATCATCATCGCCGTTGGCCTCGGGGTGGTGGACACGATCCTGGCGATGAGCATCGGGGTCATGTTCCTGAACCCGCTCTACTTCCTCGCAGTGCTGGTGCCCACCCTGGCCGTCTCCGTCCGCCGACTGCACGACACCGGACGCAGCGGCTGGTGGATCCTGCTCGGCTTCGTGCCGGTTCTCGGTCTGGTCATCTTGGTCTTCATGTTCATGGACAGCCAGCCCGGCGACAACGAATACGGCCCCAATCCGAAGAGCGTGGGCGAGCCTGTGACGGGCGCCGCCGTGCCCGCCACGTAGCGGACCCAGAAAGACCCTGGACCGCAAACTGATGGGCCTCCTGAGTGGCCCCGGGAGCGCGAGCTGGTTTCCGAACTCCACCCACTCAGGAGGACCGGGCCCGTCGGGAGGGCCGGGCCAGTCGATGACGCTCGCGGTCAGCCGGAGGTGGTGGCGAGCAGCACCCAAGCGTCCTCCCCATGGTGGCCCCCCAGCGGGTCGGAGGGTCAGGCCGGGAATCGGGGTTGGACGGCACGCACTTCGCCCAACCCCATACCACCCCCATCCTCTCGACCTCGCGCGAGCCGCCATCTCGTCCATCAGCCATCCAGAACCGCAAGGAATCCCCAGTTGGCCACACGAGTAAGCGATCGGCTGGGACAAACGCTTCAAGGGTCGCTGATTTCCTGAGCGTTGAAGGGTTTGTCCCGCTGTAGCGGGAGGAACTCTTCAACGGCTGCCCCCCGAAAATCTCCGTGAAGGGTTTGTTGCATATCTGAAACGAAGTCTTCACGCCCTTTCCGGACTCGCGTCCAATGAAGAGTTTGGCCCGCTCCAGCGGGAGAAACTCTTCATCGAACCCCTTTCGGTCATCCATTGAAGAGTTTGTGCCACCGGCGTAGGGGAAGTGCGCCCCTGAATTTGACCCAGGTGGAGTGCAACCCGCGATCGCTGTGGGCCGGTGGCCGGCCCGCACCATGGACGGGAGCCCACGGGGGGGTTCCGGGGCCCATCCAGCCATGGAGCCGCCCCACCCCCGACCCGAACGTGGTGGATCCCACACCACCATCCACCGTCCGGCCACCAATGTCCGTTCCTCAGACCCTCTCTCCCCGGTCCAGTGCGGAACGGACCACCACGGGCGCCTCGGCGCTCCAAACCGCCCGCAGCCAGCATGGGGTGGTCACCTGCCGTGACCTCCTGGCGGCCGGCTACTCCCAGAGCACCCTGAGCCGACTGGCCCAGCGGGGAATCCTCCTCCGAATGCACCGGGGCGTGTACCACGTGGGCCTCCACCCCACCTGGAAGTCCCACCTCATGGCCGCCGTCCTTGCCGCCGGTGCCGGGCCTGCCCTCAGCCACACCAGCGCTGCGATGGCCTGGGGAATCCTTTCTCGCAAGGCGGAGCAGTGGATCCATGTGACGATTCCCCCGGAACGCGCAATCGTCCGGCCAGGCATCCGCATCCACAGGACCGGCGTCCCCCAATGCGACCTAACGGAGTGGGAGCGAATCCCCATCACCACCCCCGCCCGAACGCTAGCCGACCTCTCGGGGAGCCTCTCCGAAGCGCAGCTGGAGATGGCCCTCGCCCTGCGAGCGGGCCTCGCCCAGCGAGCGGCCGTAGAGGAATCGGCCGCCCGGCGCACCGATCCCACCGGACAGGCCAAACTTGCGAAGCTCCTGGAGCAGAAGGCGGGCCCCGCCCTTACCCGATCGAGGGCGGAGTCGCTCCTCCTGGATCACCTGCGCCGATCGGGCCTCCCGGCCCCGACGACGAACATCCGGATCGAGCAGTGGGAAGTGGATTTCCTCTGGGAGGCGACACGCCTCGTAGTGGAGGTGGACGGGTTCGCGTGGCACTCGTCTCGTGAAGCCTTCGAGCAGGACCGCCTGAAGGACCAGTGGCTCGAGGCACGGGGGTTCCGGGTGCTCCGCTTTACCTGGCGACAGATCCAGGACCACCCTCTTCGGACCGTAACGACGATCGCCCGGATGCTTCCCGCGGAGACGTGACCGTCCTCACCCTCGAGCTGGTGAGGGGCAAATGCCCCATGGCAGGCGGGGAAGCCGGGCAGGGGCCGAGGGGGAGGTTACGGGGCCTCCTCCGCCCGAAGGGCCCTTGTCACCATTCTTGACACCGAACGCACGCCTGGCCCATACAAAAAGCCAGGCGATCCGCTGGAACACCGCGGACCGCCTGGCTTTTCGGGGGATGGGCCTGGCTAGACTCGAACTAGCGACCTCACGCTTATCAGGCGTGCGCTCTAACCACCTGAGCTACAGGCCCGGGTAGAGGCTGAAAAAGTTACCGCGCCGGAGCGGTCGATTCAACCCCCGAGGCCCCTTTTGAGGTCCCCGGGCGGCACCGGAGCGCGGTCCCCCCTGGCAGAACCACCGCCCGCGTCCCATACTGCCCCTGTATCCAAGCACGGCTCGTTTTCCGGGAGGCGGGACCTTACGGTCCACCTTCAGCATCCCGTCACCACCGAGACCACACCCTCAGAAGGAGACACACCAGTATGCAACACGCCGAACCCGTCGACCCGGTGCCCTCGGGCACGTCCACCGGGCTGGACCAGAACATCGCAGGCGCGCTCACCTACCTGTTCGGGTTCATCACCGGCATCATCTTCCTGATCATCGAGAAGAAGAGCCCCTACGTGCGGTTTCATGCGGCCCAGAGCACGTTCCTCT
>SLNQ01000227.1 GCA_007132965.1 Gemmatimonadota bacterium | reverse complement strand
GCGACCACGCCTCCTTCGTCTGCCACCAGGTGCCCTCCTTTCGGCTGGGCTCCCACGAGTGGGACTACCGGGACTACACCTGGCACTCCAACCGGGACACCTTCGACAAGCTGGCGCTGGAGGAGGTGAAGTGGAACGCGGTGCTCACCGCCATGCTGGCCTACCTGGCGGCCGAGGATCCGGAGGTGATCCCCCGCGACGTCCGGACGATGCCGGTGAGCCCCCAGACCGGCGAGCGGGCCGAGTGGCCCACGTGCCGCACGCCGCTTCGGGAGATGCCCTGACGGGCTCGGGCTATCCGTCCAGCACCTCCGAGAGGAGTGCCTTGGCCACCTCGGGATTGGCCTTCCCCCTGGTTGTGCGCATGACCTGGCCCATGAAGAAGCCCATCAGGCCCTTCTTGCCGGTCATGTAAGCCTTCACCTTGTCGGGGTGGGCCTCCACCACGTCCAGCACCACGGGGCGAAGGGCCTCGGGGTCGCTGATCTGCTTCAGGTCCAGGCGCTCCACAATGGCTTCGGGCTCTCCACCCTCCCGGGCCAGCACCTCCAGCGCCTGGCGCCCTCCGGTGCTGGAGACGGCTCCCTGGTCCACCAGCGCCACCAGCTCGGACAGCTCGGCCGGACCGAAGGGGAGGGCGTCCAGGGGACGGCTCCCCTGCAGCGGAGGCAGCTCGTTGATGATCCAGTTGGCCAGCGACGACGCACCCTCGGGCCACGCCTCCACCGCCGAACGGTAGAAGCGCTCCACCTCGGGGTCCCGGGCCAGGATCTCCGCGTCGGTTCGCGCTAAATAGAACTCGGATTCTAATTCTGATGCCCGGGCTTTCACCTCGGGGGGCAGCTCCGGCGGCTCGCCGGGCTCGGAGGATTCCGGGGCCGAAGCCCCCTTCTCCGGGCCCTTCTCCCCAGCCCCACTCTCGGTACCGGCCGCCGCCAGCTTCGTCCCCACCCTGCCCCAGGTGTCCCGGAGCGTCTCGATCCGGTTGAAGACCAGGGCGTCGCCGTCCGACTCCACGGGGTCTCGCCAGAAGTAGCCCACCCGTTCGAACTGGTAGCGGGTGTCAGGTGGATCATGGGCCACCGAGGGCTCCACCCAGGCGTTCTCCACCACCTCCAGAGACTCGGGGTTCAGAAAATCGCGGAAGTCCGCGTCCTCGCCCCGGCCGGCGGCCGCCGCATCGGGATCCGGGACGGTAAAGAGCCGATCATAGAGCCGAACCCGGCACGGCAAGGCGTGGGCCGCGGAGACCCACTGGATGGTCCCCTTCACCTTCCGGCCGTCCGGCGCGCTCCCTCCCCGGCTGCCCGGATCGTGGGTGCAGCGCAGCTCGGTGATCCGGCCCTCCGCATCCTTCACCACCTCCCGGCACCGGATGATGTACCCGTAGCGGAGCCGGACCTCGCCCCCGGGGACCAGGCGCCGGAACCCCTTCGGCGGATCCTCGGCGAAGTCGGCCCGATCGATGTAGAGCTCCCTGGAGAAGGGGAGCACGCGGGAGCCCTCCAGGGGAACGTCATGGGGATAGTGGGGAGCGTCCAGCTCGTCGGTTTTTCCCTGGGGCCAATCGGTGATGACGACCTTGAGGGGATCCAGCACCGCCAGCACCCGGGGGGCCTTCTGGTTCAGGTCGTCGCGGACGGCGTACTCCAGCTTGCCCATGTCCACCCGCGAGTCGGAGCGAGCCACCCCGATCATCTCGCAGAAGCTGCGGATGGCCTGGGGGGTGATCCCCCGCCGACGGAGGCCCGCGATGGTGGGCATGCGGGGATCGTCCCAGCCGTCCACGTCCCCCTCCTTCACCAGGCGGAGCAGCTTCCGCTTGCTCATGATGGTGAAGTCCAGGTTCAACCGGGCGAACTCGTACTGGTGCGGCCGATAGGGCACGCTGGTGTTCTCCACCAGCCAGTCGTAGACCTCCCGGTTGTTCTCGAACTCCAGGGTACACAGCGAGTGGGTGATGCCCTCCAGTGCGTCGCCCAGCGGGTGGGCGAAGTCGTAGAGGGGGTAGATGCACCAGTCCCTGCCCGTCCGGTAGTGCTCCACGTGCCGGATCCGGTAGAGGAGGGGATCGCGCATGAGCATGTTGGCCGAGGCCATGTCGATCTTGGCCCGGAGTACGTGCTCGCCGTCCTTGAACTCCCCGGCCCGCATCCGTCGGAAGAGGTCCAGGTTCGTCTCCACCGAGCGTCCACGGTGGGGGCTGGGGATCCCGGGCTCGGTCACGGTTCCCCGCCGCTCGCGGATCTCCTTCTCCGACTGGGAATCCACGTACGCCAGGCCCTTTCGAATGAGCTCCTGGGCGAAGGCATAGAGCTCCTCGAAGTAGTCCGAGGCGAAGTACAGGTGCTCGCCCCAGTCGTAGCCCAGCCAGCGCACGTCCTCCTGGATGGCCTCCACGTAGCGGAGGTCCTCGGTGGAGGGATTGGTGTCGTCGAAGCGGAGGTGGCAGCGGGTCTGCCGGGCCTCGTCGGCGGCGCCGAACTCCCGGGCGATCCCGAAGTTCAGGACAATGGACTTGGCGTGTCCGATGTGGAGGAAGCCGTTGGGTTCGGGCGGAAAGCGGGTAATGACCCGGCCTTCGTTCTTGCCGGCGGCCAGGTCCCGCCGGATGATCTGCCGGATGAAGTCGGTGCCGGCGGAAGCCTCACGGGAGCCCTGGGAGGCCGGGGTGTCGGGGCTGGACGGAGAGTCGCTCATGAATGGGGTGCGCTGGCGTTTGACGGTGCGGCGAATCGGGGCTTCGAAACGTAGGGCCCGAGCCACGGGGCCGGAAGGGACGCGTGCACCTCCCACTTTCCCTTGAAGCCAGGTATATAGAGCTTTCTCCCGTGCTCCCTGCTGGTCAGCCCACTGAACCCGAGCGGCGTGTCCACCCCCATCGACTCCACCCGACGCGCCCTCACGGAACGTCGGAGCCGAATCCTTCACCGGGTCCTGGTCGCCACCGCGATCCTGGCGGGCGTCGCATACGTGCCCGGTGTGTGGGCCGCCTACCAGGAGGAGCTGTGGGCCGTGATAGCGGCGGACACGTTGACCTATGGGATCATCGTGTCCCTCGCGCTGGCCCGTCGGTTGTCCTATCCCTTGCGGGCCGGGGCCTTCGTCGCCGTGGTGTACTTTCTGGCCCTCGTACTCCTGGTTCAGCTGGGCGCCCTGGGCGGCGGGATCGTCTGGCTCGCCGTGTGTCCGGTGCTGGCCGCCGTCTTTTTCCGAATCAGGGCCGCCCTGGCGGTCCTCGCCCTGACCGGTGTGACGCTGGCAGCGCTGGGGGTGATGATCTACCTGGATCCGAGCCTCGTTGGGCAACACCTCCCGGAAAGCCGCTACACCCCGACAAGCTGGCTCGCAAACGCCGGCACCGTCCTCTTTCTGGCGGCCATCCTCTCCCTTTCCATCGCGGCACTTGTCCGGTGGCTGGAGGGAACCCTCGAAGACTCGGCCCGGACCAACCTGGCCCTCCAACGGGAGGCCGCGGAGCGCAAGCGCCTGCAGGACCAGCTTCTCCAGTCCCAGAAGATGGAGGCGCTGGGAACCCTTGCCGGAGGGATCGCCCACGATTTCAACAACCTCCTGGTGCCCATCCTGGCCAACACCCGGGAGGTCCAGGAGCGGCTCCCCGAGGAAAGCGCTGAACGACAGGAACTGAACGAGGTCGCCCGCTCGGCTGAGAGGGCCCGGGAGCTGGTGCAGCAGGTACTGGCCTTCAGCCGTGCCAGTAGCCGGAAACGCAGCGCCATCCAGCTGGACCCGTTGGTGGAGGAAGTGGCTGCGCTGTTGCGACGCACCGCCTCCTCGAGCATCGAGTTGGTCTGCCGGACGGAGGCGTCCGATTCCCGGATCCACGGAAACTCCGGCGAGCTCCACCAGGTGGTGATGAACCTGGCGACAAACGGCCTGCGGGCCATGGAATCGGGCCCGGGGACCCTCATCCTGACCACGGCCGAGAACAAGGAGAACGACACGGTGACCCTCCAGGTGTCAGACACCGGCAGCGGCATGGCGCCGGAGGTCGTGGAGAGGGCATTCGATCCGTTCTTTACCACCCGGGAACCAGGAGAAGGCACCGGGCTGGGGCTGGCCACGGTCCATGGTATCGTGACCAGCATGGGGGGCCAGGTGGAGCTGGAGAGCGAGGTGGGTGCGGGCACCACCGTTCGGGTCCACCTGCCCAGGCTGGCCGGCACCCAACCCGTGGCTGAACCCCCGCACTCCACATCCGAGTCACCGGAAGTCGGGAATGCCAGTCGCCAGGGGACCGTGCCTTCCGAGGCCCCTTTCCACCCCCGGGTCCTGGTCGTAGACGACGATCCCTCGGTCCGGCGGGTGGTGCGGCGACTCCTGGAGCGGAACGGCCACCGGGTGGTGGAGGTCGCTGACGCGAGCACGGCCCTGGCCACGCTGGCCCGGCACTCTGGCAGTGTGGACCTGGTCATCACGGACTACGCCATGCCCAGGATGAGCGGCATCGAACTGGCCAAGGAGGTGCTCCGTACGTTTCCAGACCTCCCGGTGGTCCTGGCTTCGGGATTCCTGGACCCGTCACTGGTGGACCGGGCCCGGGAGGCCGGCGTGTTCGCGACCCTGGACAAGCCCTTTGAGCAGGCCGAGCTCCTTGAACTGGTGCGTCAGGCCCTGGGGCCCCCGCCCCGCTGACCGCCGCGTCGGCACGTGGGACGGCGCCTCGGGTACGCTCCGGCATCCGCGAACAGACTCGACTCCAACCCCCGGATGAGGCACACCCATGCGCGTACTCGTCATCGGAGCCAACGGACTCACCGGCCGTCGAACCGTCCGCCTGCTCAAGGAAGGGCCCCACGAACCGGTGGCCATGATCCGAGACCCGGAGCAGGCCGCCACCTTCGGCGAGATGGAGGTGGAGAGCGTGGTGGCCGACCTGGAGGAGCCCCTGGACCCCGCCCTCGACGGCATCGACGCCGTGATCTTCGCCGCCGGATCGGGCTCGAAGACCGGGCCCGACAAGACGCTGGCGGTTGACCGGGACGGGGCCGTGCGGAGCATCGCCGCCGTGGAGGCGGCGGGGATCCACCGCTACATCATGCTGAGCGCCATGCGGGCCGACCCCGATAGCCAGGGTCACCCCATCTCCCACTACCTGCGGGCCAAGGGGATCGCCGACGAGCACCTTCGGCGAAGTGAGCTGGCCTACACCATCGTACGGCCGGGTCGGCTCACCAATGATCCGGGCACCGGCACCGTGTCGCTGGCTCCCCGCCTCGAGCCCGGCGGCTCCATCTCCCGCGACGATGTGGCGGCGGTGATGGTCGCCTGCCTGGACCGCCCTTCCACCCAGCGTGCCACCTTCGACATCCTGGAGGGCGACACCCCCATCGACGAGGCGCTGGGGATGGTGGAGGCGGACGGGTGACGGGCCGACGGGACCCCGCTGCATCGACCACCGCACTGGCGCTCGGTGCGCTCCTGGTCCTGGCCTCGGGCTGCGGCGGTCCAGGCGAACTGGACGTCCGGCCCGAGCTCACCGTGGATACCACCTTCGAGGGGGCGGGGCTGGGAAGTTGGGAGAAGGTGGAGCCCGGTCACCTGGAGCTCACCCTCCACACCGACCCCCACAGCAACTTCGCCCGATGGTACTCGTTCCGGGTGGAAGGAGCCGCAGGGCGGCCTCTCACCTTTCGCTTCACCAACGCGGATGAGGTCAGCGCCGCCGGGGCCTGGGCCTACAACCAACCGGTGGTGAGCTCCGACGGCGGAGAGAGCTGGGACCGGGTCCCGGACACGGCGTACGAAGACGGCGTCTTCACCTTCCACCACACGTCCCGGGCCGAGAGCGAGTGGATCGCCTACGTGCCGGTCTACAACTTCTCGCGCTGGCAGGAACTCGTGGAGCGCGTGGCCGATCACCCCCGAGTGGCTGACGTGCGCGTGGTGGGCGAGTCCCTGCAGGGGCGACCGATTCACCTGCTCCGGATCACCGACCCCGATACGGGCACCGAGACCAGGCCGGCGTTCTGGGCGGTCGCCCGCCAACACCCCGCCGAGACCGGCGGGTCCTGGAAGGCGGAGGGGCTCCTGCAGTGGCTCCTCTCGGATGACCCGCAGGCGGAGGCCATGCTCTCCCGCGGCACGGTGTACATGGCCGGCTTCCTGAATCCGGACGGCGTGACCATGGGGAACTACCGCGCGAACGCCGCCGGAGTCAACCTGAACCGGGTCTGGCACGATCCCGACCCGGATGTGGAGCCTGAGGTCCATGCCGTCCGACGAGAAATCCTGGATTTCGTCGAAGGGGGTGGCGAAGTGGCGTTCTTCGTGGACCTGCATTCTCACTCCACCATCCGCCGCAACTTCTTCTACTGGAACGACGCCGACGCCACTTCGGCGGAGATGGCGGCGGAGATGGACGCCTTCATGGCCCGCTTCGAGGAGTTGAACCCCGACTTTACCCGAGACGGCTCACCGGGCGGATCCACCGAGAACGAGGGTGTAGCCGCAAACTGGGCATACAACGCCCTCGGGGTCCACGCCGTCACCTTTGAAAGCGCCTACCAGGACGTCACCTACGGTCCCTACGAGGGGGAACACCTCACCGTTGAGAGGCTCCTGGCGCTTGGACGGAACCTGGGCCGCACCGTAGCGGAAGAGATCTTCGGCGTCGTTCCGTGAGGAGGGACCACCGTCATGGAGCCGGCGGTCCGGCGCCCCGACCCTTGACCTGTCCGGCCCGCCCGGCCAGATTGGCACCATGCGTTACGTGAGCCGGCACCATGTCCACCATTACCATCACACCCCCCGGACGGGGCGGGTGGTGGTCGGGGTGGGTGCCTGAGCGCGGCGCTACGATACCGACCGACATCCAGCGGCCCGTCCGGATCCAGTCCGGGCGGGCCGCTTTTGCGTTTGCCACCCAAGGCCCGCCGCTGACGCCGGACCCCGGCCGCGACACGTGTAGACAAAGGAGACAGGACAGTGCTCAGAATCGCCATTCCCAACAAGGGCCGCCTCTCGGAGGAGGCGCTGGACCTCTTCGAGAAGGCCGGGCTCAAGGCTCAATTCCGGGCTGACCGGGCGCTGGTGGCCAGCCTCGGCGACGACTTCCAGGCCATCTTCGTGCGAGCCGCCGACATTCCGGAATTCGTGGCCGACGGGGCCGCCGACCTGGGTGTCACGGGCGCCGACCTCCTGGAGGAGGCCCAGCGTGAGGAGGTGGAGGAGCTCCTGGACCTGGGATTCGGGAGCTGTCGCCTGGTGGTGGCCGTGCGGGACGAGAGTCCGGTCTCGACCCCCGGGGACCTGCCGGAGGGCACCCGGGTGGCCACCTCCTTCCCCGGTCTGACCCGCAGGTACTTCGAATCGCTGGGCACCTCCATTCAGGTCGTGCCTGTCTCCGGCGCCGCCGAGATCGCCCCGCACCTGGGGGTGGCCGACGTCATCGTGGACCTCACCTCCACCGGCTCGACCCTGCGAGTGAACGGGCTGAAGGAGATCGGCACAATCCTCACCTCCACGGCCCGCCTGGTGGCCAATCGGGACGCGCTGGCCGACGACGAGGCCAGACGAGCGGCCACCGAGCTGGGCACTGCGGTGGAGTCGGTGCTCCGGGCCCGGGCCAAGCGCTACCTCATGACCAACGTCCCCCGCGATCGGCTGGAAGAGGTCCGGGAGGTTCTACCGGGCATCTCCGGTCCCACCATCGTGGACGTCCTGGATCAGGGCCGATGGGTGGCCGCCCACGCCGTGGTGGACGCGGACCAGGTCTATCAGACCATCACCCGACTCAAGGCCCTGGGGGCCGAGGGGATCCTGGTGACCCGCATCGAGAGGCTCATGCCATGACCCCCGAGCTGGCAGTGGACGGCACCGTGGGCGGATTGAACGAGAGCCAGCGGGAACTCCTCCTGGAGCGGCGTCCGGAGGACGAAGGACGACTGCAGGACGCGGTCCGGGAGCTCATGGCCGAAGTACGTCGTGACGGCGACCGGGCCCTCTTCCGCATGGCCCACCGCTTTGACGGAGTGAAGCTCGAGGCGCTGGAGGTTCCCCGAAGCCGCTGGAAGGACGCGCTGGACGCCCTGGATCCGGAGGTCCGCCGTCAGCTGGAACGGGCCGCCCGCAACATCGAGGCCTTCCATGCGGCGCAGATCCCCGCCGACGTGGAGACGGAGGTGGAGGCCGGGGTTCGTCTGGGCCGCCGCGGCGTACCGCTTCCGTCGGTGGGGGTGTACGCCCCCGGCGGCCGGGCCGCCTATCCCTCCTCGGTGCTCATGGGCGTGATCCCCGCTCGGGTGGCGGGGGTTCCCCGGATCGTGGTCGCCTCTCCTCCCGGACCCTCCGGCGAGCCGCCGGCCGAGGTGCTGGCGGCATGCGCCATCGGGGGAGCCACCCAGCTCCTGGCCGTCGGCGGGGCCGGGGCGGTGGCCGCCCTGGCCTACGGAACGGAATCGGTACTCCCGGTGGAGGGGATCGTAGGACCGGGCAACCAGTGGGTCACCGAGGCCAAGCGTCAGGTGGCCGGCGAGCTGCGCATCGACTCTCCTGCCGGCCCCTCGGAGGTGCTGGTGGTGGCCGGCCCCGGCGCCGACCCCGTGCGGGTGGCTCAGGAGCTGGTGGCCCAGGCCGAGCACGATCCAGAGGCGGCCGTGGCGGCGGTAAGCTGGGACCCGGACACCCTGGCCGGCATTCGCGCCGCCCTGGCTCGCGAAGTGGAGACCACGCCCCGGAGGGAGATCGTGGAGACCGCTCTGGCGAGCCGCAGCGCCCTCCTCCTGGCCACCGACCGGGCCGAGGCCCTGGCCTTCGCCGAGGAATACGCCGCTGAGCACCTGGCGCTCTTTACCGACGACCCCCGCCGCGATCTGGGCACCCAGACCACCGCCGGGACGGTCTTCCTGGGCGAGGCCTCGTCGGTGGCGTTCGGCGACTACATGACCGGCGCGAACCACGTGCTGCCCACGGC
>SLNQ01000013.1 GCA_007132965.1 Gemmatimonadota bacterium | reverse complement strand
TGGCTCCCCTCGACGTAGCTTTCGCTATGCCTGCGGGTCGCCGCCCGACCCGCCTTCGGCGGGTGCCCGCCGGCTCCCTGGCGCTCCCAACGGTGGCGCCCTGTACTTCTTCAACAGCCTTTTAGAAGTCTAACCAGACCCCGTGGCGGATGTCCCTGGTTGCCGCGACCGAGAGGCCGAATAGCCCACACCGGCCGCCGCAGCGCCTCCGGCGGCAGTAGCCGGAGCCGGCTCCTCGACTTCGAACCCGGCGATCTGGAGCGTCTGCCGTCGTACCGCATTGACCCAGATGCCCATGTCGTCGAGCCAGGCGTAGAGGGTGGGGGTCAGAGCCAGGGTCAGGAGCGTGGAGGTGGTGAGGCCCCCGATCACTGCCTGCCCGATGGGAGCGAACATGACCCCCATCCCTTCAGTGGCCCAGAAGGCCATGGGAACCAGTCCCATGAGAGTGGTGAGGCTGGTCATGAGGATGGGGCGGAGACGGGCGGTGCACCCGGTGAGCAGCGCGTTCCGACGATCCATCCCCCGATCCCTGAGCTGATTCACCAGGTCGATCATGACGATGGAATTGTTCACCACGATCCCTACCGTGATGAGGATCCCCAGAAACGACAGGATCGAGAAGGTGGAGCCGGTGAGAAGGAAGATGAGTCCCAATCCCGGCACCGCAAAGAAGATGGAGAAATAGATGATGAGGGGGAGCACCAGCGACTCGAAGAGCGCCGCCAGGACCAGGTAGATCAGGACCAGCGCCAGGAGTGCCGCAATGAGCATGTCGCCGAACTGCTCCTGCTCCTCGGCCCAGCCGCGTCCCAGGTCCCATGAATAGCCCACCGGGAGCTCGAACCCCGCCATCGCGGCCTGGACATCCTCGATAACCTCGTCCCGGTTATAGCCGGTGGACAGCTCCGCGGAGACCGACACCGCCGTCTGTCGGTTCTCCCGCTGAATGTCCTGGGGGCCACCCACCACCATGATGTCGGCCACCGTACCCAGCGGAACGCTGTTTCCCTCTACCGTCCCCACCGCCAGGTTGCCCAGCTGGGAAATGGAGAGGCGGTCCTCGTCCCGGAGCTGGAGAAGGACATCCACCTCCCGCTCGCCAGAGCGGAAACGGGTAGCCACCGAGCCGCGGAGGGCCCCGGAGACGGCCTGGGCCACCTCCTGCGAGGTAAGCCCCTGACGCTCGGCGGCTCGGCGATCGACCCGCACCCGGACCTCCTCGTTCCCCGACTCCAACGAGTTGTCGATGTTGTTGATCCCCTGCACGTTCGACTCCAGGTGCAGCTCCACCGCCTCGGCCAGCCGAGCCAGCTCCGTGGTGCTTTCGCCCACCAACCGCACCTGCACCCCTGACGTGCGGCCGAAGCCCCTCCGCTGCCGCCACTCCACCCCCGGGATCACCGGCAACAGCTCCTCAATTTCTTCGGTGATCTGCGCCGTGGACTTGCTCCCTCCCTCGGAAAAGGGCTTCAGGGTCATGAAGATGCTGGCGAAGTTGGCGCCGGAGAAGGACGAGACGTTCTCGATCTCCAGCTCCTCGGCCCGCTCCAGGAGCAGCTCCTCGGCTTCGGCGAAGATCTGGCTCCGCTCCTCTACCGACACCCCCCGGGGCGTGGACACGCTCATCCGGATGAAGCGGCTGTCCTCTTCCGGCATGAGCTCCCGGGGGAGGTCCAACAGAACCATCCCGCCCGCCACGAAGAGGGCAACGGCCACGCCGGCGGTGGCGTACCGATGGTCCAGCACCCGGTCCAGGATCCCCCGATACGTCTCGTTGAGCCAGGTCATGGCCCGGCCTGGATCCGGCATCCTCCCCCCAAGGAGACGCACTGCAAGCAGGGGAACCAGGGTAAAGGCCACTCCCAGCGAGGCCAGCATGGTGAAGGAGATGCTGGTCCCGAAAGCCCGGAACTGCGTCCCCATCTGGGTAGCGGGCAGGAAGAAGAGAGGCGTGAAGACGATAACCGTGGTCACCGTCCCGGAGAGGATGGCCAGCCCAACCTCGTTGGAACCCTCCACCGCCGCCTGCTCGGGACCCGACCCCAGCTCGCGATGCCGGAAGATGTTCTCCACCACCACCACCGCATTGTCGATGAGCATCCCCACGGCCAGCATCAGCCCCGAGAGGGTGATGATGTTCAGCGACTCGCCGAACACGTACAGGATGGCCACCGTAAAGATGAGGGACACGGGGATCGCCCCCGCCACGATAAAGGTGGGGGTGATCCGTCGCAGGAAGGCAAAAAGCACGATGATGGCCAGAATCCCGCCCACCACGCCGGCGGTAGCCAGGAGCCAGAGCACCTCGATGATCCCCTCGGACTGGTCCTGCCAGATCCGGAAGCCCACGCCCTCCAATCCGGGCCGCTCGGTGATCTCCTGAAGCGTGGCCCGAACCGCCTGAGCCACCTCCACCACATTGGCGTCCGACTCCTTGTACACCTCCGCCTGCCGGGCATTCACCCCGTTCATGCGGAAGAAGAAGTCGCGCTCGGGAAAGTCGTAGGTCACCTCCGCCACATCGGCGAGCCGCACGCCTGCAGCGTTCAGGGGAAGGTTTTCGATGGCCTCAACCGACCGGAGCTGACCCTCGGCGATGACCTGGAACCGCGTTCCGTCGAGCTCCAGCTCACCGGCCGAGTAGTCTTCGTTGCCTCGATTCAAAGCCGTACTGATCATGGCGATGGTGATGCCCTGCGAGCGCATCCGGTCCTGGTCCAGCTCCACCGAGACCTCCCGGGACTCGAGCCCGGAGAACTCCACCTGAGCCACCCCCGAGACCTGCAGAAGGGCGGGCTCGATCTGACGTTCCACCAGTTCGGTCAGATGCGCCGAGTCGCCGTCCCACGAAATGGCCGCCCGCAGCACCGGCTGCTCGTCGGAGGAAAAACGGCGCAGGTCAATGCGCTGCACATCGGCCGGGAGATCCCGCCGCACCAGCTCCACCCGCTCCCTGACCTCCAGCGCCGCCATGTCCATGTCGGTGCCGGGCTCGAACTCCAGTTCCACTCGTCCCCGGTTCTGTGAGGCGGTGGCCCTGATGGATTCCAGCGACCGTACGGTTCCGAGTTCCTCCTCCAGGGGTCTCACGATCCGACGCTCCACCTCGGCGGGCGACGCGTCCGGATAGGGCACCGTCACCTGGAGCACCGGTCGCTCGTAGCTGGGAAACATGTCCAGCGAGATGAGGGAGGTGGAGATCAGACCGAGCACGATGACGGTAACCACCATCATGCCGGTGGTCACCGGCCGTCGGACCGCAAATCTGGGAAGTGACATGGCTCGTGTCGTCCTCAGCCTCGGATGGGTGTAGTGCGGTGACTCATGGGCCAGTGATGTATCACTACGCCGGATCGGGAGACGGCTCGCTACGGGCGGTGGCCCCGGCAGCTACCGGCTCCCGGATGGGACGCGCTCCCTCCACCTCTCCACCGGCAGGGGCCTCCAGGCGGGCTCGCTCACCGCGGATCTCGAAGATCCGATAGAGCACCGGGACCACCACGAGGGTGAGCACGGTGGAGAGGATCAGTCCCCCGATGACCGGGATGGCCAGGGGAACCCGGAGCTCGGCTCCCTCCCCCGGAATCAGGGCCAACGGCATCAGACCCAGCACTGTGGTAATGGTGGACATCATGATGGGTCGGAAACGCACCCTGCCTGCCTCCACCAGCGCCTCGTCCAGCGGGTAGCCCTCCTCCCGCCGGAGGATGTTCACGTAGTCCACCAGGACGATGGCGTTGTTCACCACGATCCCCACCAGCATGACCATGCCGATGAGGGCCACCACCGAGATGGAGTACCCGGTGAGCCAGAGAGCCAGCACGGCCCCAGGAACGGCCAGGGGCACCGAGGCGAGGATGACGCCGGGCTGCCGGAACGACTCGAACTGACTGGCCATGACCAGGTAGACCAGAAAAATCGCCAGCAGGAGCGCCATCTGCATGGACCGCACCGACTGTTGGAGGTCCCGGGACTGCCCGGCCACCGCCACGAAGACGCCGCTGGGCACCTGGAGCCCCGCCATCGCCTCCTCGATGCGATTGATGGTGCCGGCCAGGTCGGCCCCTACAGGCCGGGCCTCCACCAGCGCGACCCGTGTTCCGCCCCGACGCACGATCTCCGACGGGCCGTCCTGGAAGGTCAGGTCGGCTACGGCAGAGAGCGCGATGCTCCCTCCCCCGGGGATTTCCAGGCGCAGGTTCTCCAGGTCGTCCAGGGTCGTCCGCTGCTCGGCCCGAGCCCTCACCAGAACGTTCAGGTCCCGATCCCGCTCGGTGAACTCGGTGGCTGAGGCGCCCCGGATCTTGGCCTGCAGGGCCTCGGCGGCATCGGCCACGGTAAGGTTCTGCCGGGCCAGGCGCTCCCGGTCGAAGCGAATGGCGATCTCCGGTGATCCCTGACGTCGCTCCTCCTCCACACCCGTGACGCCGGGAAGCGTACGGAGGAGGGCTCGGACGTCGCTGGCCACCTGGTTCAGGAGCTCCAGTTCGTACCCCCGCACCTCCACCTCGACCGGGGCGCTGGCGGTAAAGAGCTGGGGACGATCCACCCGCACCTGCACGCCCGGGAGTGCCGAGAGCTCGTCGGTGAGCTCCACCGCGAGCCGGTCCTCCAGCCCCCCGACCTCCGTGAGGCGAACCAGTAGGGTGGCGGCGTGGCGTTCCAGCTCGCCGGTCCGCCCCAGGGTTCCGGCCCCACCCCGGACGCCCACATTGGTGAAGACCTCCCGGACCTCCGCCTTCGAGAGGGCCACCGCTTCTGCGCGGCGGGCCAGGTCCTCCATCCGCAGGAGGCTCGTGCCCGGAGCCGCCTCCAGCTCCACCACCAGCTCCCCCTGTGAGAGCTCCGGCACCAACGAGATCCCCACCCGGGGGATCAGGACCACGCCCACGGCCAGAGCCACCACTGCTCCGCCCAGGATCAGGACGGGTCGCCGCAGGGCCTGCCTGAGCACGCCCGGATACCACTCCTCGATCCAACCATACACCCCATCGAACCCGCGACTGACCGGGCGCAGGGCCCACGCCACGCCGCCGCCCCCCTGTCTCAGTCGCTTGAGGAAGCCCCCGGTGCCGCTGGCCAGAGCCGACCCCACCTTCCCTGGTCGGCTGCTCTCGGTGGCCTCCCCGGTCCGCGCTCGGGCGCCCTGCCCCCTGGCCGCCAACATGGGTATCAGGGTCAGGGACACCACCAGGGCCGAGAGGAGGGCGAACGAGACCGTCCAGGCCTGGTCGCCGAAGAGCTGACCCGCCACCCCTTCCACGAATACAATGGGGATGAAGACCGCCACGGTGGTGAGGGTGGCGGCCACCACGGCCCGGCCCACCCGGTCCGTGCCCCGCCGGGCCGCTTCAGCCACCGAGTGGCCCTTCTCCCGCTCCCGGGCAATGGACTCGAGGACCACGATGGCGCTGTCCACCAACATCCCGACTCCCAGCGCCAGGCCCCCCAGCGACATGATGTTCAGCGAGATGTCCCGAGAGAACATCAGCACGAAGGTGGCCACCACCGAGATCGGGATGGCCGTGACCACGATGAGGGTGGTGGGAAGGTGTCGAAGGAAGAGGAGGAGGACGAGCATGGCGAAGATCCCGCCCAGGATCGCCGCCAGGCGCACGTCGCCCACCGCCCGCTCGATGAAGACGGCCTGGTCGGTGGTGAGGCTCGTGGTCACCCCCGGCGGAAGCTCCGCGTCCAAGGCGGCCAGCCGGTCCCGGACCACCCGGGACAGCCCCACGATGTTGGCGGTGGACTCGCGAAGAACTGCGACCTCCACCGCCTCATTCCCGTTTACCAACGAGACGGTTTCCCTCTCGGCCGCCTCCCGGCGAACCTCGGCCACATCCCGGAGCAAGATGGACTGGCCCCCTGCGGTCCCCACCACCACGTCGAGCATCTCATCCACCTCGACGAACTCGTTGACGGTGCGGACCACGTACTCGGCCTCGCCCTCCTCCAGAATTCCCCCGGCCAGGTTGATGTTCTCGGCGGCCAGTCGCTGGGCCACCTGGGTGAAGGGGATGCCCAGCTGCGCCAGGCGGCTCTCGTTCACCTCGACCAGGATCTCCTCTTCCAATCCTCCGGTGACCCGGACGGCGGCCACGCCCTCGATCCCCTCCAGCGCCCGGCGCACCTGCTCCTCGGCCAGCCAGCGAAGGGCGATGAGCTCATCGCGGTCCTCCTCCAGGCGGGGATCCAGGGCCCGATCCGAGATGAGGGCGAAGCGCACCACCGGCTCGGAAGCCGGATCGTAGCGGGCGATGGTGGGCCGGCCGGCATCCGGCGGCAGGTTGATGAGGTCCAGCCGCTCCCGAATGTCCATGGAGGCGAAATCCATGTCCGTGCCCCAGGAGAACTGGATGGTGATCTCGGAGCGGCCGGGACGGGAGCGGGACGTCACCTGCTCCACGCCCTGCACCACCGAGATGGCCTCTTCGATGGGACGGGAGATGAGGTTCTCCACCTCCCGGGGGCCCACCCCCTGATACTCCGTCTCGATGCTGATGGTGGGAAACGAGATATCCGGCAGCAGATCCACCGGCAGCCGGGAGTAGGACACCATCCCGAAGACCAGGACCGCAATGAAGGCCATGGACACCGCCACCGGGCGAGCCACGGAGAAGTCTACGACCTTCACCCCTCACTCCCTCCCACCGGCCGGCCGTCCAGCTCCATGAGCCGAACCGGGGCGTCCGGCCGGAGGTTGTCTTGACCCACCACCACCACGGTGTCACCGGGCTCCAGACCCGACGCGATTTCGATTCGGTCACCACGGGAATAGCCCAGCGAGACCTGCCGCTCATGGGCTCGGCCGTCCCGGACCACGAAGACCCGGGGCACGGCACCGTCCACCAGGACGGCCGTACGGGGGAGGGTGATCCGATCGGGCAGGGTCTCGGTAACAATGTCCACGTTTACGAACTGGCCCGGTCGGAGGCGGGCATCCTCCCGAGCCGACACGCTGATGGTCACCTGCACGGTTCCGCTCTCCGGGTCAACCACGGGACGGATGCGCTCGACCCGGCCGGTGGCGATGGGCTCACCTTCCTCCTGGACGAGGATCCGGGCGTCCTGCCCGACCTCGACACGGGCGGCCTGTCGCTCGGGGACCGCCACCTGCGCCTCGAGCCGACCCACGTCGGCAACCCGGAAGGCGGGGTTGGTGGTTCCCACCTGGCTGCCGCGCTCGATGTAGCGATGAGTGACCACCCCGGCGATGGGGGAACGGATCTCGGCATTGCGGACCCGGAGCTCCGCCAGCTCCAGCTCCGAGGCAACCACGGCCGAATCCGAGACCAGATTTCCCACCTCCTGCTCGGAGATGAGGTCCATCTGTGCCAGAGCGCGAGCCCGGTTCACCTGATCGGCCACCGACTGGGCGCGGGCCCGGGCCTGCGCCGCCTGGAGTCGCCATTCCTCGTCATCGAGCCGGGCCAGGACCTGGCCCTCCTGGACCTGGTCTCCTTCCTCGTGATGGACGGTGGCCACCAATCCGCTCTGCTTCGGGATCACCTCCACCATCTCACGAGCCCGCAGGTTGGTGGACCCGCGGAGGGTCATCTCAAGCGCGTCAGTCACTGCGATCCGCGCCGAAACCGGAATCATCCGCTCGCCCCCCTGGCCCTGCTCCGCGGCCCGGGCCGTCTGTCCTCCACCCCTGTCGCCGTCGCTCTCGGAGCCGCAGCCGACCACCAGGGGGGTGGCGATCGCCATCAGTACCGGCAACAGCGCCATTCTGAAGCGCCGTACCGTGGGCCGGGACGCTGGCTGGGTCGCAAGTTGTTTCGTTTCAATCGTCATCTATGGTCCCTCACAAGGTCCGTACGAATGTCCACCCGTACCCCAGGGTGGCCTTCGGTGGTCGTGGTCAGCGAAGCGGACCGGTTCTCAGTCTCTCAGAGACGTCCCAACGAGCGCTTCGAGCCCGGCGAATGACATGTGGAAGCTGTAGATGGCCGAGATCACGTCCCGCTCGGCCTGGGAGAGGTTCGCCTGGGCGTCCACCACCTCGATGGAGGATGCCAGCCCAAGTCGGAACCGCTCCTGGGCCAACCTCAGCTCTTCGGCTGCCGTCTCCCGGATCCTCGTCTGCAGGGCCACGGTCCGATGGGCGGTTTCAACCGACCGGATGGCGCTCTCCACCTCGGCCTCGAGCCGGAGTTCCTCGGCCCGGACCTGTCGCTGGGCGTTGTTCTCGGAGATCCGGGCCTCCTCCATCTGGAGCTGTCGGGAGAAGCCGGTGAAGATGGGAATGGACACCCCCACCGAGAAGGAGAGGGGCTGGGGCCGATAGTCGAAGGGGAAGCCTCGGTTCTGCGACCTCACCTGTTCCCTGGCCTCGGCCTCGACCTGTGGGATGGAAGGATCGAACTGGCTGCAGTCCCGAGGCGGATCTCCCAGGAGAGCCCGCAGTCGGTTGTCCTCGACGCAGGATTGATACTGCCCCTCGAGCTGATTCAGGCGGTTGTCGATGAGCGGGGCAACGTCGGCCGCCTCAGTGACGGAGCCCCGCCAATTCGCCGAGAGCGAGAGCGAGGGAAAGTACTGGGAGCGGGTCATGCGCGTCTGGGTTTGAGCCGCCGAGGCCTGACTCCGGGAGGCCCGCAGGACGGGATTTCTCTCCAGGGCCGTGGTCAGGAGCTCGTCCGAGTCCAGACGGGGCTCGAAGAGCTGGAATTCGGTGGTCAGCTCCGTCTCGGGGCGGATCGCCACCCCGATGATCCGGCCCAGCGACAATCGACTGGTGTGCGCCGTGTTTTCGGCCTGGAGAAGCTGAACCTCGGCCTGGCCCTCCTGAAGCTCCGCACGACGAATGTCGAGTGGTGTGGCTGCCCCCACTTCCACCTGGGCTTCGGCCTGCCTGACGTACGACCGTGTGCGCTCCAGCTCGCTCTCCGCTTGACGAAGTTGCTCCTCCGCCTCCAGCACGGAAAGGTAGGCCTGGGTCACGTCGTCCACGAGGCCGGCGGACGCTCCGTCGATCTGGGCCTCGATGGCCGCGTTCTGGTCGCGGACCACGGACGGCCGAAGAAGAGTCGCCCCACTCAGGCTGGTGGAGAGTCCCACGTTGTAGCTGGAAGAAAAGATCGCCGGCTCCGTGGCCACCACCACCGACTCGAAGAGCCGGTCACCGGACGCGGTATACCCGAACGACTGGGAGGCGCTGGCCGACGGAAGGATGTCCCCCCATGCCTCCCTGCTCCTGAGATGGGCTGCCTCCCGCTGGGATTCCTGAACCCGATAGTTCGGGTTGTACTCGTGGGCCAGGCGGATCGCCTCGTCCAGCGAGACCTGGTCCAGCATACTGATGTCGATATCGGCGGCAGCGCCTGAGCCGTAGGAACGCACGTCCTGGGCAGACAGGGCCGTAGGCACGGCCCCCAGCAGAAGCAGAAGGAGGCCCCTCGCCATCGGTCTCGCGAGGAGCCTGGAAGGTTGAATCTTCACCACAACGTACTCCGCGTGTTGGACATGGGTCGACCGGCGGAGGCACCGGTTCCAGAAAAACGAAACACCTCATCGCCGCCGCCGGGATTGACCACCTCATCCACTGAAGACACGCTGACCCCGCCCGGTGTTAAAAGGCTGTTGAAGAAGGACAAGGACCCTTCGCGGCGAACCTCCTACTTCTTCAACGGCCACCCGGACCACTACCTTCCTGCGTACCTCGCCGACATTGGACGCCGCAACCCGGAGCCCGGCCTTGGACCTGGTACTGGTAGATTTCGATGACACCCTCGTGGACACGGGACCGCGCTTCTCCAAGCGTCGGAGCCGTCTCTTTCGCTTTCTGGAGGACCAGGGGTTCAACCGGCAGGAGATCGAACGCGTGCACCACGAGGTGGTGGACTCCGAGCTGTTGGGCCTCCTGGGTTTCGGGCCCTTCCGGCTGGGCCCCTCTTTCCGCGATACGTACGTGCGGCTCTGCGTCTTCGATGGACGCACGCCGGACCTGGCTGTGGCCCGTCGGGCCGAGGAGCTGGCCCGGGGGGTCGAGCAGGCGTCACCTCCCCTCCCCGGAGCCCTGGAGGCCCTGGAACGCCTCGCCGGAGAGCTCCCCACCGCCATCTACACCCAGTCGGGATTTCCCGAATACCAGCTCCAGTGCATGGCCAGCGTAGGTCTCCTGGAGATCGTGCCCCGGGCCCGGATCAGGGTGACCCCCGAGAAGACGACGGCAGCCTTCCGGCGGGTCGCCGGTGAGATGGGTGCCCGGCCTGGACCCGACGTCTGGATGGTGGGAAACAGCGTCCGGTCCGACGTGAATCCGGCCCTGGCCGCCGGAGCCCGTGCCATCTGGGTCAACGCCGGTGAGGGGTGGCACCACGACCGGGCCGAGCTCCTCCGACCCACCCCCACCACCAGCACCTTCGCCGAAGCGGTGGACCGGCTACTGGACGGACCCTGAGCGGCCGCCGGCCGCCGAATTCACTGGAAGCGGGGCGGTCGGCGCAGGTGGTGTCCCGTGGCCGACTGGAAGACCCGGGCCACCTGGAGCGCTTCGGCATCTTTCCAAAGCCCTCCCACGAACGAAATCGAGACCGGGGTACCGTCGTCATCGAATCCGTGGGGCAACACCACCGCCGGATGGCCCGTCAGATTGGTGGCCAGCAGGAGCGACGAGGCGAACGGGGGTGAGACCACCACGTCCACTCCCTCCCAGGCCCGGTCCAGCTCCGACATCAGCAGGGATCGGACACGGTTGGCCTGAAGGTACTCCACCGCCGGCACGAACCGGGCGGACCGGAAGAGGTTGGGCCAGCTTCCGGACTCCTGCCGCACGAGCAGCTCGTCTCTTCCGCTGCGGGTCAGATCGTCGAAGGCCGCGGCCGCCTCCACATTCAGAATCATCCGAAGCGCGCTCAATGGAAGCTCGTCCGGCAGACCCACCGGCACGGGTTCAGCCCCCTGGCGGCGGAGTACGTCGAGCACCTCCCGGTCGCGGCGTCTCTGCTCTCCGTCGAAGGCCCCCTCGAGGTAGCCGACCCGGATCCCTTCCAGTCCACCTTCGCCGTCCCATCGAAAGGGGACGTCGCGAACGGTGGCGTCCAGCCCGTCAGGTCCCTGGATCGCCCCCAGGACCAGGGCCGCGTCCTCCGCGTGTCGGCAGAGAGGTCCCAGCTTGTCCATGCTCCACGAAAGGGCCATGGCGCCGTAGCGGCTCACGCGCCCGAAGGTCGGCCGGAGACCGGTGGCCCCGCAACGGACCGCCGGCGACACGATGGAACCCAACGTCTCGCTCCCGATGGCAAATCCCACCAGCCCCGCTACCGCCGCCGCCGCCGAGCCCGCCGACGAACCGCTGGATCCCTGGTCCGGATTCCACGGGTTCCGCGTTCGTCCGCCGAACCACACGTCGCCCATGGCGAGGGAGCCCAGGGTCAGCTTCGCCACCAGAACCGCTCCGGCCTCATCGAGCCGTTGGACCGCCGTGGCGTCCATCTCCAGGACCTGATTCCGGTAGGGCTCGGCCCCCCAGGTGGTGGGATATCCCCGAACTGCCAGAAGGTCCTTTGCACCCCATGGAATCCCGTGGAGGGGGCTCCGGAACCGGCCAGCCTCCAGCTCCCGATCCGCTCGCTCCGCCTGCTCCAGCGCCCGATCTTCGGTGAGAGTCACTACGCACTCCAACTCCGGACCGTAGCGCTTCAGGCGATCAAGGTAGAGGCGGGTGAGCTCCAGCGACGTGATCTCGCGCCGGCGCAGGAGGGCGCCCAACTGGGTCAGAGAAGCGAAGGCCACCTCCCGGGGTTGGTCCGGGTCGGGGAGGTCCGTGGGGCGGCCCGGCCGCACCCGGGAGGAGCCGGTGGGACGGCTCCGTTCGAGGGGTTGCGGATCAAAGTGGAGCGCGGGAGCCACGTGGTTCGGAATGTGTACTTCCCGCAGTGCCTCGAAGGCCTCGCGGTAGGTTCGTAGCCGGTCCACCATCATGGCCCTCTCCTCCGGCGAGAAGTCGAGCCCCACCAGCTTTTCCGCTTCGGCCACCACCTCGACGGTGATCTCCGGGGTTTCCTGCAAGCGCGCCCAGAGCACCCCGGGGAAGAGCCCCCCCGCCACACCCATGGTGGAGAGTGCGGCCATGAAGGTTCGTCGATTCAACCCACCCTCAGCTCCACTCCCCACTTCGTCACCTCCACCCTGCATCCGCTGCGAAGCCCTCATCTCCTTCACTCGACTCGGAGTCTCCTGTTGGGGTTCCGAGGTCGTGGGGCCATGGGCACGGGTCATGAACACACCTTTCAGTTTGGTGGCAAGGCTATTGGCGAGGTGGAACGGCACGCGACCTTCCCACGAATACCGTGGGTCTGCAAGGTGGGTCGTGCGGTCCTGGGACGCCAGCCGGAAGCGTTGTCACGTCTTGCACCGCACCCTTGCGAAGCGCCGGCTCGAGGGTCACTCTCGGGGGGAGGGGTGCTCTGGAAGCTGGAACGAGATGGGACACTCCCCTCCCGATACGGGGGCGCTCGGTTCGCGGGCGCACCGGCGGTGTCGGGACCGCCGGCAGGAGGTAGAATGGAGATCACGGTGCTCCGGGAGTCGGAGAAGGGTGAGCGACGGGTCGCCCTGGCCCCATCCAATCTCCGGGCCCTGACCGACGCGGGGCTGAGCGTGGGGATCGAGTCCGGGGCGGGCGAGGGAGCCGGCTGGTCCGACGATGACTACCGGCAAGCAGGCGCCCGGGTCGAAGCGAGCCGGGAACAGCTCCTCTCGGAGTCCCGCGTGGTGCTCGGGGTACGCCCCCCCACCCCTCGGGCGCTGGACGCCTTTCCTGCCGGCGCCCTTCTCGTCTCCTTTCTCTCGCCCTCGGACCACGACCTCTCGCAGGAATTGGCCCGCCGGAAGATCGACGGGCTTGCCCTGGAACGGATGCCCCGCACGACCCGTGCTCAGCGCATGGACGCCCTCTCCTCGCAGGCCACGGTGGCCGGCTACCGTGCTACCCTCCTGGCCGCCCGTCACCTTCCCCGGTTTCTTCCGATGCTCACCACCGCCGCCGGCACCATCAGGCCGGCGCGCTTCCTCGTGCTGGGCGCCGGAGTGGCCGGCCTGCAGGCCATTGCCACCGCCCGCCGCCTGGGCGCCCGGGTACAGGGCTACGACATCCGAGCTGCGGCAGCGGAGCAGGTTCGAAGCCTTGGCGCCACCTTCCTGGAGGCAGAGCTGCCAGGAGAGGCCGAGGCCGAGGGCGGATACGCCCGGAAGCTCAGCGGGACCGAGGAAGAACGGCAGCTTCAGCTCCTGGGGGAGCATGTCCCCAAGGCCGACGCGGTCATCACTACCGCCCAGATCCCGGGCCGAGCCGCCCCCATCCTGGTCACCAGCCGCATGGTGGAAGGGATGTCGTCCGGATCGGTGGTGGTGGACCTGGCCGCCGAGACCGGGGGAAATTGCGAGCTCTCCGAACCAGGGCGCACCGCCTCTCACCACGGCGTGACCGTTGCGGCACCAATCCACCTGGCTTCGGAGCTGGCACAGCACGCCAGCGAGATGTTCGGACGCAACGTCACGGCCCTTCTGGAGCACCTCGTCCGGGACGGCGAGCTGCACCTTCCGCTGGACGATGACATCGTGGACTCGATCCTGGTGGCCCGGAACGGAGCGACCCGCTCCCGGGGCGACAGGGACAACAACAACGGGGAGTAACGCGAATGGGCGCCTGGATCCTGGGACTGTATGTCTTCGTCCTCTCGATGATGGTGGGCTTCGAGCTCATCCGGAAGGTCCCTCCGACCCTCCATACACCCCTCATGTCGGGGGCCAACGCCATTTCGGGGATCACCCTGGTGGGCGCGCTTCTCGTGGTGGGCGAAGGCGGCGGTCGCTGGACGGTGATCCTGGGAACGGCCGCCGTGGTCTTCGCCACCATCAACGTGGTGGGCGGTTTTCTCGTGACCCACCGCATGCTCAGCATGTTCCGGAAGCAGGACTGACCCCCTCACCCCCGGGAGCGCCACCGTGCCACCCTTCGCTGTGGAGTTCGTCTACGTCGTCTCCGGCTTCCTCTTTGTCCTGGGACTCAAGCGGCTGAGCTCGCCGGTCACCGCGCCCCAGGGGAACGCCATGGCCGCCGGGGCCATGCTCCTGGCGGTGGTGGCCACCCTCCTGGATCAGCAGATCATCAGCTATGGGACGCTGGCCGCCGGACTGGTGGTCGGCACCGTCATCGGTGCCCTCCTGGCCCGCCTGGTGAAGATGACGGCCATGCCCCAGCTCGTGGCCGTCTTCAACGGCTTCGGCGGCGGCGCCTCGGCCCTGGTGGCCGCGGCCGAGCTCTTGAGGGAGGGCGGGGCCAACCCCGGTGCGGCGGAGGCGGGTGCGGCGGCCATCGGGATCCTGGTGGGGACCGTCACCTTTTCCGGCTCGGCGGTGGCCTTCGGCAAGCTCCAGGACCTGCTGACCCAGCGTCCCGTCACCTTTCCCCTGCAGAAGCTCGTGAGCGGCCTCGTGTTCCTGGCGCTCCTGGCCGGCGCAGTCATGATGATCCTGGGCGAGGTGGGCCCGGAGATGCTCTTGGCCATGGGCGGCCTGGCCTTCCTCCTGGGAATCCTTCTGGTGATCCCCATCGGCGGGGCCGACATGCCGGTGGTGGTCTCGCTCCTGAACTCCTATTCCGGGCTGGCCGCCTCCGCCGCCGGCTTCGTCCTGGGCAACCCGCTCCTCATTCTGGCCGGGGCACTGGTGGGTGCAGCGGGGCTCATCCTGACCCAGCTCATGTGCCGGGCCATGAACCGTTCGCTGGCCAACGTGGCCTTCGGAGCCTTTGGAGGAGGCGGCACCGTCGCCGCCGGGGACGAGGGAGAGCGCATCGTGCGAAGAACCGGCGCCGAGGAGGTGGCCATGCTCCTGGGCTACGCCTCCAGAGTCATCATCGTGCCGGGTTACGGGCTGGCGGTGGCCCAGGCCCAGCACGAGGTGAAGAAGCTGACCGATCTTCTGAGAAAACGGGGCGTGGAGGTGGTCTTCGCCATCCATCCGGTGGCCGGCCGCATGCCGGGTCACATGAACGTCCTGCTGGCCGAAGCAGACGTGTCATACGAGCTCCTGCTGGACCTGGACGACGCCAACGGGGCCATGGAACGGACCGACGTGGCGGTGGTGGTGGGCGCCAACGACGTGGTCAACCCTGAGGCCCGCAAGCCTGACAGCGCTATTGCCGGAATGCCCATCGTGGACGTGGACCGGGCGGGGAACGTGGTGGTCATCAAGCGGAGTCTGAGCCCGGGTTTCGCCGGGATCGACAACCCTCTCTTCTATCTGGACCACACCCTCATGTTCTTCAGCGACGCCCGGGAAGCCATCTCGGATCTGGCCCGGGAGGTGAAGGAGTTGTAGAAGGCCGGCCGGGAAATGGTCAGCGACGCTCCTCCCGGGCCGCCTCCCGGAGGAGCGTCCAGGCCCGGTCCACGTGAGATTTCTGAGTCCGCAGATTGCCCACCGAGAGTCGCAGCCAGGTCCGACCGTCCAGCGCGGTATGCGACAGGAACGCCTCGCCGGTACGATTCACTCGTTCCATGACGGCCAGATTCAGCCGGTCACAGGTGGACTCGTCCGTCTCCGGGGGTCGGAAGCGGAAGACCACCGTGGAGAAAGGGACGGGCGCCCCGCGCTCCCAGTCCGGAGCCGCATCCACCTCCCGGGCAAACCCGCGGGCCAGCTCGACGTGCGCACGGATCCGATCCCGGATGCCCGCGGCGCCAAACCAGCGCAGGACGAACCAGAGCTTCAGGGCCCGGAATCGGCGGCCCAGGGCCACCCCGTAGTCCATGAGATTCGTGGCCTCCTCTCCCGGGGAGCTCTTCAGGTACTCCGGCACCAGCGAGAAGGCGTCCCGCACCACCTCGGGGTGGCGCATGAGCAGGACGGAACAGTCTACGGGGGTGAAGAGCCACTTGTGGGGGTTGAAGACCACGGAGTCGGCCTCCTCCCAGCCGGCGAAGGGGGCACGGAGCTCAGGCACCATGGCCGCCGCTCCGGCATAGGCTGCGTCCACGTGCAGCCAGAGCCCATGCTCGGAGGCCACCTTTCGGATGGGGGACAGGGGATCTGACGACGTGGTGGACGTGGTTCCCAGGGTGGCCACCACGGCGACGGGTCGAAGACCCCTGGACAGGTCGTCCCGGACGGCCAGGTCCAGGGCCTCAGGATCCATCCGGAAGGCCGAATCGGTGGAAATCTTCCGGAGTCCCTGCCGGCCCAGGCCCAGAGTCACCACCGCCTTCTCGATGGAGGAGTGAGCCTCGGCCGAAGCGTAGACCCGTCCCGGCGGCCCATGGAAAAGTCCTTCCTCACGCGCCTGGGGAAACGCCCGATGCCGGGCTGCCGCCAGTGCCACCAACGACGAGGTGGACGCCGTATCCTGGATCACGCCCCGAAATCCCTCGGGAAGCCCCAACAACCGGCGCAGCCAGTCGGTGACGTGCTCTTCGAGCTCGGTGGCCGCCGGTGAGGTTCGCCAGAGCATGGCGTTCACGTTCAACGACGCAGCCAGCATCTCGCCCAGGATCCCCGGCCCGGAGCCGGTGACGGCGAAATAGGCGAAAAAGGAGGGGTGGTTCCAGTGGGTGATGCCCGGCAGAACCAGCTCGTAGAAGTCAGAGAGGATCCGGTCCATGGGCTCCCCTTCCTCCGGAGCCTCGTCTGGAAGTCTGGCCCTCAGGTCTCCGGGCCGGCTCCGGGACAGCACCGGGTAGCCATCCAGCTCCTCAAGATAGGTGGAGATCCACTGGGCCAGCTCCTCGGCCCAGCGCCTGAACTCCACAGGCTCCATGTCTCCCGTCCGGCGAGACTCCGGGGACGGGGAAGGGACACCCGAGCCCCCCTTCAATCCACCACCACCCCGCCCTCTTCCAGGGTCTGGATATCCCGGAGCTCCTGTCCCAGTGCCCGGAGTTGATCCCGGACCTCGTCGAGCACCTCCCGGGTGGCCGCTTCGGGGACGCCGTTGCCGTGAAAGAGATTGAAGAAGAGGGTGTCGGTGTGTCCCACGCTGGTGTGGGTCACCAGCCGATCGATGAGCCGTGAGAGCTGCAGGAGTTCCCGGAGGCCCAGGCCCGCTCCAGCAGCCGGCGGATCGCGGTAGAGAAACCGCAAGACCACCTCGCGCAGGAGTTGCACCTCCTCCACCGCCTCACCGGCTGCCAGACCGCGCACCGCAGCCAGGTGACCATAGAGCTCCGCGGCCTGGTGGTAAATGGGATTGACCTGGTCCCTGTAGACCCCCATGGCCCGGGGCAGGAAAGATGTCAGCAGGTGCAGGAACTCCGCCAGCAACTCCTCCTCGTGAGGCTCCAGATCCTCGACTCTGGAGCGGATCTCCAGGAGCCAGCGGTCCGCCAACGCTCCCTTCTGCGCAGCCAGCCAGTCCACCAGCTGCTCCGGCGAGAGCTGCCGACTGGACGACCCTCGGTGGATGTGGGGTTGACCCGGCATGCTCCGGCGATCCGAAGGAGGCGAAGTAGACTGTGGCATGGTCCTCCACGAACGATGAGGAAGGTCGAGCGTATCTAAGTTACGGTTCCGAGGGCGCTCCGTCAGCCCCCCGCTCCGGAGTATCAGTCCACACCTCGAGTCTCACCGTCATGGTGGTACCCCGGCCGGGGGTACTCTCGGCCCATACCCTCCCATCCCACGACTCCACCAACCGCCGCACGATGGCCAGTCCGAGTCCCGACCCGCCGGACCGGGTCGAGAAGTGGGGTTCGAAGATCCGGGGCAGGAGTTCCCTGGGAATCCCAACGCCGTCGTCCACGACTCGGATCTCCACGCCCCCCTCCACCTCGCCCGCCTCCACCTCCACCGTGCCACCCGACGGAAGGGCCTCCCGGGCGTTCTCCAGGAGGTTGATCAGAACCTCCTTCAGCTCACCTGCCCGGGACGACACCGGAGGAAGGTCCCCCACCGGGCCGAAGTGGAAGCTCACCGGACCGTCGCCGGCATGGTACAGGGCCAGGACTTCCTGCATGATCTCTGCCACGTCCACCGCCTCCAGCGGCTCACCGCCCAGGGCAGAAGGCGCACCGAACCGAGCAAAGCTCGAGGCGATCCCGGCCAGGCGTTCGATCTCGGCCAGAATGGCCTGGGCGTTCCGTTCGAGAATTCGGTCGAAGTCGGTGCGATCGTCCTGCCAGGCCCGTTGGATGTGCTGTACGCCGAGCTTGATGGGCGTGAGGGGATTCTTGACCTCGTGGGCCACCTGACGGGCCATCTCACCCCAGGCCAGGATCCGTTCCGTGCGCAGCTCGTCGGTCACGTCCTCGAGGCTCACCACGGCGCTCCCCGGTGGGCCCTGACGGCTCACCCGGCGCGCCCGGACCCGGACGCGCCGATCACCGAACTGGAGCTCGGTGGTGGCCTCCTGTAGACCATCCCGCATGTACCGCTCCACCCAGTTGGCCAGGACCGAACGGGGTGCATCGGCCCCTTCACCCAACGGCAGGGGTTGGCGACGGGAGAGGGGTACGCCCAGGAGGCGCTCGGCTCGGGGGTTTGCCAGCGTCACATTCCCTTCCGGATCCAGTGCCACCACGCCGGTGGCCACCTCCTCCACGATGGCCCGGGTTCGCCTGGAGCTGCGGATCAGGGCCTTTCGGGTTCGACCCAGACGGTCCACCATGCGGTTGAAGGCTCCGAAGACCGCCCCGAACTCGTCGGTTCGATCTTCGGGAAGATGCACCCCCATGTTTCCGGCCCCCACACGCTCCGAGGCGATCCGGAGGGTCTGGATCGGTCGGGTCAGGGCACGGCCCACCAGGAGCGACAAGAGGACCGACAGCCCGGCGCCCACCACCACCGCGAACCCGATGAGATCGGCCACGTCTCGCTGGCGAAGTGCCGTGGCGCCGGCTTGCAGGGGCGCCGGCGCGGCCAAGACCTGGCCTCCTACGATCCGCCGATACGCCACCACGTACTCCCAGCCTCCCAGGGAGGCCGTGGTGGTGCTCATGAGCCCCTCCCCCTCCGCCAGCCGCCGGTGAAGCTCGGGAGGCAACCATCCCTGGTAGAGGCCCAGGTCGGCCAGCTCCGGAAGAGAGCCCGCCACCAGCTCGCCCCCTTCGTAGAGGAGGAGATCGGAGCCCGCCCGGCGGGCCAGCACGTCCATGGCCCCACCCACTTCTCCGTACCAGCTGGCCGCCTCCTCCACCGCTCGTTCAGCCAGCGTCTCGGCCGTACGGACGGCGGCGCCGGAGAGGGTCTGGTAGGCGAGCGTCCCAAAACCCACCGATGGGACCAGGAAAAAGGCGAAGAGAGCCAGGGTCACTCGGCCCCGGAACGAGCTGATCCACGGTCCCAGCACCCCAGGGATCGTGCCGTCCCCCCGAACCATCCTTCTTCCAATTCCCCACACCAGGATCCCGCCGCCCAGCGCCAGGAGCAGAAGCAGCGTACTTCGGGCCACGACGAGCGCCCGACCGGGGAGATCCAACAGGTAGTGGCCATGGTAGATCTCGTCGGGGAACGCCAGATACAGCTCCCCCTGCCACCCGTTCGGTGCCTGCACCCATTCGACCCCCTCGGTGGCCCCCGGCGCCTCGCCGGGCATGAGGGGGATCAGGACCAGGGGATCCGGCTCGTCCCGGGCCGGCGAGAAGAGGGGACCCAGGGGCGACCGGGCAGCCAGGGTCCGGCGAGGCGGAACCACCAGCGAGATCACGGCGCCCCGGGAGAGGGGAGCTACCGATACGTAGTGTACGTCGGCCAGATCGAAGCCCCGGAGGCGGACCTCGTTCTCCATGACGGCCTGCTGCACCAGGTCCGGCGGCAGGTCCGGACGCTCCCCGGTCACTCCGATCCGGAGCTCCTCCTGTGCCTCCCCGTCTGGCGACCAGACCGTAAGCCACACCGGTACCCCTTCTGCCGCGAGTCCGCTGTGAACCCACGCACCGTAGAGGGTCTCCACCGCATTCCGGCCCGTAGCGGCGAGCTCCTGTGCCTCTTCTCCCGCTCGCAACAGGAGAAACTCCAGGAAGGGATCCGGGCGGGTGCCCAGACGCTCCACCTCCTCCTCGGCAACCGCCATCTGGGCTTCCACCCGAAGCGACCAGGCCCACGGAAGGGTGAGCCCCGCAGCGAGGGTAAGGCCAAGGGCCAGGTGGACCACTCCGTCCCCCCATCGCCGACCGGGGGGAAGCGTCACCGCGGCCATGACCAGGGGAACGATCCAGAGAACGGCAAACCACATCGGAATCTCCGGTCCCGTCCGGACTCGCCACGCCCCGAACGCCGCCAGAACCACCACGACCCCCAGACTCCCCACCAGCAAGGCCACACCGAGCCGGTTGCTCTCGGAGGCCCGCGTGAGGAGGAGGGCCAGGGTGAACAGGAGACCCACCAGAAGACACGCCACCACCTGGAAGGTGACCCACCCCCACTCGCCTTCCGAGAGGAGCTCGGGGGACGAGCCTTCGGCCATTCCGGCCATGATCCCCACCGCCAGGAGGATTGCGGCTGGAATCGTGATCCAGGGGGACAGGCCGGAGACCGGGTGCCGTTGAGCCGCTCCCAGAAAGAAGATGGCCGACACCGCCAGTACCAGCAGGTGCCCCAAGGTCACACCCGGAACGCCTGGCAGAAGCAGGCCGCCCGGAGAAAACAGCTCCGGAGCTCCCATGAGTCTGCCCAGCGGAAGAACCAGAAGGAGGGCCGCGAGCGCGGTTCCGTGCATCGCCATCCCGACTGCGGACCCCCGAATCCATCTCAGCCCGGCGAGCCAGGCCAGAAGCAGGAGGACGACCACGCCCCGTTGCCACCAGAGGGCCCGGTTCTCCAACGAATCCGCTTCAGAGAGGGGAGTGAGGGTGACGCTAAGGAGGACCTGGTCCTCCCACCGCAGATCCCAGACACTCTCGGCCTCCACCCGATCTTCCCGGGAGATGTGGATTCGAGCACCCCGCCGATCGAGAAAGCGCGAGGCGAAGTCGTCCCGGTCCCGGTCGAGCCCTGGAGGTAGATCCGCTCGAAGTAGCGCCGCCGCCACTGCGGTGCCCCGAGCGTCCGGAAGAGGATGGGTCACGTAGAGGTACCCGAAGAGGGCGCCGTCTTCGTACAGGTACCGCTCCTCGCCGGAGCGGGCCCGGTCAGGAAAGGGCCCCTGGTGTGAGCCATCCCATGCCAGAAGCTCGCCGGCGGGCCCGAAAACGGCCACCCCGTTCACTCCTTCCCCAACGAGTCCCCCTGGCAGCGTCGGTCGTTCTCCCGGGGTCGCCGCTCCCCACGCGCCGCCGGCTCGCTCCACTGCGGCCTCGGTTCTCCGAAGAAGCGAGTCCAGATCCCGGTCCAGGTCGTCCTGAACCCTGGCCTCCCAGTCCTCTACATGCTGATCCCAGTTGGCCGAGAACCGGCGCAGGTCTCCCTCGGCGGCGAACCCCAGGGTGATTCCAAGGAGGAGGAAGGCGAGGCAGAACGCCGCAGGGCGCCCGGACGGCGGACCCGCCAGTACGCTGGCTCCGATCCCGAGAGTGGCCAGGACCAGGAACCAGGGACCGGCTCCTGCGATCCAGACGCCCATCGCCACCAGGGCCCCGAGAAAGCAGAGGAGCGGAAGAATCTGGTGTCGAGACAAAGCGTGTGCCGGTTCAGGGGGCAGTGTGAGGAGTCATGGCGGGTGCTGGGCATCGCACCATCTGCGGTGTGTTCACGCCCACGACGGGGTCAGGCGGACCGGACACCCCTGCTCAGGGTAACAGCACGAGTACCGATTCGGTTCCGTTTCGACACCCGGCCTCAGAGAGGCCGCATTTGACTCCGGTCATACCGCGAAGTACCCGTTCCAACGGTGTTGCGCTCCCGTTCACCCCCCACCACGGGAAACCCATGTCTTCTGTTCGGTTCCTGCTTCCAGGCCTCATCCTGTCCGCTCTCCTCGTGCCGGGCACGGTGGAATCCCAGAGTGTGACCCTCGACGAGGGCACCATGCGGATCTTCATCGACGGTGCGCAGGTGGGCACCGAAACCTTCGCCATTCGACGCGCCGGATCCGGGGCCGAAGCTCAGGTCATCGCCACCGCCGAGATCGAGATGGACGTCCCCGAGGGACGGGTGGATCTCCGGCCGGCTCTCCAGGCTTCCGGATCGGACATGACCGTCTCGGCCTACCAGATCAGGGTCACCGGCCACCGCCAGGAAGAGATCCGGGTCGAGCTGGGGGACCGCCGCTATCGGACACGGATCTCTTCGGAGCGGGGGGAACAGGAGCGCGAACATCGGGCCACCCCCGGCACCATCCTCCTGGACACTGACGTGGCGCACCAATACTACTTCGTCACATCGAGGGTCGGCCTCGAGGGCGGGACCGTTCCTGTCATCGTACCCCGTGAGGGCCAGCAGTTCAATCTGTCGGTCACGTTTCTGGGGGACGAGCAGATTCAGATCGGGGGACAGAGCACCACGGCTCGACACTACCGACTCGAGGGGAGTGGCGAGACCCGGGAGCTCTGGGTCGACGGTGAGGGGCGGGTGCTGCGGCTGGAGTACGCTGAGCGCGGCTACATGGCCGAGCGGGAGCAGTTGCCCTGACGGGGTCGGCAGGAAGAAGGTCCCAGAGCGCGGGCTGGACCCGGCCATCCTCCTCTCTCGCGACGGGCAAATCATCCCGACTGAAGAATTCCGGGCGTGTCCTCCGTAGTGGTGTAGGATCCGTGGCCGTGCCTGGGTCCCTCGCGGCAGACACCTCAGGTGGCACCGGCCGCCGCGTCTTCCGTACGTTCCCAACCGGATGCTTCCCGGAACCGCCCCCCCTCACCGGCCAGCCAACTGGCTCCGAGGACCTGTGGTGCACGGTCCACCCAGGGGGAGCAGGCCCGACATCCGAACACTACACCTGCACTGAATCACGGAGCATTACAAGATGAACCGACGCCGAAAGGTCCTCCTGACGGTCGTCTTCGTGGCGGTGCTCGGGGTCGTCGCCACCATCGTCGTCGCCCAGTCCCAGGATCGCGGAGTCGAGGTACGGGTCACCCAGATCGGTGAACGAGACCTGGTTTCCACCATCACCGCCACCGGCGTCGTCCGGGCCCGCCGCCAGGTCAACATTTCGTCGGATGTTCAGGGCCGTGTGATCCAGCTGAACGTGAATGAAGGGGACGAGGTGGAGCGAGACGAGACCCTCCTGGTCATCGATCCCAGCCGACTGCAGGCCCAGGTGGCCCGGGCCCGAGCCGCCCTCAGCCAGGCCTCCGCTCAGGTAGCCCAGCAGAGGGCCGGCTACCTCCAGGCCCAACGGGAACTGGACCGCCTGGAGGCGCTCCGGGACCGGGATCCCGGACTCGTGACGGAACAGGCGCTTCAGGAAGCCGAAACCCAGGTCGAGGTCCAGCGCTCGCTCCTGGAGTCTGCCGAGCACGGAGTCGATCAGGCCCGAGCCGGGGTGGAGGAAGCGGAGGACGACCTGCTCCGGACCACGATCCGGGCCCCCATCTCGGGCCGGATCACCCGGCTGGACATCGAGGAGGGCGAGACCGTCGTGGTGGGGACCATGAACAACCCCGGCTCCCTCCTCATGACCATCAGCGATCTCTCGGTGGTGGAGGCCGTCCTGTCCGTCGACGAGACGGACATCCCCCGGGTGTCCGTGAGCGACTCGGCCATGGTGGAGCTAGACGCCTTCCCCGGAAACAGCTACGGCGCCCGCGTGGCCAAGATCGGGCACTCGGCGATCCGGAACCAGACCGGCGCCACGGGACAGGGCAGTTCGGTGGACTACGAGGTCGTCCTCACCCTTCTGGATCCGCCGGAAGCGCTCCGCCCCGACCTCTCGGCTACCGCCGACATCGTGGTGGAAGCGCGACCGGGAGTCCTGGCCGTACCCATCATTGCCGTCACCACCCGGAGCCAGGATGAGGACGCCGACGACGAGGACGCCCCAGAGCTGGAAGGGGTCTTCGTGGTACGGAATGGCCAGGCCCACTTCACCCCGGTGGAAATCGGTATCACCGGCCGCGAACACTTCGAGGTCGTCTCAGGCCTCTCCCCCGGTGATTCAGTGGTGAGCGGCCCATTCCAGGAGATCCAGGAGCTCCGGGACGGGCAGACGGTGCAGCTCGCGGAGTCCTCCCCGAACCGGCGCTAAGCGGACGCCGCCAAGGAGCGCCATGCACTTTCTCGAAGGGGTCCGACTGGCCTTTCACCAGATCCGCCAGGAGAAGCTGAAGAGCTCGTTCAGCCTTCTGGGGGTGGTCATCGGGGTCATGTTCCTGGTCGTCGTGGTGAGCGTGGTGGAGGGCATGGACCGCTACATCTCCGAGGATTTCGCCCAGCAGGTGTTCGGGATGAATACGATCCAGGTCCAGCGAACGCCCTCGGTCCAGGTGGCGACCCAGGAGAGCCAGTGGCGGGAGTGGGAGCGGCGTCCCCGGCTCACCCACGAGGAGGCCGATGCGATCCGCAACGCTCTCAGCATGCCGGCCCGGGTGGGGGTCGAGACCCGACTGCAGGCCGAGCTTCGGAGCCCCGACGGAATTGCCGCGGAGGGGATCCAGGTCACGGCCATTTCGGAGGAGATCCTCGAGATCCGGACCTTCAGGGTCCAGGAGGGGCGCCCGTTCTCTACCCAGGAAGCCGCTCGCGGCGTGCCGGTGGTGATCCTCGGGAGCAGCGTGACGGAGGCCCTCTTCGGCGACAGGAGTCCCCTCGGGGAGCGCGTCCGTATCCGGGGTTTTCCCTTCCGGGTGGTGGGGGTCCTGGAGGAACAGGGCACCCTCCTCGGCATCTCCATGGACAACGTGGCCCTGGTCCCGGCCCGCTCCCCCGTCACCCGGTTCCTGACCTATCCACGTGCCGTGGGAAACATCGCCGTCCAGACCCTGGACCCCGGGAATGTCCGGGCCGCCCAGGCTGAAACCGAGATCGCGCTCCGTCTGGCCCGCGGCCTTCGCCCCACCGAACCCAACAACTTCGAGGTGGAGACCTCCGACGACGCACTGGCCTTCTGGGACCGGATCGCCACGATCCTCTTCCTGGCCCTCCCCGGACTCGTAGGCATCTCTCTGGTGGTGGGCGGGATCGTGATCATGAACATCATGCTCATGTCGGTGATGGAGCGCACCCGGGAAATCGGGGTGCGGATGGCCATCGGGGCTCGACGACGGGACATCGTGAGCCAGTTCCTGGTTGAATCGGCCACCCTTTCCGGGGTGGGCGCAGTCATCGGGGTGGGGATCGGAATCGGCCTCACCTGGATGGTCCGGAGCTTCACCCCCCTCCCGGCAGCAGTGGCCCCCCACTGGATCGGGCTGGGCGTGGCGCTGGGACTCATCGTGGGGATCGTGGCCGGCGTCTACCCGGCCCTTCAGGCGTCCAGAATGGATCCGGTGGAGGCCCTCCGGTATGAATAGCTTCCGCACCCTTGGCCGGATCGTGTACGGCGTGGGCGAAGGAATACGCATCGCTCTCAACTCCGTACGCGCCAACCTCTTCCGTTCGGGTCTCACCATTCTGGGGGTGGCCATCGGGGTTATGGTCGTGGTGGTCATGGCGGCCCTCATCAGCGGAATCCGGGCTTCCGTGGCCGAGGGGATCGAGAGCGCGGGACCCCGAAATTTCTACGTCATGCGGTTCGACCTCTCGGACGTCCAGTTGGTACAGGACGGTACCGGACGTCCGCCCTGGTGGAACCGACCACCCATCACCCAGGATGAGGCTCGCCGCATCGACGCCCTGGCCGGAGTAGAGCGGGCGGTGATCACCATTCCGTTCCAGAATCCCGTGATGGGCGGAGGTCTCACCCTGAACCACGGGGGAACGCGGGTCACCGGCATCCAGGCCACCGGCGAAGCGGCCTCTTGGCCCGATTTCCGGGCAGGCCGCTTCATGGCGGGACGCAACTTCGTTCCCGCCGAGGTTCAGGAGGCCCGCAGCGTAGTGGTCCTCTCGAGACAACTCGCCCAGGACCTCTTCCAGAACCGGGGGGCGGTGGGAGAGCGGATCCGGGCCTCGTCCGGGGAGAATCGGGCGATCCCCCTCACGGTGGTGGGTGTCTTCGACCCGGCGGAGAACCTCTTCGAAGGCCAGGATCCCCATCTCGCCATCGTACCCCATACGACGGCGGTAAAGCGCCTGACCATCTCGGAGGACTGGCTCCAGCTGGCGGTGGTCCCCCGGGCCGACGTGGACCAGTCTGTGGCCGAGGACCAGGTGATCGGCACGATGCGCACCATGCGGGGCCTGGCGCCGGGGGAGGCCAACAACTTCGCGGTCATGCGATCGACGCAGCTCCTGGAATTCTTCGACGAGTTCACCGCCGTCTTCTTTGCCGTGATGCTGGCTCTCTCGTCGGTGGGGCTCCTGGTGGGGGGCGTGGGCGTGGTGGGAATCATGATGATCTCGGTCACCGAACGCACCCGGGAGATCGGGATCCGAAAGGCCGTCGGTGCCTCTCGACCCGAGATCCTGTGGCAGTTCCTCGTGGAGGCGGGTGTGCTGACGTTCCTGGGAGGTGGTGCAGGACTCCTGGCAGGCGCCGGCCTGGCCTGGGGCGTCGCGGCCCTGACCCCCATTCCCGCCTCCATCCCCATGTGGGCCGTAGCCGCGAGCTTGGCCATGGCCGTCGTCACCGGTATGCTGTTCGGACTGATTCCGGCGGCCCGAGCCGCCCGAATGGAACCGGTGCGGGCCCTGAGGGCAGAATAGCCCGGCGCCGGGGGTCGAAGCCGACGCAGAGCTCAGCTGACCCTCTCCTCACGTCCTCCACCATCCCAACCCATGAGCTACGACCTCGACGTTCTCGCGGTATTTGCCCATCCTGACGACGCGGAGCTCCTCTGCGGAGGAGCGCTGGCCCGGAGCGTTGCCCTGGGAGAGAGGGTGGCAATCCTTGACCTGACCCGGGGAGAGATGGGCTCCCGCGGCACCCGGGAGATCCGGGCCCGGGAGGCGGAGGCCGCTGCCGAAGTGCTGGGCGTGGAGAGGCGCCTGAACGCCGACCTGCCCGATGCCGGCCTCCAGAACACCCTTTCCCAACGAATGGAGGTCGCCGCCCACCTTCGAGAGCTTCGACCCAGAGTGGTGGTCACCCACTGGCTCGAGGGCCGACACCCCGATCATCGGGAAGCCGCTCGGATGGTCGTGGACGGCGCCTTTCTGGCCGGCCTCCGCAAAGCGGACCTCCCGGGCACACCCCACCGGCCGCTGAAGGTGGTGCACGCCCTCGCCTTCCGGGAAGACGCTCCAACGCCGTCGTTCGTCGTCGACGTCAGCGACCACATGGATCAGAGGCTCGAGGCCATGGCCTGCTTCGAGTCCCAGTGGAG
>SLNQ01000195.1 GCA_007132965.1 Gemmatimonadota bacterium | reverse complement strand
CAGGCGCTGGTGGAAGCGCTCCGGTCGCTGGGCGTGAGCGCCTCCACCGCGGTGGCCAGGGGCCGCACTCCATCTCCGGATGCCGGCGCCTGCTTCCGGCTGCCTGCCGCAGGAGAGGTGGAGGTTCAGGGGCGAAAGCTGGCGGGAAGCGCCCAGGTGCGAATGGGGGAGACGCTCCTCCAGCATGGTTCCCTCCTGCTTGGACCGGCCTCGGTTCGGCTCTCGGCGCTGGCCGGCGAGGGACGGCTGGATGAAGCCAACCGGGAGCAGGAGGGCGTGACCCTGACGGAGCTGGTGGACGGGCCCGTCTCCTTCCCCGCCGTGGCCGCAGCCGTGGAGGCGGCGGTGGCCGGTGCGCTGGGGGGGCGATGGCGTCGGGACCGGCGTCGGCCCGAAGAGACGGACACGGCCGAATCGTTGCTTCGGCAGTACGAATCGCCGGATTGGACCTGGCGAAGGTGAGGAGGTGGCCGGTGGACCGCTTGCATGCTCTCCATCCCCGGACCCATCCTCTCTGTACGTATCCCGTTGCCCATTCCGAGTGCCGGCGCCCTCCCGGGGCCCGGCCGACCCCTATCTAAAGAGCGCCCCATGCGACTCCCCAGCTCCCGCATCAAGGCTCTGGCTCTCGCCATTCTGGGGTGCGGTTTTCTTGTGGCCTGCGGGGACCCGGACCAACGAGCTCTCCGGGACATGCCCGTCTTCTGCCAGGAAGTGCTTCCGGCGGTGGAGGCCCACATGGAGCGGTTCGACCAGCCCACCGGCGAGCGGTACGGGGGGACCGCCGTGGTGGGAGGGTTGGGTGAGTTGACCGGGGGGATGAACAGCCTGGTGACCCCGGAGCACATGGCCCGGCAACACCAGGAGTTCATGAACCTCATGACCCTGGTACAGGTGGACGGCGAGCTGGACTATCGGCCGCGCCTGGCCCGGGACTGGGAGTTCGATCCGGAGGTCGGAGAGCTCACGTTTCATCTGCGGGACGACGTGTTCTGGCACGACGGGCGGCCCACCACGGCCCACGACGTGGCCTTCACCTACCTCCGGGCCGCAGACCCATCCACCGGCTTCTTTTCCATGTCGTCGTGGGAGCCCTATGTGGGAGGCGCCGATGCAGTGGAAGTCCTGGACGACCACACGGTCCGGTTCCAGGTGGAGCCCCACGCCGAGCCCCTGGAGATCTGGCGGCTCCTCGCCATCATGCCCCGGCACCTCCTGGAGGACGTCCCGCCAGCGGAGCTGAGGGAGCATCCGTACGGCACCCGCTGTCCGGTGGGCAACGGACCCTTCGTATTCCAGGAGCACCGGCCCGACGCCTCGTGGAGCTTCGTGCGCAACCCGGCCTTTCCGGACGAGCTGGGCGGTCCGCCGTACCTGGAGCGCTACGTGTACCGGATCATCCCCGAGCAGGGAACGCTCCTCACCGAGCTCCTGACGGGAAGCGTGGACGTGTACCTGGCTCCGAACCCCGATGCTTCGTCTCGCATCCAGGAGCACGACGGCGCCCGCCTCCTGGACTTCGACTTCAGGGAGTACGTGGCGGTGGTCTGGAACAGCCGTCGGCCCGAGCTGCAAGACCCCCGGGTGCGGCGGGCCCTGACCCTTGGGGTGAACCGGCAGGAGATCATCGACGCCACCCTGGCCGGGTTCGGCGATGTGGCCAACGCAGGCGTTCCCCCCTTCCACTGGGCCCACCATGCGGGGCTGGCCGACTCGCTGCGACACGACCCGGACGAGGCCCGACGCCTGCTGGACGAGGCCGGCTGGATGGTGCGAGGCGCGGATGGAATCCGGGAGGACCCGGAGGGACGACCGCTGGAGATCACCGTGTCGTACAACATGGGCAACCAGCAGCGCCAGGACATTGCCCAGATCATGCAGTCCCAGCTGGCGCAGATCGGAGTCGGGGTGCAGCCCGACGGAGTGGAATGGGGGACGTTCGTAGGCGAGATGACCTCGCCGGACCGACGCAATTTCGACGGGGCGGTTCTCTCAATCATCACTGCGCTCCACGTCTCGGACTACGACCAGTTCCACTCCACCAGCGTGGACCAGCCCATGGGGCTTTCAGGCGTGGTGGACGAGGAGCTGGACCAGCTCCTGGACACCCTTCAGGTGGTGGTGGACCGGGAAGAAGCGATCCCTCTCTGGCACCGCTACCAGGAGCGGGTGGTGGCGCTGCAGCCCTACACCTATTTCTTCTTTCCCCGGCGTCTCGCCGGCGTGTCGGAGCGGCTCCAGGGGGTGGAGATGGATGTCCGGGGTGATCTGATGAGCGTCGCGGACTGGTGGATCCCCGCCCAGGAGCGGAGGCGGCCATGACGGCGGGGGAGGCCCTGCGCCACCGCCTCCCCGCCGTGGTGCTCGTCGTGGCTCTCGCGACGGGTGCGTGCACCGATCCTCCTCCCACCGAGCGGGCGCTCCGGGGCCTCCCGGAGTTCTGTCAGGAAGTGCTCCCCCGGGTCGACGCGCACCTGGCGGACCTGGAGCAGCCCTCGGGAGAGCGCTACGGGGGCACGGCGGTGGTGGGATGGGTGGGCGAGCTGGTAGACGGGATGAACGCCCTGGTCTCGGCGGATCACGGGGCGGCCCAGCACCAGGCGTTCGTGAACCTCATGACCCTGATCCAGTTCGACGAGTCACTGGAGCCCCGGGCGTACCTGGCCCGGGAGTGGGAGCTGAGTGACGACCAGACCCGGCTCACCTTCCACCTGCGCGACGATGTGCGTTGGCACGACGGGGAGCCCACCACCGCGCACGACGTAGCCTTCACCTATCTCCGGGCCACCGATCCGGAGACCGGATTCCCCAATGCGGCGTTCTGGGAGCGCTACGTGCCCGGCGAGGCGGGTGTGGAGGTCCTGGACGACTACACCGTTCGCTTCCACCTGGAGCCCCACGCCGAGCCCCTGGATCCGTGGCGGGCCCTGCCCATCATGCCTCGGCACCTCCTGGGCGACGTGCCTCCGTCCGAGCTGGGCGACCATCCGTTCGGCACCCGGTGCCCGGTGGGCAATGGCCCCTTCGTCTTCCGGGAGCACCGTCCCGACGCCTCGTGGAGCTTCGTTCGGAATCCGGCCTTTCCAGAGGCGTTGGGTGGGCCGCCCTACCTGGATCGCTACGTGTACCGGATCGTACCGGAAGAAGCCACCCTCCTCACCGAGCTGCTCACCGAGCGCGTGGACGTGGTGCCGACCCCCAGTCCCGACCAGGCGGAGCGGATTGCCGAAGCGGATCACCTGGATCTGCTGGCCTTGCCCTTCCGGAGCTACCTCTTCGTGGGTTGGAATCAGCGCCGGCCCCAGCTGGCCGACGCCCGGGTCCGACGTGCCCTCACCCTGGCCACCAACCGCAGGCAGATACTGGACGCCGTCCTGCAGGGTTACGGGAGGGTGGCGAATGCCGGCGTCCCCCCGTTCCACTGGGCGTACCACCCCGGGATCGAAGACGCGCTCCCGCACGATCCGGAGCGAGCCCGGGCGCTCCTGGACGAGGCCGGGTGGGTGGCCCCCAACGGTGACGGAGTTCGCCAGAGGGCCGACGGAACCCCTCTGGAGATCACCCTCACCTACAACACCGGGAGTCGGCCGCGGCAGGACGTGGCCGAGATCATGCAGGCCCAGCTCAGGGAGGTGGGGGTAGGGGTGCGGGTTGAGGCGCTGGAGTGGGCCACCCTGGTGCAGCGGGTCACCGACCCCGAGCAGCGGGACTTTGACGGGGTGGTGATGTCGTGGGTCACCGAGTTCAGGGTGGATGACCGGGATCTCTTCCACTCCACCAGCGCGGACCGGCCCTACGGGTGGGCCGGCACCCGGAGCGCCGAGCTGGACGCGCTCCTGGATACCCTCCCCCTGATGGTGGATCGGGACGAAGCGCTTCCGCACTGGCATCGCTACCAGGAGCTCCTGGTCCAGGAGCAACCCTTCACCTTCCTCTTCTTTCCCCAGCGGCTCGTGGGGGTAAACCACCGGATCCACGGGGTGCGGATGGACGCCCGCGGGGAGTGGGTGAGCGTCGCCGACTGGTGGATCCCGGCGGAGCTTCGGCGGGGGCGGTAGATGGTCGGCTACATCGTCCGACGGCTCCTGGCTGCGATTCCGCTGGTCCTGGGGGTGGCCACCATCGTGTTCTTCGTGGTCCACCTGGCGCCGGGGGACCCGGCCTCCCTCTACATCGCGCCAGGCGTGTCGCCGGAGGCGGTAGAGCAGGTTCGGCAGAACATGGGACTGGACCGGCCCGTGTATGAACGGTACGTGCGGTGGATGGGCGCCATGCTGCAGGGGGACTTCGGTGTCTCCTTCTCCCGGAACCAGCCCGTCCGGGACGTCATCGTCCAGATCCTTCCCAACACCCTCCTCCTGTCCTTTTCGGCTCTGATTCTGGCCTTCGGGGCGGGGATCCTCATCGGGGTGGTGCAGGCGGTCCGACAGAACTCCTTCACGGACGGCGCCCTGAGCGTTGGCAGCCTTTTCTTCTACTCCATGCCCTCGTTCTGGCTCGCCCTCATGCTGATCCTCGTCTTCAGCCTGTACGCCCGGAACGTGTGGGGTTGGCCCATCTGGTTTCCGGCCTCGGGCATGGTTTCGGTGGACCACCACGCCATGGGCGCGTGGGAGCAGGTGCTGGATCGGGCGCGGCACCTGGTGCTGCCCGCGGTCTCGCTGGCCCTGGTGCTGGCGGCGGGGGTGGCCCGCTACACCCGGGGGAGCATGCTGGAGGTCATCCGGCAGGACTACATCCGAACCGCTCGGGCCAAGGGGCTTCCCGAGCGCACCGTCATCTTCAAGCACGCACTGCGCAACGCCCTCATTCCGGTGGTCACCCTCCTGGGGCTCTATCTGCCGGTCCTCTTCAGCGGCACCGTGGTCATCGAGACGGTCTTCGCCTGGCCGGGAATGGGGAAGCTCATGGTGGATTCCATCTTCCAGCGGGACTACCCGGTGGTCATGGCCGGCGCCCTCGTCTTTGCCGTCATGGTGGTGCTGGGGAACCTGATGGCGGATCTGCTTTATGCGGCGGTGGACCCCAGGATCCGCTATGAGTGACCGACGCCATGGGTCGGCAGAGGGCGAAGGAGGCCGGGACGGGGCGTGGGACCGGAGCGTCTTTCTCCCGCCGGAAAGCCAGGTGGGTGCAGGGGAGGCGCAGCTCCCGCCCCGTCCCCCCGGTCCCGGGCAGCCGCGGCACCGGGGCGGCGTTCCCCTTTCGGTGGTGCTGCCCGGGCTTCCCCAGCTCCTGGCGGGCCGGCTCCTCATGGGCGGATACGCGCTGGCTCTCTGGGTGGGCCTGGCGGCTCTCGTGGTGCTGCGAAGCAACCGGGTGTTGAGGGCGCCTTTCGGACCTCTGGATCACCAGGTGGCTGTGGTGTGTCTGCTGCTGGTCCTGGTGGGCCTCTGGGGTTGGTCCCTCCGGGACGTGCGCCGAGACCCGCTGGAGGTTAGGCCGGGGCCGTGGAGGCTGGCCCTGCGCTCGTTTCGGCGAAACCGCCTGGCGGTCTGTGGAGCGGTGTCGGTCATCACCCTCACTCTGGTGGCCCTCCTGGCCCCCCTGGCGGCGCCCTTCGATCCCACCCTGCAGGGAGATCTCGTCACCAGGCGGCTGGTGGGACCGTCGCCCGAGCACCTGCTGGGAACCGATCAGTATGCCCGCGACCTTCTGTCGCGACTCCTGTACGGCGCCCGGATCTCGCTGGCCATCGGCTTTCTGGCGGTGGGAATTGCCGTGAGCATCGGTACCCTGGTGGGAGGGGTGGCGGGCTTTGCGGGCGGCCGCATCGACGACCTCGTCATGCGCTTCGTGGACATGGTGATCTCCTTTCCGCGCCTGGTTCTTCTCATTGCCGTCATCGCGCTCTTCCGGCCCTCCATGGTGGTGATCGTGGTGGTGCTGGGGCTCACCCAGTGGCCCCAGGTGGCCCGGATCGTCCGGGGGGAGGTCCTCAGCGTGCGGGAGAGGGAGTTCGTGGAGGCGGCCCGGGCGCTGGGATTCTCCCGGACCCGGATCATGGCCCGGCACATTCTCCCCAACGTCATGGGTCCGGTGGTGGTGGTGGCGACCCTGGGGATCGGCGACACCATCGTGTTGGAGGCGGTTCTCTCCTTTCTGGGCCTGGGTGTGCAGGCGCCCACCCCTTCATGGGGCATCATGGTGGCGGAAGGGCGCTCGCACCTTCTGGGGGCGTGGTGGATCTCCACCTTCTCCGGGTTGGCCATCGTGGCCACCGTCCTCTCCTTCAACCTTGCGGGAGACGGGCTTCGAGACGCCCTGGACCCCCGCCTGCGTCGCTGAGGCACCGCCATGACCCTCCTGGAAGTACGCGATCTGCGGACCTGGTTCGAGGGCGATGCCGAAACGGTGCGGGCGGTGGACGGCGTCTCGTTTTCGGTGGGGGAAGGCGAAGTGGTGGGGTTGGTGGGCGAGTCGGGCTGCGGAAAGACGGTGACGGCCCTCTCGATCCTGGGGCTGGTGCCCGAGCCTCCGGGACGGATCCAGGAGGGAAGCTCCATTCGGCTGGGCGGCCGGGAGCTGGTGGGTGCGTCGGCCCGTGAGCTGCGGAGCATTCGGGGGCGTCGGGTGGGGATGATCTTTCAGGAGCCCATGAGCTCGCTGAACCCGGTGTACACGGTGGGCGAGCAGATCGGGGAGGCGCTCCGTCTGCACCGGGGAGTCAGGCGTCGTGAGGCCCGCCGTCTGAGCGTCGATCTCCTGGATGAGGTGGGGATTCCGGAGCCCGGGCGGCGACGGACCCAGTACCCCCACGAGCTCTCCGGAGGCATGCGCCAACGGGTCATGATCGCCATGACCCTGGCGGCTGAACCCGAGCTCCTCATTGCCGACGAGCCCACCACTGCGCTGGACGTCACCACCCAGGCCCAGATTCTGGGTCTCCTGGATCGGCTCCGCAGCTCGAGGGGAATGGCCATGCTCCTCATCACCCATGATCTGGCGGTGGTGGCCGAGCGCTGTCGGCGGGTTCTGGTCATGCGCCATGGTCGGATCGTGGAGGAGGGATCCGTGGAGGCCATATTCCGCGAGCCGCGGCATCCCTACACCCGGTACCTCGTGTACGCGGCGATGTCGCCGGCCGCCGGTGCCGGATCGCCCCCGGCGGGCTCCGAAGGGGACGTCCCATGAGCCCGGTTCAGGAAGGCGAGCCGCTGGTCAGGGTTCGGGGGCTCCAGAAACACTTCCCCCTCCGCTCTGGCTGGCCTTGGCAGAAGAGGGAGACGCTCAGAGCCGTGGATGGGGTGTCCTTCGACCTGAAGCGGGGCGAGACGCTGGGGTTGGTGGGGGAATCGGGGTGTGGGAAGTCCACCACCGCCCGGGCCCTCCTCCGACTCGTGGAGCCCACCGCGGGTGAGATCCACTTTGACGGCCGCGACATCATGGAGATGGCGCCGGGGGAACTCCGGAGGTTTCGCCGGCGGGCCCAGATCGTCTTCCAGGACCCCTTCTCATCGCTGAATCCGCGAATGCAGGTGGGCACGGCGCTGGCCGAAGTACTCACGGTGCATGGAGTGGCCGCTGACGCCGCGGAACGTCGTCAACGGGTGCGACGCCTCCTTGAGAGGGTGGAGCTGGCTCCTCATCTGGCGGAGCGACACCCCCACGAGCTGTCGGGAGGGCAGCGGCAACGAGTGGGGATCGCCCGGGCCCTGGCGGTGGAGCCGGAGCTCCTGGTCCTGGACGAGCCGGTGTCGGCGCTGGACGTGCCGGTGAGGCGGCAGATCCTGGGACTGGTGCGGAACCTGCAGCGCGAGTTCGGGCTCACCTGTCTCTTCATTGCCCACGACCTGAGTGTGGTGGAGAAGGTGTCGGACCGAGTGGCGGTCATGTACCTGGGACGGATCGTGGAGCTGGCTCCGGCTCCGGTCATCTTCAGCCGGCCCGCGCATCCGTACACCCGGGCTCTCCTGGCGGCGACCCCTCGCCTGGAGTCGGGCCGCCGTACCGAAGCCCGGGGGCCGGTCCTGGAGGGCGACGTGCCCAGCCCGGTGTCGCCGCCGTCGGGGTGTCCCTTCCATCCCCGATGTCCCCACCCGGAGCGGGACGACGAGTGCCGCCTGGTGGTGCCGCGGCTCGAGGCGAAGGGAAAGACATGGCGGGTTGCGTGTATCAAGGTGACGACATCCCCGGACGCCCGCTCTTGACAGGTTGGAGGAGGTGGCGCATTATGCCACCTTCCAAACAAAGCGGTTGAAGTTCGAGGTAAACCGAAGTCAAGCCGGTCGCATAGGCCGGAAAACACGTTCATCTGGTCGCCACATTTCGAAGGCGGGAGGTCCTCTTGGTCGGTCTCATGCATCTCTACAGCGCATTGCTCCAGATTCCCGGGGTTGATGCCCCCGACATGACGTTTACGGAGCAGATGGTATTCGTCTGGGACGAGATGGGATTCATGCGTTGGCCCCTCGGCCTGTGTGTGGTCATCGCCATCATCGTCATTATCTGGAAGTTCTTTGACCTCATGGCGAAGACTGGCCGGACGAAGAAGATCCTGGGCGAAGTCAACCAGCTCCTGGCCGAGCACAAGGTCGAGGAAGCCATGGAGGTCTGCCGCGAATCCGATTCGCCGGCCGCCAACATCCTCTTCGCCGGGCTCGAACGTCGGAGCGACGGGACCGACCGGGTCATGAAGGCCATCGAGAACCAGGGCCTCCTGGAGCTCTCGAAGCTGGAGAAGGGACTGGTGATCCTGGCCACGCTCATGAACGTGGCGCCCCTCCTCGGGTTCCTTGGCACCGTGATCGGGATGATCATCGCCTTCCAGGCCATCGAGGTGGCCGGTGAGGTGGAGGCCACCCTGGTGGCGGGCGGAATCAAGGTGGCCCTGCTCACCACGGCCACGGGACTGGCCATCGCAATTCCGGTGAGCATCGCGCACAACTACTTCGTGTCGCGGATCGACTCCCTGGTCATCGACATGGAGGAGTCGGCCCAGAAGATGATCGACACCCTGCACGCCATGGAGAGGGGTCAAACGGTCTGACCTCCGGGGTCTT